>JAJXWF010000228.1 GCA_021781735.1 Actinomycetes bacterium
CGGGAAGAACGACAGGGTGACGTTGTCGAGAATGAGCTTGTCACCGATGGTCTTGCGGACGTTGTGCATGGTGTAGATGAATTCGGCCATGAACGAGCTGTGCCCTCCGTCGTGTGGTCTCGCACCGGTTGGCGCCGACCCTCAAGTATGCCAGCCACGACCCGACAGGCCACATCGGCGAATGCGGCCGTGCCGCGACCGGATCGAGGGTCAGCGGCGCACGGCGGGTGGGGCGGGCCACTGCTCGGCGCGAACCGACACGGGCGCCGGCCAGGCGGCTTGCCGGGGCGGCAGCCACGCCTGCGGCCTGCGACGCCAGAACCCGAGCCGCCGCCAGGGGATGTCGAGTCGCAGCCCCTCCGTCTCGGTGAGCGCGAGTGGTCGGAGCCGGTCGATGTCGATCAGCAGCGTGCGCGCGTAGCTGTCGCCGGCCGCGTCGACGACCCCACGCACGACGGCGTCCCGGGTGTAGGCCAGATCGGTCATGCTCACCATCAGATCGCGGGTCGGCTTCCAGACGCGGGGTCCACGCCGCGCCGCAACCAGCAGCAGCCAGAAGCGCCGCCGCCAACTCGAAAAGACGACGGGATCGCGCTCGTCGAGCCAGCCCATCAGGACGAAATCGCTGAGCCGCTGACGGATGCGCCGCGACTCGCGGATCGACTGGAGCACCAGGAACAGCACGACCGAGGCGACCAGTCCGAGCGCCAGGTAGTAGTAGGGCATGAGCTGGGCCGTTGACGCGGAGGTACTCGACACTCCGTTGAAGCTCATGTGCATCGTGGCTGCCAGCACGTAACCGGTGAGCGGGGCCAGTACCCGGACGAGTTTGCTGCGGGTGCGCAGCGCGATGCCGATACCGATCCCGGTCATCGAGGTGAACAACATGTGCCCGAACGAGGTGTAGATGCCGCGCAGCTGCACGATACTGGCGACGGCGGCGTCGGCGTTGCCCGCGCTCTGCTGGTAGGACGCGTAGACCCGGGCCCGCGCGTAATAGACGATGTTCTCGGTGAACGCGAAGCCGGTCGCCGCGAGGCCCGCCAGCGTGACGCTCTGGAGGACGCTCGCGATGCGGTGCCGGGCCAGCACCGCCAGGGCGAACACGATCGACGCCTTGCACGCCTCCTCGACGAAGGGGGCCGAGAACACCGCGGCCCGCGCTCCGGCAGCGGGATCGCCGGCGCCGCGGACCATCATCAGCCCGCCCAACCAGGTGTTGAGGTACATCGCGGCCAGCGTCGCGATCGACGCGCCCCATCCCCACGCCACGAGATACATCCACAGCGCCAGGCGGCGGAACCGATCGAGCCAGACGAACAGCAGCGTCCACACCAGCGCCGTCGGCGCCGCCAGGCCCACCGCTTCGCGCAGCGCGTCGTTGTTGAGCCCTGGCAGCACATGACCCTGCACGTGCTGGTCGGGGTGCTGCACGGCGTACATCTGCCAGATACCCAGCGGATACATGAGCAGCAGGCCGAGGACCAACCACGCCCACGGGTTTCGCACGGTGCGGCCCAGCCACGACCCCGAACGCTCCACCGGCCGCGGCAGCCCCGACAGCACGCGCGCCCGCCGCTCGGGGATCACCTTGGGTTCGGGACCCGGCAGCAGCTGCACCGACATGGCCACCAGAGTAGCCGCCGCCACGAGAGCGGACGCCGCGCGGCGTCCCGGCGGGCCGTCCCGCAAAACGGGCTCACCGCGGTCGGTTGGAGGGTGTCCGAGGGGCGCGGGTGGCCGTGAGCGCTCCCGTCGCCCGCCGGTACACTGACCGCGAAGCCCCAGTAGCTCAGCGGATAGAGCAGCAGCCTTCTAATCTGTCGCGCGCAGGTTCGAGTCCTGCCTGGGGCGCCATGGCCTCCCACCCGTCGACAACGCCGAGGATGCACCACGTCCACTTCGCCCCACGCCGGTAACCCGGCTGCGCCGTATCCCGTCGAACTCACCCGGTGGCAGTGGCGGCGGATCATCGTGTCCGGCTACGGCCCCACCCTGCTCTCGTCGATCGGTTACGGCGCGGTCATCCCCCTCATCGCCGTCATCGCCCTGCGCGAGGGAGCATCGATCGGGACGGCCGCGTTCATCACGGCGCTGCTCGGCATCGGCCAGGTCGTCGGTGACCTGCCGGCCGGCTGGCTGGCCGCGCGGCTCGGTGACCGGCGCGCGATGATCGCCGCCTGCCTGCTCGACGCCTCGGCCCTCTCGGGCATGTTCTTCTCCGGCTCGATCGCCACCCTCGGCCTCGCCGTGTTCATCGACGGGATGGCGGGCGCGGTGTTCGGGTTGGCCCGCCAGACCTACCTCACCGAAGCGATCCCGCTCCGGTTCCGCGCCCGTGCCCTGTCGAGCCTGGGCGGCGTCTTCCGGATCGGGTTCTTCGTCGGCCCGCTCATCGGGGCGGGCATCATCGCCCTCGGCACCCCGCGGGACGCGTTCGCGTTCGCCGCCTGCATGAGCCTCACCGCAGCCGTTGTCACCTGGGCGCTTCCCGACCTCGTCCACGACGCCCAACTCCTGGCCACCAGCCGGCGGACGTCGGTGCGCACGATCATCTCCGACCACAAGAGGGTGTTCGCGACGCAAGGCATCGGCGTCCTCGTGCTGATGGCGATCCGCAGCGCCCGCCAGGCGATCATCCCCCTGTGGTGCGAGAGCCACGGCCTGTCGGCCTCGACCACGAGCCTCGTCTTCGCGCTGAGCATGGGCTTCGACGTGCTGTTGTTCTTCCCGGGGGGCTGGATCATGGACCGGTTCGGACGCTGGTGGGTCGTGGTGCCCGCGATGGTCGTGATGGGAGTCGGCATGGCCATCCTGCCGCTGGCGCACACCGCCTGGGCCATCGCGGCGGTTGCCGCCCTGCTCGGCATCGGCAACGGCACCTCGTCCGGGATCGTGATGACCCTCGGATCCGACGCGTCGCCACCGGTCGGACGTCCCCAATTCCTGTCCGTGTGGCGCCTGTTCGGCGACGCGGGCAACTCCAGCGGGCCGCTGGTGATCACGCTTGTCACCGTCGCGGCGCCGCTCGCCGCGGCGTCCCTGGTGCTCGGCGTGCTGTCGTGGGCCGGCGCCGCCTGGCTCGGACGATGGGTGCCCGGACGTCCCGAGCGCCGGGCCCCGACCACGTAAGGTGATGCCCTGTGAATGACATGTTGGTGTGGATCGACTGCGAGATGACCGGGCTCGACCTCGACAGGGACGTGCTCATCGAGGTGGCTGCGCTCGTGACCGACGGCGATCTCGTCGTACAGGGTGAGGGCGTCGACGTCATCATCAAGCCTCCGGCGGAGGCGCTCGAGCAGATGAGCGACTTCGTCCGCGAGATGCACACCACCTCCGGGCTCATCGACGAGCTCGACGCCGGTCTAGGCCTCGAACAAGCCCAGCAGGCGGTGCTCGACTATGTGCGCACCTACGTGCCGGTCGAACGCAAGGCGCCGTTGGCGGGTAACACGATCGGCACCGACCGCATGTTCCTCGCCCGTGAGATGCCCGAACTCGAGCAGTGGGTGCACTACCGCAACGTCGACGTGTCGAGCATCAAGGAACTCGCCCGCCGCTGGTTCCCCCGCGCCTACTATCAAGCGCCGGCCAAGAGCGGCAACCACCGGGCGCTGGCCGACATCCAGGAGTCGATCGAGGAGCTCCGTTACTACCGGGACGCGGTGTTCGTCGCCCCGCCCGGGCCTTCCACCGCCGACTCGCGGGTCATCGCGCGCCGGCACCAGGGTTCGCTCACCGGGGCCGTGCCGCTCGACCCGGAGACGGCCGAATAGGCCGAGGAGCCGATTTCCCCCGCTCCGGAGGTTCCGCTACTCTTGTCACGCCGTCGCGGACACGCGGCCGCATGGTGGGTATAGCTCAGTCGGTAGAGCACCTGGTTGTGGTCCAGGATGTCGCGGGTTCGAATCCCGTTACTCACCCCTAGTGAGAGGCCAGTTTTCTGGTT
>JAJXWF010000229.1 GCA_021781735.1 Actinomycetes bacterium
GCGCAAGCAGCGCGGGCTCACCCAGCAGCAGTTGGCCGCCGAGCTGAACACCAGTCAGAGCGCCGTGCACCGGATCGAGGCCGGCAACCAGAATCTCAGCCTCGAGATGATCAACCGGATCGCCGACGCGCTCGACAGTCCCCTCATCACCTCCCCCGCCACCGGGCCGATCAACTTCCGGATCCAGGGTGAGACGAAGCTGTCGGGAAGCATCGAGGTGCGTTCGAGCAAGAACGCGGCCGTGGCCCTGCTGTGCGCCAGCCTGCTCAACCGGGGTCGCACCGTGCTGCGCGGGGTCGCGCGGATCGAGGAGGTCAACCGCATTCTCGAGGTGCTCACGAGCATCGGCGTGGAGGCGACCTGGAGCGACGACCGCGGCACCCTCACGTTGCAGCGTCCCGAGGAACTCAACCTCGACGGCATGGACCTCGCCGCCGCCCGGCGCACCCGCAGCGTCATCATGTTCCTCGGCCCGCTGCTGCGTCAGTACCCCGAGTTCCACCTGCCCTACGCCGGCGGCTGCAACCTGGGCGCCCGCACCATCGAACCGCACCTGCAGGTGCTGCGGCACTTCGGGCTCGAGGTCGTCGCCACCGAGGGCTTCTACCGGGCCAGGGTCGGCGGAGACGTCGCCGTCGAGCGGCGGATCACGCTCACCGAGCGGGGCGACACCGTCACCGAGAACGCGCTGATGGCCGCGGCCGTCACGCCAGGAAAGACGATCCTGCGCAACGCGAGTCCGAACTACATGGTTCAGGACCTGTGCATCTTCCTGGAGGAACTCGGCGTCCAGATCGACGGGATCGGAACGACCACTCTCACGATCTACGGGCTCAACAGCATCGATCGTGACGTCGACTACTCACCGTCCGAGGATCCGATCGAGGCGATGAGCCTCATCACCGCGGGTATCGTCACCCACTCGGAGTTGACGATCACGCGCTGCCCGATCGAATTCCTCGAGATCGAACTCGCCGTGCTGCACGAGATGGGCCTGCGGGTCACGCTGTCCGATGAGTACACCAGCCGCAACAACTTCACCCGCCTGGTCGATATCACGGTGCATCCGAGTCATCTCGTCGCACCGGTCGACAAGATCCACCCGCTGCCGTTCCCCGGGCTCAACATCGACAACCTGCCGTTCTTCGCGGTGATCGCGGCCGTGGCCGAGGGCCAGACGCTCGTGCACGACTGGGTCTACGAGAACCGGGCGATTCACCTGCTCGAGCTGGCCAAACTCGGGGCCAGCGTCCAACTGCTCGACCCCCACCGGCTGATCGTCACCGGCCCCACGCGCTGGCGGGGCCGCGACATGGTGTGCCCCCCCGCGCTGCGTCCGGCCGTGTGCCTGCTGCTCGCGGCAATGGCCGCGCGTGGCCCGTCGGTCCTTCGCGACGTGTATGTGATCAACAGAGGCTACGAGGACCTGCCCGAGCGCCTCAACAAACTCGGGGCACAGATCGACGTGTTCCGGGAATGACCGGCGGGGGTGGCTCGGAGGTCATTCCCGGAACCCCGATACCGGGCCGCCGATGCCTCCGGCGGAGAATTCGCAGCCCGGGATCGCGGCGTCCATCCGATCCGGAGGTGATTGGCGTCCCGGACGGCCTGCCGACCATCGGGATCATCCCTGTCGGTTCGCCGTGATCGCGATGGGTTGGTGCGTGCGCGCCGACTCGTACATGGCCAGGATCACGGCGAGGGTGGTGCGGGCCTCGGCCGTGGTCACCCGCGGTGGGTGTCCGGACCGGACCGCGTCGATGAAATCCGCGAGCTGCGCCCGATGGGCCGTGCCCAGGCCGCCCGCCGTCGGGCCCGGACGGTCGTCGTCGGTCACCTGGTTTCCTGAGGTGCCCGCGGACATCGCGATCTCGGCGGCGTCACCGACGGTCTCGTGGAAGTAGACCAAGCCGTCGTCACTGATCACCGCTGATCCCTTCGAGCCGTACACCGAGAGCCGCGCGTCGAGTCCGGGGTAGGCGGCCGTGGTCGCGTGGATCATGCCGAGGGCTCCGGACTCGAACTTCACCACAGCGACGGCGGTGTCCTCCACCTCGATCCGTTCGTGGGCCAGGCGGGCGGTGTAGGCGAAGACCTCCACCGGGGTGCCCGCGAGCGCCAGCAGCAGGTTGATCGTGTGCACGGTCTGGTTCATCGTCGCGCCCCCGCCGTCGAGTGCCCAGGTGCCCCGCCACTCGCCGGAGTCGTAGTAACTCTGGCCCCGCCACCAGGCGTGTGACGCGATGATCGACGTGATGGTGCCGAGCCGACCGGCCCGCACAGAGGCGAGGACCTTCTCGGTCGAGGGGTCGAAACGATGCTGCGAGACGACTGTGACCGTCCCTCCGGACGCCGCCTCGGCGGCCATGATCCGGTCGGCGCCCTCCAGGCTCACCTCAATCGGCTTCTCGACGACCACGTGCTTGCCTGCGTGCAGGGCGGCGACGGCGACATCGGCGTGCATCCCGCTGGGCACGCAGACGCAGACCGCGTCGATCTGGTCGGACGCCAACAGTGCGGACACGTCGCTCGTGGCCCGTGGGTGGCCGCCCCATTCCCGAGCCCGGGCCGCCAGGTCGGCGGCCCTTTCGGGCACCTCGTCGGCGATGGCCACCAGATCGGCGGAATCCCCCAGCTCGAGCAGGGCCCGCGCGTGCACGGGCCCGATGTTCCCGGCGCCGATGACGGCGAACCGGATCTTCTCCCGCGGTGTGTCGGTGTTCACTGGTACGAGATCCCTTCGTCGGCGAGCAGTGCGGTGAACGTCCTCGTGGCCCGGCGGAACTCGTCGGCACCCGAGAAGCCACCCAGGGAATCCGTCCTGGCCAGGTGAGGTTCCATCGAGAAGAAGCCGTCGAAGCCGTCGGCCCGCAACGCCCGGATGGTGTCGCGCACCTGACCGTCGCCCTCTCCCGCCGGCACGACCTCCCCGGTGGCGAGGAGGGCGTCCTTGATCTGGATGTACACGGTGTAGGGACGCAGCGCGTCGTAGCCCTCGGTGAACGGCCGGACGCCGCACTGAACGTAGTTGGCGGCGTCCCAGGCGAGCCGCAGGGTGGGCGAATCGACCGAGGTGACGATGTCGAGAACGCGGGAGGGCACGTCGCCGTAGATCTCCTTCTCGTTTTCGTGCAGCAGCACGACGCCCGAGTCCTGCGCCCGCTCGGTGAGCGCGCGCATCCGCCGGATGACCTCGTCGCGGTACTGCGCCGGGTCATGATCCCGCGGGATGAAGAAGGAGAACAGCCGGATGAACGGCGCGTGCAGCCTCGACGCCACCTCGAGGCAGCGGTCCATCCGCATGAGATGGGCGTCGAAGTCGTCGGTGATGGAGATCTTGCCGATCGGTGAGCCGATCGAGGACACCTGGATGCCGTGCTGCCCCAGGATGCCCTCCGCGCGCCGGAGTTGGGTGTCGGAGAGGTCGAGCACATTCACTCCCCACGCGCTGCGCAACTCGATGTGGCCGATGCCGAGTTCATCGAGCACCCGGCACTGGGTCTCGAGGTCGGCATCGATCTCATCGGCGAAACCGGACAGGGTCCACATCATGTCTCCTTCAGAATCAGCTCAACCACCGGTCGGCACGCGAGCACTCGTCAGCCCTTCTCGCCACCGGCCGTGAGCCCACCGACGAGTTGGCGTTGGAAAATCATGTACAGCACGACGACGGGGGCAGCCGAGATCAGCGAGGCGGCCATCAACTGGCCGTAGAGCGGCAGTACTCCGCCATCGGTGCTGTTGGCGAACACCTGCAATTGGATTGCGGCCGTCTGGGTGTCGGGATTGGTCAGCACACTGGCGAACAGCACATCGTTCCATCCGACCAGCAGGGCGAAGACCATCGCCACGATCATGCCGGGAAGCATGAGCGGGAAGATGATCCGGCGCAGGGCCCCGAACCTTGTGACCCCGTCGATCATGGCGGCCTCTTCGTAGGTCGTCGGGA
>JAJXWF010000230.1 GCA_021781735.1 Actinomycetes bacterium
GTTCCAGATGGCGCACAACGATCCCCGACCGTTCGTCGTCAACCCCGCGGTGAAGCCCCTGTTCCCGCACGTGGCCGACAACGGGTTCCCCTCCGACCACACGACGATGGTCGTGACGGTGTCGCTGCTGGTGATCCTCTACCGCCGGTGGCTGGGCGTCGCATTGCTGGTGGTGAGCGCCTTCGTGGGCTGGGCCCGCGTTGCGTCGCACGTGCACCACACCCAGGACATCGTGGCCGGTGCCGTGATCGGCATCATCGCCGTGGCCGTGGGAATGCTGGCCGAGCCCCCGATCACCCGGTGGTGGACGGCACGCCGTCAGGTCGCCGCCCACTGAAACCCCCGGGGGCACCGGCACAGGGCGACCTCGCTTTATGAGCCGCATGGAGCCCCGCGCTACTGTGAGCCGTAGTTCGGCCCCACCCCGGGGGCCACTCAGGCCTCGAGGAGGAAGCCCATGACGCTTGACGGCGCCCACCTGACCTACGGCGATCACGAACTGGATTTCCCGGTCGTCCGCGCCACCGAAGGCAACGACGGCCTGGACATCGCTCGCCTGCTCGCCGACACCGGCGCGGTGACCCTCGACCAGGGTTTCGTGAACACGGCGTCCTGCGAGTCGGCAATCACTTTCATCGACGGCGACCAGGGCATCCTGCGGTACCGGGGTTACCCGATCGAGCAGCTCGCCGAGAAGTCGACCTTCCTCGAAACAAGTTTCCTGGTCATCTACGGACACCTGCCCTCGCAGCAGGAGCTGCACGACTTCGAGGACCGCATCCGCCGCAGCACCCTGATCGACGAACGCATGCGTGACCTGTTCCGCACGTTCCCGCGCCGATCGCACCCCATGCCCGTACTGTCGGCGGGCATCATGGCCCTGTCGACGTTCAATCTCGACTCCATCGGGTTCTCCGACCCGGAGATCGAGCGGGCCACCGAGCGCCTCATGGGTAAGGTGCCCACGCTGGCCGCCTACGGGTACAAGAACTCGATGGGCCAGCCCACGCTCTACCCCGACAACTCGCTGTCCTACATCGACAACTTCCTCCGGATGAGCTTCGGCTACCCGACCGAACCCTACGAACTCGACCCACGGATCACCAGGGCCCTCGAGGTGTTGCTGATCCTGCACGTCGACCACGAACAGAACTGCTCGACATCCACTGTCCGTCTGGTCGGATCGTCGGGCGCGAACATCTATACCTCTGTCGCCTCGGGCGTGAACGCCCTGTCGGGGCCGTTGCACGGCGGCGCCAACCAGGAGGTGCTCGAGATGCTCCAGGCCATCAAGGACTCGGGCATGAGCGTGCAGGAGTTCGTCAACAAGGTGAAGAACAAGGAGTCCGGCATCCGGCTGATGGGGTTCGGGCACCGCGTCTACAAGAACTTCGACCCGCGCGCGAACATCATCAAGCGGCACGCCGACGAGGTCCTGAAGCTCCGGGAGGGGCGCCGCGACCTGCTCGACATCGCCCAGGAACTGGAACAGACCGCCCTCAGCGACGACTACTTCCAGTCGCGCAAGCTGTACCCGAACGTCGACTTCTACTCGGGCCTCATCTACGAGGCCATGGGCTTCCCGGTCAACATGTTCACCGTGCTGTTCGCCATCGGACGCCTCCCCGGCTGGATCGCACAGTGGCGCGAGCAGCACTACACCCCCGGCACGAAGATCGGCCGGCCGCGCCAGATCTACACCGGCGAGAGCCAACGTTCCTACGTGCCGCTCGACCAGCGCTGAGGCCGGATCCGGCACTCACCACCAGCTCGTACGACGGGCCCGGGACGACGTCCCGGGCCCGTCGTACGTTCGGACCGATTTTGTCTCAGGGTCGAACCAGGGTTATTGGGGGGTATCCCCACTTGCCCAGGTCGCGTGGCTTACCCTATTGGGGCGTTCGTGTGCTGTTTCCGAGCGATGGAGGACCCCCGCCGGGCTTCGCCCCGACCGGATCCTTCCCCAGAGGTACTGGTGTCACGCCAGCCGCTCCAAGCTGTGAGAGAGGTAGTCCATGGCCACATCCCCCGCCGCCGACATCGTCCAGGCGCTCGGCGGCCCGTCCAACGTGCAGAGCCTGACGCACTGCGCCACCCGGCTCCGGTTCCAGCTGATCGACGCCGCGAGCGTCGACCAGAAGGCGGTCGACGCCATCCCCGGCGTGATGGGCTCGGTCCCCCAGGCGGGCAACCGGTTCCAGGTCGTGATCGGCGGTGGCGTCCAGACCGTCTACAACGACATCATGGCCCTCCCCAACATGTCCGGCACGGGCCCCAAGACCCTCACCGACGCCGAGGTGAAGGCCCAGGCCCGGGCGGCCCGCGGCAAGTTCGCCTGGCTCGACAGTTTCTTCGAGTTCCTCGGCGACTCGTTCCGCCCGATCCTCGGTGCGCTGCTCGGTGCCTCGCTGTTCATCACGTTCATGTCGCTCATGGCGACGACGCACGTGATCGGCAACTGGGCCGACCCGCGCACCAACCTGCCCACGTCGTGGTCGTTCGTGAACCTGCTGTGGCAGACGGTGTTCTACTTCCTGCCGCTCATGGTGGCCTACAACGCCAGCAAGAAGGTGGGCGCCGACCCCTGGATCGGCTTCTCGATCATGGCCCTCGTCATGCTGCCCGGCTTCAGCGGCCTGGCGAGCGCGGCGCACACGGCCAACGTGTTCGGCAGCGACGTGAAGATCGTCAATATCTTCGGGCTGCCGCTCACGGTCTTCGGGTATGGCTCCCAGGTGTTCCCGCCGCTGCTCATGGCCGGCATCCTCGGCCCGCTCTACAAGTGGCTCAAGAAGATCATCCCCGAGCACGTGCAGCTGATCTTCGTGCCGTTCCTGGCCATGCTGATCATGCTTCCGCTGACGGCCTTCCTCATCGGCCCGATCGGCGTCTACGCGGGTGCGGGGCTGGCCCACGTGCTGAAGTCGATCAACGACGTGTCGCCGTTCATCTTCGCGATCATCATCCCGCTGGCCTACCCGTTCATGGTGCCGCTCGGACTGCACTGGCCCATCAACGCGATCATGCTGCTGAACATCCAGACCCTCGGCTACGACTTCATCCAGGGCCCGATGGGCTCGTGGAACTTCGCCTGCTTCGGCGCGACCGCCGGGGTGCTGTTCCTGTCGTGGCGCGACCGTGACTACACCATGCGCCAAACCGCCATCGGGGCACTGGCCGCAGGCCTGCTGGGCGGCATCTCCGAGCCGAGCCTCTACGGTATCCATCTGCGCTTCAAGCGGATCTACCCCCGCATGCTGGTCGGTTGCCTCGTCGGTGGTGTCATCAGCGGTATCGGTGGCGGCCTCACCACCCAGGCGTTCGCCTTCACCTCGCTGCTGACCATCCCGGTGTTCCATGGCACGCTGCACTACATCATCGCGATCACCGCGGCGTTCTTCACCGCGATGACCCTGGTCATCATCAGCGACTACCGCACGCCCGAGCAGCGCGCGCTGTTCCTCGCCGAGCGCGACCAGCAGGAGGCTGACCTGCTCCTCGAGGCCCAACTGGCCGCCGAGGCCGCCCTTCCCGCCGCGGCGAGGCCGCAGAAGCCGGCGATGGTTCCCGGCACCATCACCACGATCCCCTCCCCGCTGGCCGGGCGGATCATCCCGCTGAGCGAGGTTCCCGACCCCGTGTTCGCCAAGGGGACCGTCGGCCGCGGCGTCGGCATCCATCCGACCGGCGACACGGTGTATGCGCCCGCCGACTGCAAGGTGATCGTGGCCCCCGACACCGGGCACGCCATCGGCCTGCAACTGGACAGCGGCGTGGAACTGCTGATCCACGTCGGTATCGACACCGTCGGGCTCGAAGGCAGGGGCTTCGAGGTGTTCGTCCATCGTGGAGACGTGATCGAGGCGGGCACCAAGCTCGTCACCTTCGACCGCGCCGTCATCGAGGAGGCGGGCCTCTCGCTGGCCACCCCGGTGCTGGTCACC
>JAJXWF010000231.1 GCA_021781735.1 Actinomycetes bacterium
CCTGGTCCTCAGCCGGACAGATCAAGGGTCAGTGCTTCCTCACCCCACGCGAGCCGGCGCACCCGTTCACCGGTCCGGCTGCTGCCTTCGACGAAGGCGGACGCCGTGATCGAGGGGCCCGTTCCCGTGCCCCACCTGCAGATCATCCGCGCCTCGGATGGTATCCGTCAGCCACGCCTTGGCGTCGCTCACCGCCTGTTCCCAGCCGGGACGCCGCGGCCGAAGGGCCGCGATGGCGGAACTGAGCGTGCAGCCCGTCCCGTGCGTGTGCCGGGTGGGGATCCGCGGGGACTCGAGGAGTCGGGGTCCGGTCTCGTCCCACCACACGTCGACGGCCGCCGGCTCCTGGGAGAGGTGGCCACCCTTGAGCAGCACTCGGCGGGCTCCGAGAGCGGCGACCTGCTCGGCCTGGTCGATCATCTCCAAAACGCTGCGGGCCACCGGTGTCCCGGTGAGGAGGGCTGCCTCGTCCAGGTTCGGTGTCACGACATCGACGAGCGGGAGCAACCCGCGTAGGGCGGCGACGGGGTCGGTCAGCAGACTCGCCCCCGAGCTCGACACCATCACCGTGTCGAGGACGCTCGGCGTCCCCGCCAGGGGCCCGGCCAAGCGCTCGGCGACCACGGAGGCGATCTCAACCGAGCCCAGCATGCCCACCTTCACGGCGTCCGGACTGATGTCCGCGAGCAGGGTGTCGAGCTGCTCGGCCACCAGCCCGGCGTCCAGCGGGTGGCAGGCCGCGACCCCCCGGGTGGACTGGGCGGTGATCGCGGTGATGACCGCCATGCCGTAGGTGTCGAGCGCGAGGAATGTCTTCAGGTCGGCCTGGATGCCGGCGCCCCCGGAGGGGTCGGAACCGGCGATGGACAGCAGGCGGGGGATGGTCATCCACCGATTCTCGCGTCCGGTCCGTCCCCGTCCGAAGTCGAGTTCGGAACTTGGCCGGCGCCCAGGCAGGGCTTAGGGTGAAGCCGATCCCACGGGAGCCCCAGCAGGGGCTGAGATCAGGCTGACGCTGCCTGGACCGTTTGAACCTGTCCGGGTCATGCCGGCGAAGGAAGAGAGACAGCCATGGCAGAAGTCCATCCTCAACACCGTGCCCACGTCCTGACCGACGGCGAGATCGAGGTGCCCGTGACCGCGATCAGCCTGGCCGATTCGCCCGACGGCAGCACCAATGACGACGTTCTCGTGTACCGCACCTCCGGGCCGGGCTCGGTCCCCGAGGTGGGTCTCCCACCCTTGCGTGAGGCCTGGATCGCCGAGCGCGGCGACACGGAGTCGTACTCCGGGCGCGGGCGACACCTCACCGACGACGGCACGTCCGCGGTGCGCCGGGGCGAGGCGTCTGCGGCGTGGCGCGGGGAGCAGCGCGCACCCCGGCGGGCCCGCTCAGCTGCCACCGTGACGCAGATGCACTACGCCCGCCTGGGAGTCGTCACCACCGAGATGCGCTACGTGGCCCTGCGGGAGAACATGCCGGTCGAGCGGGTGGTGAGCGAGGTGGCGTCCGGGAGAGCGATCATCCCGGCGAACATCAACCACCCCGAGTGCGAGCCGATGATCATCGGCCGTGCGTTCCTCACCAAGGTGAACGCGAACATCGGGAACTCGGCGGTGACGAGCAGCATCGCCGAGGAGGTCGAAAAGCTGTCGTGGGCCACCCGGTGGGGCGCCGACACCGTGATGGACCTGTCCACCGGCGACGACATCCACACCACCAGGGAGTGGATCCTGCGCAACAGCCCGGTGCCCATCGGCACGGTGCCGATCTACCAGGCCCTGGAGAAGGTCAACGGCCGGGCCGAACTGCTCACCTGGGAGGTCTTCCGCGACACCGTCATCGAACAGGCCGAGCAGGGCGTCGACTACATGACGATCCACGCCGGCGTCCTGTTGCGCTACGTGCCGCTCACCGCGCGCCGGGTCACCGGCATCGTCAGCCGCGGGGGCTCGATCATGGCCGCCTGGATGCTGGCGCATCACCAGGAGTCCTTCCTGTACGAGCATTTCGACGAGCTCTGCGAGATCTTCGCCCGCTACGACGTCTCGTTCTCTCTGGGCGACGGGCTGCGTCCGGGCTCCACGGCCGACGCCAACGACGAGGCGCAGCTGTCGGAACTCCGGACGCTGGCGGAGCTCACCGAGCGGGCCTGGGCCCACGACGTGCAGGTCATGGTCGAGGGTCCGGGGCACGTGCCGCTCAACCTGGTGGCCGAGAACGTCGAGCTGGAGCAGGACTGGTGCCATGGCGCGCCGTTCTACACACTCGGTCCGTTGGTCACCGATATCGCCCCGGGATACGACCACATCACCTCGGCGATCGGGGCGGCTGTCATCGCCATGCACGGGACGGCGATGCTCTGCTACGTGACGCCCAAGGAGCACCTGGGCCTGCCGAACCGCGACGACGTCAAGACCGGCGTCATCACCTACAAGATCGCCGCGCACTCCGCCGACGTGGCCAAGGGCCATCCGGGGGCGCGGGACCGCGACGACGCGATGAGCAAGGCGCGCTTCGAGTTCCGCTGGCGGGATCAGTTCGCGCTCGCGCTCGACCCGGAGACCGCCGAGGCCTTTCACGACGAAACGCTGCCTGCGGAGCCGGCCAAGACCGCGCACTTCTGCTCGATGTGCGGGCCGAAGTTCTGTTCGATGCGGATCAGTCAGGACATCCGCGACACCTACACGCTCGACGGGATGCGGCAGAAGTCGGCCCAGTTCGTGGCACTCGGATCGGGGTTGTACGTGGATGCCGACGTGCAGGCGGCCGGACTGTCCGGGGACCAGGCATGAGCGCGGTTGCTCAGGGGGTGGTCTCCGCCGCGGAGACGGGCGTCCGCCTGCCGCGGGCACGACGGGCGGCGCTCCGGGGTGGGATCGCGGGGAACTTCGTCGACCAGATGCACATCTTCCTGCCGGTAACCACCCTGGGGCCGGCCCTGCCGGTGCTTGCGGGCCCGTCCGCGGTCGCGTCGAGCGTCGCTTACGTCGTCATGGCCACGCTGATCGGACGGCCGGTCGGCGCAATGATCTTCGGCCCCATCGCAGACACCCTCGGCCGGGTGAAGACCACCCGCGTCGCGATAGCGGGAACCGCTGTCGCGACCGGCGCCATCGCCCTCCTGCCCACTCACCAGGTTCTGGGCGTGTGGACGATGGTGCTTGTCATCCTGCTGCGGTTCCTGGGTGGGGTGTTTCTCGCCGGGGAATACACCTCCGCCATCCCGCTCGCGATGGAGTGGTCCCGGCCTCGTCAACGCGGCCTGGTATCCGGACTCGTCATGTCGATGTCCCCGTGGGCGCAGGCGAGTGTCGCCTTCGTCACCGTCGGGCTGCTCCTCGGCCTGGGCCGCGGTGAATATGCGGCATGGGGCTGGCGCGTCCCCTTCGGAGTGGGCGCGCTGGCCTCGGTGCTGATGCTCGTCTACTACTCGCGCCGAGTGGTGGACGCCGGCAACTTCACCCCCGGACGACTCCGAGCCGACCGGCCGGGACTGCGAGACGTTCTCGCAGGCCGGTGGGCTCGCTCGTTCTGGCAGGTGTTCTCACTCATGACCGGGTTATGGCTGATGACGAACATGGCCGTCATCGTGATGGCACAGCGCCTGTCCACGGACGCCCATCTCGACCCGACCGGGGTGGCACTCGCCATGGGTGCCGCCGCCGTGGTGGAGGCCCTGGTCATGGTCGCCTCGGGGCACCTCTCCACCGTCCTCGGCCGCCGCAGGCTGCTCGTCATCTGGGCCGGCGTCGCCCTGGTGGCCTCGCCCCCGCTGTGGCTCTGGGCGACCAGCGCCTCGCCCGGGCTCCTGCGCGCAGCGCTGGGGGTGGCCGCACTGCAGTCCGTCACCGTCTGTGCCTACGGGCCGATGGGCGCCTACCTCACCGAGCGGTTCCCGACCGCCGTGCGAGCCACGGCCTACGGCAC
>JAJXWF010000047.1 GCA_021781735.1 Actinomycetes bacterium
GCCTGGTGCATCATCCGGGCCAGCTGGCCGCCGCCGACGATGCCGACGGTGTAGCGGGTGGGCGCGGGGGACGGAACAGAGGGGGCTTCGGGGTTCACGCGATGGTCTCCTCGGGTCGGGGCCGGGCGCACCGCGCACGGGCGGGCGCCGCGAGATGGCTGCACAGGCCGGCCGCGGGCCGTCGGTCCGGACGCATGGGATCCGGCGTGCCCTGTGGTCGGCCTGTGACGACGCGTCCATCCTGCCAGCAATCCACGAGGCCCGCGACGTGCCCGGCACGCCCCGGTCAGTGACCGGTCGCCGGGCGGTCGGCCCTCCGGTGCTGCGTCAACGGCGCCCGTTGCGGGGCCGTACGACCCTGTGCGCCTGCCAGTCGGGGCCGGCGGCGACCGTGCTGGTGAGGGCCATGCCCGCGGTGCTCACGGCCTCTGCCAGGTCTGCGGGGTCGACCGCGCCAGGTCGGCCGACCTTCGGCGTCAACACCCAGACGTATCCGTCGGGGGTGAGGTCGGTGAGGCTGTCGACCAGCGCGTCGACGAGGTCGCCGTCGTCGCTGCGCCACCACAGCAGCACCACGTCGACCGCATCGTCGACCTCCTCGACCAGGTCGCCTTCGACCGCCTCCATGATCCTGGTGCGGACGTCCTCATCGACATCGGAGTCCCAGCCCAGTTCCTGAACCATCTGCCCAGCTGACAGGCCGAGGACGATCGGGCCTCCCGGTGGCGTCACCACGTACGATCCTTTCTCGATCCAGCGTCCCTGCCCGGGAGCTTCGACGCCCAGCCTGCCAGATCCACGGGGTCCGTGGAAACATCGGGTCGTTCTCCGCACAAAGCCGACGGCGGCCCCACCGTCGGGAAGTTCCCTGGGTGGGGCCGC
Source organism: Actinomycetes bacterium (assembly GCA_021781735.1). Taxonomy (GTDB): domain Bacteria; phylum Actinomycetota; class Actinomycetes; order Propionibacteriales; family Propionibacteriaceae; genus JAJYQH01. The sequence continues at coordinate 883 of JAJXWF010000047.1, forward strand.
CGTGGGGCTTTGATCCGGCGCGAGCCCCGGGGTCAGGCGTCGCCGCCCGCGTGACCGGACGACCCCGCGGAGACGTCGAGCAGGCGGTAGCTGTCGACCGCGCGGGTGACCCACTCGGCCGGCACCTCCCCGGCCTCGGCCAGCTGCTGCAGCGCCGCCACCGCCATCGACGGGCCGTCGATGTGGAAGAACCGCCGGGCGGCCTGGCGGGTGTCGGAGAACCCGAACCCGTCGGCCCCGAGGGACCGGAAGCGTCCCGGGACCCACTGGGCGATCTGGTCCTGCACCTGGCGCATGTAGTCGCTGGTGGCGATGATCGGACCGGGCCGACCCTGCAGCACCCGGGTGACGAACGGAACCTCTCGCTCCTCGTCGGGGTGCAGCAGGTTGTGCTCGTCGCAGCGCAGGCCGTCGCGGCGCAACTCACCCCAACTGGTGACGCTCCACACATCGGCGACCACTCCGAAGTCCTGCTTCAGCAGTTCCTGGGCTTCCAGTGCCCATGGGACGCCGACCCCGGACGCGAGCAGCTGCACCCTCCGGGCGTCGGTTCCGACCCCGTCGAAGCTGCCCTCCTTGAGCAGATACATACCTCTGAGCAGGTCCTCGACGACAAGGTGCTCGGGCTCGGCCGGCTGGGGCATGGGCTCGTTGTAGGCCATCAGGTAGTAGATGACGTCCTCGGGGTTGTCCCCGTACATGCGCCGCAGGCCGTCCTGGACGATGTAGCTCATCTCATAGCCGTAGGCCGGATCCCAGGTGGCCACCGCGGGATTGGTGGCGGCCAGCAACGGGCTGTGACCGTCCATGTGCTGGGTACCCTCACCGGTCAGGGTCGTGCGCCCGGCCGTCGCGCCCACGAGGAATCCGCGAACCATCTGGTCGCCCGCCGCCCAGATCGCGTCACCGGTGCGCTGGAAGCCGAACATCGAGTAGAACACGTAGACCGGTACCATCGGCACGCCGTGAGTGGCGTAGGCGGACCCGGCGGCGGTGAAGGCGGCCATCGACCCGGCCTCGCTGATGCCGACCTCGAGGATCTGCCCGTTGGTGGCTTCGCGGTAGGCGAGCATCAGCTCATGGTCGACCGGCGTGTAGTTCTGCCCGTTCGGGTTGTAGATCTTGATCGTCGGGAAGAACGAGTCCATGCCGAACGTGCGTGCCTCGTCGGGGATGATCGGCACGACGTGCGGGGCGAACTTCTTGTCGCGCATGAGGTCCTTGAGCAGCCGGACGAAGGCCATGGTGGTCGCCACCGGCTGGTTACCGGACCCCTTGCGGACGCCGGCGAAGGCCTTCTCGTCGGGGATGGGCAGCGGGGCTGCCCGGTGGCCGCGGCGCTCGGGCAGGAACCCGCCGAGTACACGGCGACGCTCCAGCATGTAGCGGATGCGCGGATCGTCCTTGCCCGGACGCATGTACGGCGGCGTCCAGTGGTCGTTCTCCTCGAGCTGCGCATCGGTGATCGGCATGTCGAGTCGGTCGCGGAACAGCTTGAGGTCTTCCAGGCTGAATTTCTTCATCTGGTGGGTGGCGTTTCGTCCCGCGAAGCTCGACCCGAGGACGTAGCCCTTGATGGTCTGGGCGAGGATCACGGTGGGGGCCCCGGCGAACTCGGTGGCCGCCTTGTACGCCGCGTAGACCTTCTGGTAGTCGTGGCCACCACGCTTGAGCGCCCAGATCCTCTCGTCGCTCCAGTCCTCGACCATCTTCAGCGTGCGGGGGTCGCGGCCGAAGAAGTGCTCGCGCACGTAGGCGCCGTTGTTCGCCTTGAATGTCTGGAAGTCGCCGTCGCGCGTGGTGTTCATGACGTTGACGAGCGCACCCTCGGTGTCCTGGGCGAGCAGCGGGTCCCAGCCACGACCCCACAGCACCTTGATGACGTTCCAGCCCGCGCCCCGGAAGAACATCTCGAGTTCCTGGACGATCTTGCCGTTGCCGCGAACGGGGCCGTCGAGTCGCTGCAGGTTGCAGTTGATCACGAACGTGAGGTTGTCGAGACCCTCGTTGGCGGCCAGCTGCAGCAGGCCACGGCTCTCGGGCTCATCCATTTCCCCATCACCGAGGAACGCCCACACATGCTGCTGCGAGGTGTCCTTGATGCCGCGGTTGGCGAGGTAGCGGTTGAACTGCGCCTGGTAGATGGCGTTCATCGGGCCGATGCCCATGCTCACCGTCGGGAACTCCCAGAAGTCGGGCATCATCCGCGGGTGCGGATAGCTCGGCAGCGCGCGCAACCGGCCGTCGACGACGTGGCTCTTCTCCTGGCGGAAGCCGTCGAGATCGGCCTCCTCGAGGCGCCCCTCGAGGAACGCGCGAGCGTACATGCCGGGTGAGGCGTGCCCCTGGAAGAACACCTGGTCGCCGCCGCCCGGGTGATCCTTGCCGCGGAAGAAGTTGTTGAATCCGACCTCGTAGAGCGTCGCCGAGGAGGCATAGCTCGACAGGTGGCCCCCGACGGCGACGCCGGGCCGCTGAGCCCGGTGCACGAGCATCGCCGCGTTCCACCGGAGCAGGCGCCGGTAGCCCCGCTCGAGTTCCTCATCGCCCGGATAGGGCGGCTCCTTCGAGGCGGGGATCGTGTTGACGTAATCGGTCGACACCAGCGACGGAACGCCGATCTGGCGTTCGCGAGCCCGCTCGAGCAGGCGCAGCATGACGTAGCGGGCCCGGTTGCGGCCCTCGCTGTCGATGAGGCCGTCGAGCGATTCGAGCCACTCCGAGGTCTCCTCGGGGTCGGTCTCGGGGAGATTCGTGGGCTGACCGTTGATCATCGGCCCGGGTTCCTCGCGTGGGATCACTCCTCGTCCTTTCTCACACACGGGCCATCCCTCCGTGGAGGGCTGGCGTCGGGGTCCATCTTTCACCGTCACCGACTCGTTTGTCACAGCCGCGGGTCGGGGCACGGGCCATGCGTGGGCCCGGGCGACCCCCAGCAGGCCGGTGGCGTGCGGCTGCGCACAATGTGTCCAACCTAGCGCGCCAGCCGGAGGCCCGGACAACGATCCCCGGGGGGCGGTCGGCTGGGGCTCACGCGCCGCGGGCCACCGGCCGGGAGGGATCACTGATCCAGTCCGACCACGAGCCGGCGTACAGGGCCACCCCGGTGATCCCGGCTACGTCGAGCGCCCACAGGACCTGTGCGGCGGTGACCCCGGAGCCACAACTGACCGCGTCACCGGGTCCCAGCCCCGCGAGCCGCTCGCGCAGGACGGCGACCGGCAGCAGGGTCCCCTCGTCGGTGAACAGGCCGGCCGCCGGCAGGTTGACCGCCCCGGGGATGTGGCCGGCGACCGGGTCGATCGGCTCGGTATCGCCCCGGAAGCGCTCGGGGGCGCGGACGTCGGCGATCCGGTGCCCGGATGCCACGAGGTCGGGGATCAGGTCGGCGGTGACCCGGGGAAGCTGGTCGGGTCCGGGTCGGAAGTCGCCCGCGTCGACATGGACCCGTCCCTGCTCGGTCGTGCCGCCGTCGCCCACCCACGCGGCGTAGCCGCCGTCGAGGACGGCCACCTGCTCGTGGCCGGCGTTGCGCAGCATCCACCAGGCCCGCCCGGCCGCCAGGGAGGTGCGCTGGTCGTAGACGACGACCGGCATCCCTGCGCGCACACCGGCGCGGCGCATCGCCTCGCCGAAGGGCGCCGCCGTCGGCAGCGGGTGGCGCCCGCCCGGCCCGGTGTGCGGCGCGGCGAGGTCGGCGTCGAGATCGACGAAGACCGCGCCGGGCAGGTGGCCCTCGAGATACTCCCGCTCGCCGAGCCCCGGTTCGGCGAGGTGATAGCGCACGTCGAGCAGGGTGATCCGTTCACCCCGCTCGAGGCGGCGACGCAGGTCTGCAGCGGTCACTCGGCTCATGCGCCCACCCTAGTGACGTTCCGGCTGGCCGCCGTAGCCCCCGGTCACCGGACGTCCGGCGCTCCGAACGGGAGAACGTCGGGGCTGGGATCGGCGTGGGCCCGCTCGATCGTCAGGCGTTGGCGGTGGTGCCGACGGCACAGCACCTGGTACGTGACGGTGTGCGCGGCGGGAGATCCGGTGTTGCCCACCGCCACCTGGCTGCCCTCGGTTACCATGACACCGTCGACGACCCGGGCGTTGTGAGTGGCCCGCGCACCGCACCAGCACAGGGGCTGCACCTGCAGGGTCTCCATCCGGTCGCACAGCTCGACCAGCCGTTTCGATCCCGGGAACAGTTCGGTGCGGAAGTCGGCGAGGATCCCGAACGCGAACACGTCGATGCTCAGCTCATCGACGACGCGGGCGAGGTCGTCGACCTGCGCGCGGGTGTAGAACTGCGCCTCGTCGCAGATCAGGAAGTCGATCCGCTCCCCCGCGGTGAGTGAGGAAATCACGTGGGCCCACAAGTCGAAGTGCTCGTCGACCTCCACCGCGTCGGCGCGCAGCCCGATGCGGGAGGTGATCGTGGCTGGGCCCGACCGGTCGTGGCTCGTGAACAGCCGCCCGGCGCGGCCGTGACCGGACTGGGTGTGGGCCATCTGCAGGGCGAGCGTCGACTTGCCGCAGTCCATCGGCCCGCTGAAGTAGACGAGCTCAGACACCCACGCCCCACATACGGTCGTGGGCCGGGGCGTCGACGAACAGGGGCACCGACGCCTCGTCCGGCGTGAGTGACCCGTGCATGCCGACCAACCCGAACTCCTGGGGGAACTCGTGGGACATGAGCGCCCAGGTGCCCCGCATGGCGACGAGCACGTCGCCGAATCGGTTGGCGACCGTCGCGGGCGTGGCGCCGAACCACCCCTCAGCCATCGCCTCGTCCCGGGTGAGCACCCAGGCGCGCCGGCCGAGGAACTCGGCGAACCGGCGGGCGACCTGCTCGGCGCGGCCGGTGTACAACTGCCGGAACCTGGCCTCCCCGGCGACGAGGTCGACACCCTTCAACAGGCCGGGCACCTCGTCGAGCACAATCCTCGTGCCCGCAGACACGTCGACCATGCCGTGGTCGCCGGTGATCAGCAGCACCACGTCATCGGGCAGGTCGGCGCGCAGCCGCTCAGCGAACCCGTCGACGAGCCGGAGCGTGGCACGCCAGGCCGTCGACGACGTGCCGAGCCCGTGGCCGACATGGTCGAGACGCCGCTCGTAGACGTAGACGCACGACCGGTCGCCACTCGCCGCCGCCGCGGCAACCGCCGAGATCCGCGCGGCGTCGTCACCGTCAGCGACCCCGACGAACTCCGCGCCACGCAGGGCCGCCCGGGTCAGGCCGGAGCCGGCGAAGCGGGGCAGCACGATGCTGGTGCACCTCACGCCGTGCATCGCCATCGACTCGAACACCGTGTCGTGCGGCTGGAAGGATTCGACCTCGTCGGGCCCGTTCTCCCAGGTCAGCGCGTTCATCCGCACCCCGGACACCGGTTCGCGGAAGGTGTAGCCGGCGATGCCGTGATGCCCTGGCGGGCGTCCGGTACCGAGCGAGGTGATCGACGTGGCCGTGGTCGTCGGAACGCCCGCCGTGATCTCCCGCACGTCGCCGAACAGTTCCGAGAAGTACGGGGCGTCCCGCAGGTGGGCGCGCACCAACGGGAGTCCGAGCCCGTCGACCAGCAGCACCACGTACCGGCGGGAGGGCGGCAGGTCGAGGCGGTCGACCATGCCCGGCACTCCCAGGTGGGCGGCGACGGCGGGCAGGACGTCGCACAGCGTCGATTGGCCGTAGTCGGGGACGACCTTCACGCTCATCGGGCGCGACCCACCTCGCGCTGCAGGACGCCGGCGAAGCGGATCAGCCGATCGACGTTGTCGGCGCCGTCGGCGGCAGGGCTCATCCTGATCGTGAGGTCGTCACCGGTGATGGTGCCCGTGTAGCCGTGATCGGCCTCACAGGTGGGGTCGCTGCAGCCCGCGGGTTCCATGTCGACCCTGCTCAGCGCACCCCATCCGAGCACCAGCCAAGTCTCGACCACCTGGGGATGCCGGGAGTCGAAGCGTTCCGGACGTTGCACGACCCGCGACAGTGACACCGACCGCACGTTACCCAGGGGCACCGTCTCGGTGGTGGTGATCGCCTGGTCGTCGGCGTTCGCCTCCTCACCACCCTCGTCAGTGTGCAGCGCCACGAGGCGGGTGGGCGTCAACGCCAGCACCGTGAGGTGCCGGTGGATCTCGTCGCCCATGAAGGTTGCCTCCTGGTGGACGAGATGGTGGGTGGCCGGCTCGTCGCCCAACGCGAGTTCGAGTGAGTCGATGACGAACTCGGGGAAGTAGCCGCACGCCTCGATGTCGGCGCGCACCTGGCGGCTCAGTGTCGATGACAGGGTCACCCCGGCATCATCCCACGTGAGGAGCGGACGTCGCTCGCGCGTCGGTGGCGACGTCGACACCGGACGATGGGGACTCGGCGGGCGTGGCCAGCGTCGGCGACCCGGCGGCCACCATGGTGTCGTGTCGCGGCCCTCGGGCGGTCGCCAGCCAGGCGAACCCGATCACCCCGAGCGCGATGGTGATCGAGCGGTAGGTGAAGAACGCGTGGATCTGGGAGTGGTTGCGCAAGGTTTCGTACCAGAACGGGACGACGAGCGCCGCCGCGGCGACGATCCCACCGGCCACCAGGGCGCGCCACCCGCGACGCAGGCTCGCCAGCGCACCGACGACGGCAACGATCAGGACGCCGATCAACACGGCCCGCGCCGTGGGCACGTTTCCCATCCAGTAGTCCCAGTTCTTGGCCACCGGAGCCCACAGGGCGTCGCTCACCCCCGCGTACTGGCCCTCGGTGCGGAACAGCACCTGGTTCGCCACCCCCGTCACGACCTCGTGCGCCCCGACGAACGGCACGGCGATCACCCACCGTGACACCCAGGTGATGGTGAACGAGACCGGCCAGACCAGGCCCGAGAGGAGGAACCCTCTGAGGGTCGAGCGCAGGTCGCGCGTGCGGCCCCACACGACCGCCGTCAACACCGCGACCGACAGGGCCCAGGCGGCCGGCGGCGTCGTCAGCAGGTCGACGTAGCAGAACACGGCCGCGGCGACGGCGGTGGCCGCGAGCCCCCATCGCAGCGACCGCCGGGCGGCCACGGCGATACCCGCCGCCCCCCCCACGTATGCCGCGATCGACAGGGCCTGGCTGAACGAGGACACCGGCGTGGACATGAGGTTCGAGCCGAGCACCACCGGGGCGACGAGAGCCGCGGCGGCCAGCCGACCCGAGGTGGTACCGACCGCGACGAACAGCGCCGCGAACGCCGACAACAGCAGGCCGCCGACCACGATCCGCAGACCGGCCATCGTGGTCAGGGCCAGCACCGGTCGCGTCAGCACGGTGTAGCCGGCCCAATACCGGAAATACGGGCCGGTCGAGATCTTCTGCCCCCCGTCGAGTTCGAGGAGCTGGGTGGGTCCACCGTTGTTGCAGCTGGCCAGCCTCGGCATGATGCCGGCCCGCTCGAGCGGTGAAAGGCCCGGCCGGCCGAGCCCCGTGCCGACCACCACGCACTCGGTGTAGGAGTCGGACTGGGTTCCCATCCGGTCGGGAAGGCTCGCCGGACCGTAGTCCTTGTGCCGGATGTCGGTGACCAGGTGCCGTACGATCGGTGCGTCCGGCACGGCGGCGGCGGCCACGAGCAGCCCGAAGAACACCAGTTGGAGCGCCAGCAGGCCCAGCAGGCCGACGCCCCCGATCCGAGCACCCCGAACGAGCGCAGAGCGGTCCACCATGCACAGGCTCCGTTCCATCACCATGAACTGGTTGCGGGCGTCCACGTATTCCGCCAGTCCCCTGTCGAAGACTGCGCGGCCCGCCGAGAAGGATACCCACGATGGCCGCGGGTATCCGTCCGCGCTGTCAGGCGTGCCGTCCACTCGGTACAGTGCCAGCATGTCCAATCGACCGTTCGTTGGCGCCCGGCTCGAAGAGTTCGTCTTCCGCAGGGTGAACGGCGTCCTGCGCCGATTCGGCTGGGTCGAGGCCGTCGTGCCGTTCACCGGCTATGGAACTCAGTCCCAGGTGCGGGTGCTGGCGCGGGTCGTGCTGCGTCCGGCGGCGGCCCGCACCCAGCTCGGACGGGCCGCCGAGGAGTTCCTCATGCAGCGCGGGTGGCGCAACTTCCTCGCCGCCCCCATTCCCCGGGCCGAGGTCACCGTGACACTCGGGCAGTCGGGCATCAAGCTGCGCACCGACCGCAACGGGTACGTCGACGTGCGGGTCAAGAGTGAAGCGCTGGACGCCGGCTGGAGCCACGTCACGATCGTCACGCCCACCTCGTTGCCGACCGACGCACCGGTCATGGTCGTCGACGACGACCAGACGTTCGGGCTGGTCAGCGACATCGACGACACGGTGATCTCCACCTTCCTCCCCCGCCTGTTCATCGCCGCGTGGAACTCCCTGGTGGTCACCGAGCAGGCCCGCCAGCCGGTCCCCGGCATGGCCACCATGCTCACCTCGCTGCTGCACGATCATCCGGGGGCACCCATCATCTACGTGTCCACCGGGTCGTGGAGCACGTTCTCGTTCCTCAACCGGTTCCTCGATCGGCACGGGTTCCCGATGGGTCCGATGCTGCTCACCGACTGGGGCCCCACCAACACCGGATGGGTCCGCAGCGCAACCGATCACAAGCGCCAGGCGCTGCGCGAGCTGGCCCGCGACTTCCCCGACATCCGCTGGGTGCTGATCGGCGATGACGGCCAGCACGATCCGATGCTGTACGCCGAGTTCGCCGAGCTCCAGCCCGACCATGTCCGGGCCATCGCGATCCGCGAACTCACGATGGCCGAGCAGGTTCTCGCCCATGGCACCACCACCGTCCTCGTCGACAACGACGACGTGCAGTGGACGCCGGAGTCTGCGCCCGAGGTGCGTGGTCCAGACGGATGGGCGCTGCTGCCGCAGGTGCAGCAGATCCTCACCGACTGCGAATTCCCGGTCGCCTCCCGGTGATCCGAGACGCCGGCGGCGTCCGACCTTCGCGCGGGCCGTCTCGGCGTGGGAGTTGGGTCTCGGGGCCCTCATTCGCCAGAATCTGAGGGTTGAGCACGAGACACGAGCGGAGAATGATGGCCGGCACCGACCTGGACGACGACTTCGACGAGCGGATCATCGACGTCGACGTGTCGTCGGAGATCGAAACCAGCTTCCTCGAGTACGCCTATTCGGTCATCTACGCGCGGGCCCTGCCCGACGTCCGTGACGGCCTCAAGCCCGTGCAGCGGCGCATCCTCTACTCGATGGACGACATGGGCATCCGCCCCGACCGTGGGCACGTCAAGTCGGCCCGTGTGGTCGGCGAGGTGATGGGCAAGCTGCACCCACACGGCGACTCCGCGATCTACGACGCGCTCGTGCGAATGGCCCAGCCGTGGGCGATGCGCCTCCCGCTCATCGACGGGCACGGCAACTTCGGCTCGCTCGACGCCGGTCCGGCGGCCATGCGCTACACCGAATGCCGCATGGCTCCCGCCGCGCTGGCCATGACCGACGGCCTCGACGAGGACACCGTCGACTTCCGGGCCAACTACGACGGCAAGGAGACCGAGCCGTCGGTGCTGCCCGCGGCGTTCCCGAACCTGCTGGTGAACGGCTCCACGGGGATCGCCGTCGGCATGGCCACCAACATCCCACCGCACAACCTCGTCGAACTCGTGCAGGCGCTGCGTCACCTGCTCGCCCACCCCGAGGCGGACCTGGCCACGATCATGGGGTTCGTCCCCGGGCCCGACCTGCCCACCGGCGGCAAGATCATCGGTCTCGACGGCATCCGCGACGCCTACGAGACCGGGCGGGGCAGCTTCCGGATCCGGGCCACCTCGCGGATCGAACAGGTCACCCCGCGGCGCCGGGGCATCGTGGTCACCGAACTGCCCTACCTTGTCGGCCCCGAAAGGATCATCGAGCAGATCAGCTCGCTGGTGCAGTCGAAGAAACTCACCGGCATCGCCGACGTCAAGGACCTCTCCGATCTCATCCACGGCACCCGTCTGGTGATCGAGGTGAAGAACGGGATCAACCCCGAGGCCCTGCTCGAGCAGCTCTACAAGCTCACCAAGCTCGAGGACACGTTCGGGATCAACGCGGTCGCGCTCGTCGACGGGCAGCCCCGCACGTTGAGCCTGCCGGAGCTGCTGCGGGTCTATCTCGAGCACCGCCTGCAGGTGACGATGCGGCGCACACAGTTCCAGCTCGACAGGGCCACCAAACGCCTCCACCTCGTCGAGGGACTGCTGATCGCGATCGTCGACATCGACGACGTCATCGCGATCATCCGCTCGTCCGATGATGTCGCCGAGGCCCGGTCCCGGCTCATGGAGGCCTTCGAGCTCAGCGAGGAACAAGCCACCTACATCCTCGACCTGCAACTGCGCCGGCTCACCCGCCTGAGCACGATCGAGCTCGAGGCCGAACGCGACGAGTTGCGCGCCACGATCACCCACCTCACCGAGATCGTCGAGAACGACTCCGTGCTGCGCACCCTCGTCGGACGCGAGCTGGCCGACGTCGCCCGCCAGTACGGCACCGCGCGGCGCACCATCCTGCTCGCGTCGTCGGGCACGGCGGTGTCGGCCTCGGCAGGGCCGCTCGAGGTTCCCGACGACCCCTGCTGGGTCATCCTGTCCTCGGCCGGGCTGCTCGCCCGCGTCGACGGCGACGACCCCCTTCCCGTCGACGGACCGCGCGCCGCCCATGACGTCATCGTCGGGGCGATCCGGGCCAGCGCGCACGCCGAGTTCGGCGTGCTGACCTCGTCCGGACGGCTGATCAGGGCCAGGGCCATTGAACTACCCACCGTGCCCAGAACCGCCAACGCGCCGAACCTCCAGGGGGGCACCCCACTGGTCGAACTGCTCGTCCTCGACAAGGGCGAGCGCGCCCTGGGCCTCACCACGCTGGCGGCCGACTCGCTGGGGCTGGCGATCGGCACGCGCCGGGGCGTGGTCAAGCGGGTCAACGCCGACACCCTCGCCAAGGAGACGTGGGACGTCATCCGCCTCGATGATGGCGACGAGGTGGTGGGGGCGCTCGAGTTGAGCTCCGACGACGTCGACCTGGTGTTCGTCAGCTCCGACGCGCAGCTGCTGCACTTCCCGGCGGCCTCCGTGCGCCCCCAGGGACGGACCGGCGGCGGCATGGCCGGCATCAAGCTCGCGGCGGGACACGAGGTCGTCTGGTTCGGGGTCACACCGGTGTCGGACGCCGTCGCGGTGACGGTCGCCGGCTCCGCCGACGCGCTGCCCGGCACCGAGGTGGGCACCGTCAAGGTCACGCCGTTCAGCGAGTACCCGGCCAAGGGACGTGCCACCGGCGGCGTCCGCTGTCACCGGTTCCTCAAGGGCGAGGACCGCCTGACCCGCGCGTGGGTCGGGCCCACCCCAGTCGTCGCGGCGGCGGCGAGCGGGGCCGAGAACACCCTTCCGCCGGCCACCGGCCGGCGCGACGGCTCGGGCACGCCGTCGATGCAGCCGATCGCCGCGATCGGGTCGAGGGTGCACTGACGTGAGGACACCGCGCGATACGCCCCCCGCGTCCGGGGCCCGGACCGTTCCCCCTTGTCGGGGGTGTCGGCGGGACGAGCGGTTCAGTAGGGTGCAGTCATGACCGATTTCGAGGACCTGCTGGAAGGCAACGCCCGCTATGCGAGCCAGTTCACCGACGGCGGTTTCGACGGCAAGGCGCACGCGGGAGTGTGCGTCGTCACCTGCATGGATTCCCGGATCGAGCCGCTGGCCATGCTGGGTCTCAGGCTCGGCGACGCGAAGATCCTGCGGACCCCCGGAGGCCGGGTGACCCCGGAGACCCTCGTGGGCTGCATCCTCGGGGTGCATCTGCTCAACGTCGACCGGATCATGGTGGTCCCCCACACCCGCTGTGCGATGGGATCGGGTGACGACGCCATCGCCGCCAAGGTGATCGACGCCACCGGCACCGACATCCGGGGCATGATCCTTGGATCCACGCCGGACCAGGAGGCCGGCCTGCGCTACGACGTCGAGCTGCTGCGCACCCACCCCCTGATGGCCGGCCGGGCCACGGTGGGCGGGTTCATCTACGATGTCGACAACGGCACCCTCACCCAGAAGATGTGATTGCATGCACGTTCTGTTCATCAACGGCACGGTGGGAGCCGGCAAAACCACCACCATGGACGCCATGGGCACCATCCTGCGAGGTGCCGGCATCCCCCACGCACTGATCGACCTCGACGGTCTGCGGAACGCCTGGCCCGCCCCCGACGACGACCCGTTCAACATCCGGATCGCCCAGGTCAACCTCGCGGCGATGTCCGACACCTACCGTCAGTTCGGCGCTCAGATGCTGGTCGTGGCCGGCGTCCTCGAGAGCCTCGACGAGCGCGACCGGTGCGAGGCGATGATCGGGTCACACATGACCGTCGTGCGCCTGCGACCCTATGCCGAGGCGATCCGCGAACGGCTCTGGCAGCGTCACCACGGCGACGACGCCGAACGCGATTGGCATCTCGACCGGGCAGGGGTGCTCGACAACATCCTCGACGAGGCGAAGCTCGACGACGCCGTGGTCGAGGTCGGACGCGACCTGCCCCTGGAGGTGGCCAAGAAGGTCCTGGCCAGCGCGGGGTTCGCGGAGACCGTCTGAGGTCCGGATCCGGGTCGCCAAGGGGCGGACCGGGCGCGCCTACGCTGAGTGCGTGGACGTGCGCGGAATGCGGAAGAGCTACGAGCGGGGCGAGCTCGATGAGGGCGGCGCGAGCGACGACCCGGTGCACCAGTTCCGCCACTGGTTCGACAAGGCGGTGGCCTCGGGTGTGCCCGAGCCCAACGCGATGACCCTCGCGACCGTGGGCGCCGACGGCCGCCCCTCGACCCGGATCGTGCTCGTGAAGTCGTTCGATGCCGACGGCATCGTCTGGTACACGAACTACCGGTCGCGCAAGGGCCACGACCTCGAGGTGCACCCCTTCGCCGCGCTCCAGTTCCACTGGGTCGAACTCGAACGCGTCGTGAGGATCGAGGGGTCGGTCGAGAAGGTGAGCCCGGAGCAGTCCGACGCCTACTTCCAGCTGCGTCCGCTCGACAGCCGGATCGGCGCTTGGGCGTCGCCGCAGAGCGGGGTGATCCCCGGTCGAGCCATCCTGCTCGCCAACGCCGCCGCGGCGTCCGCCCGGTTCGGCCCACACCCGCCGCGCCCCGAGTGGTGGGGCGGCTACCGGCTGCGCCCGCAGATGTGGGAGTTCTGGCAGGGACGCCGCTCTCGGCTGCACGACCGGCTCCGCTACCGGCTCGTGGACGACCGCTGGGTCAGGGAGCGACTGGCCCCCTGAACCCCGGCCCACCGCACCCGACCCGGCCGGCCCGCGGAGCCGTGATCAGGCGTCGATGCGCTCGGTGTCCAGAGCGTACGCGCCGGCGATGATGAACTCCTTGCGCGGGGCGACCTCGTTGCCCATGAGCAGTTCGAACGTGCGCTCGGCCACCTGGGCGTCGTCGACGGTGAGCCGCCGCAGGGCCCGGCGCCTCGGGTCCATCGTCGTCTCCTTGAGTTGCTGGGCGTCCATCTCCCCCAGACCCTTGTACCGCTGAGGTTCCTTGAACCTGATGCCCTTCTTGGTCAACTCGGCGCTCTTGCGCTGGTATTCGGCGTCGGAATACGTGTAGATGTAGCGGTCCTGACCCTTCTTCGGGTTGGCCAGTTCGAAGCGGTGCAGCGGCGGGACGGCGGAGTAGATCCGGCCGGCCTCGACGAGCGGACGCATGTACCGGAAGAACAGCGTGGCCAGCAGCACGCGAATGTGCGCGCCGTCGGAGTCGGCGTCGGCCATGAAGATGATCTTCCCGTAGCGGGCGGAGTCAAGGTCGAACGTGCGACCCGAGCCGGCTCCGATGACCTGGAGGATCGCGGCGCACTCGGCGTTCTTGAGCATGTCACCGACCGAGGCCTTCTGCACGTTGAGAATCTTCCCCCGGATCGGCAGCAGCGCCTGGAACTCGGAGTTGCGGGCCACGTTGGCGGTGCCGAGGGCCGAATCGCCCTCGACGATGAACAGCTCGGAACGCTCGGTGTCGGAACTGCGGCAATCCTTGAGCTTGGGCGGCAGCGACGACGACTCGAGGGCGTTCTTGCGACGCTGGTTCTCGCGATGCGAGCGGGCCTGGACGCGGGTGCGGGACGCGTTGACGACCTTCTCCATCACCGTGCGCGCCTGGGCCTTCACCGCCGCCTTGTTGCTCGTGAGGAACTCCCCGAGTTCCCGTTCGACGATCCGCGACACCAGGCGGGTCACCGGGGGCGTGCCCAGCACCTCCTTGGTCTGGCCCTCGAACTGGGGCTCCGCCAGGCGCACCGTCACCACCGCCGTGAGCCCCTCGACGATGTCGTCGCGGATGACCTCCTCGCCCGTCCGAAGCAGCCGCGTGCCCTGGAGGGCCGCGGCGAAGGCCTTGGTCAGGCCCCGTTCGAATCCCTGCACGTGGGTGCCGCCCTTGGGTGTGGCGATGATGTTGACGAAGCTGCGCAGGGTGCTGTCGTAGCCGGCCCCCCAGCGCAGGGCGATGTCGACCTCCAACTCGCGTTCGACGTCGGCCGGCGTCATGCCACCCGACTCGTCGAGCATGGGGACGGTCTCGGTGAACTGGTCACGACCCTGCAGCCGCAGGATGTCGCTGACCGCGGCGTCGTGGGCGAGGAACTCGGCGAACTCGGCGATCCCGCCGTCGTGGAGGAACAGCTCGGTGACCGGCTGGCCCTGACGGGCATCGGTCACCTCGATCGCGAGCCCCGGCACGAGGAAGCTGGTCTGCCGGGCCCGGTCGAGCAGGTGCTCGAGGCTCAGTTGCGCATCGGGCAGGAAGATCTGCCGGTCAGGCCAGTAGGTGATCCGGGTTCCGGTGACCCCCTTGGCCACCCGCCCCTTCTTGACCAACCCGGGCCGCGGGGTGAACGCGGCGGTGGGCCCGGGTCCGTCGAACACCCCGGGGACGCCGTGGCGGAAGCTCATCGCCCAGGTGGCGCCGAGCCGGTCGACCTCGACGTCGAGCCGCGCCGACAGGGCATTGACGACCGAGGCGCCCACACCGTGCAGCCCGCCGGTCGCATTGTAGGAGCCGGCGCCGAACTTGCCGCCCGCGTGCAGCTTGGTGAAGACGACCTCGACACCCGACAGACCGGTGCGTGGTTCGGTGTCGACGGGGATGCCCCGGGCGTGGTCGGTCACCGAGATCGACGCATCGGCGTTGAGACTCACCTCGATGTGCTCGCCGTAGCCGGCGAGCGCCTCGTCGACGGAGTTGTCGATGATCTCCCACAGGCAGTGCATGAGTCCACGGGTGTCGGTGGATCCGATGTACATGGCCGGCCGCTTCCGCACGGCCTCCAGCCCCTCGAGCACCAACAGGTGACGGGCCTCGTAGTCGCGGCCTTCACTGGGCTTGGTCTGAACACGATTCGGCACGCCCTGTAGGGTACCCACGCTGACGGCGCTCGCGCGTCGCCCACGCCGGATGCCGCCGCCGTAGCTGTTCCGAAACCGGATCGTCATCCAATCGCGACATACGCCGACCCCCAACCTTCCCGGGTGCCGGGTAGGGTACGGAACAAACGATCCACCGTCGCCGTTGTAGCCCGTGGTCCCTCCGGATGCCGCGCAGCAGATGTCGAGGTCATCCGGACGAGCTACAGCAGCGACACGATCCGAGCGAATGACGACCTGAGTGAACGGAGGACACGCCATGACCACACCAGTCATCGACGATCGGAGCCTCACCGCGTCCGATCGCTGCGACAGCTGCGGAGCGCAGGCATATCTCCGCGTCACCCTCAACTCCGGCAGTGAGTTGCTGTTCTGCGCGCACCACGCGCGCGCCCACCACGACAAGTTGCAGCAGGTTGCCCTGCGCATCCACGACGAGACCGACAGGGTCCGCTGAGCCGACAGGCCCCCGATCCCGCCGACCACCCGGCCCGGCTCCTCTCCCCGACGAGGAGCCGGGCCGGGTCGTCGCTGGCGGATGCAGGCGCGGCACCCGTCCCGCGGCATAGGCTGGAGCCATCGACCCAAACACACCAGGAACGGAGCGGCGTCCTGCCGCCGGCCGTCAGAGCAGTGGAGGAACCATGGAACATCGTCGCTTCGGACGCACCGGCCACGAGAGTTCGGTGCTGGCCTTCGGAGCAGCCTCGCTGGGCGGGGTGACCGAGCAGGCCGCGGCCGACTCGATCGCCGAGGCGCGCACGGCCGACATCAACCACTTCGACACCGCCGCCTCCTACGGGCACGCCGAGCAGGTCATGGGCCCGGCGATCGAGCCGATCCGCGCCGACATCTTCCTCGCCACGAAGACCGGCATGCGCACCGAGGGTGAGGCGTGGGCCGAGATCACCCGGTCTCTCGAGTTGCTGCGCACCGACCATGTCGACCTGCTCCAGGTGCACGCCGTGTGCGACATGACCATGCTCGACGAGGTGTTCGCCCCGGGCGGACCGATGCCGGCGTTCGAGCGCGCGAAGGCCGAGGGGCTCACCCGGTTCGTCGGCATCACGGGGCACACCGAAGCCGCCCCGTCGACCCACGCCGAGGCGTTGCGCCGCTTCGACTTCGACTCGGTGCTGACGCCGCTGAACTGGCTTCTCTACCAGGATCCGAAGTTTGCCGACGACATCACCGAACTGTTCGAGCTCGCCGCCTCCCACGACGTGGGCATCCGCACGATCAAGGCCGTCATGCGCCGGCCCTGGCAGGAGGGCGAGCAGCACTACGCGACCTGGTACGTGCCCTTCGACGAGCAGCAGCTGACCACGGCGGCGATCTCCTGGGTGCTCAACAAGTTTCCTCAGGTCGCCGCGATCGCGACGGCCGGGGAGACCTCGCTGCTCCACCAGGCGATCACGGCCGAGGCGAACCGGATCAGCGTCGAGGAGGCCGAGGCCGTGTTGTCCGGCGTCCCCGACTACAAGAGCATCTTCCAGCCGGCCTGAGCGGCGGCGCGCGGCCCGATCGCACCCGACCCGGTCAGCCCGCGCGCACCATCCGCACCTCGCGCACGTGGGCGAGGTCGTCCTCGAGGGGCATGGACGCCCCGTCGAACTCGAAACCGTGCTTGCGGTAGAACGCCTGAGCCCGCTCGTTGCCGTCGAGCACCCAGAGATAGGCGGCACCCGCGCCGACAGCGCGGCGGAGAAGCCGCGCCGCCAGGCCAGTGCCCTTCGCCCCGTCGAGCAGGTAGAGCTTCGACAGCCTCACGGGGGCCGGGGCGTCGGGAGCGTCGTCGGCCTGCGACTGGGCGACACCGATGATGGTGCCGTCGCCGTCGAGCGCCAGCCACACCGTGCCCCCGGAGCGGATCAGCGTGCCCCACTCCTCGACGAGCCGGGTCGTCCACACCGAGTCGACGAACCCGTCGAGCGTCGCGTCGGGCAACAGCCCGCGGAACGTCTGTTGCCAGGAAAGCGCCCGGACGCGGGCGGCCGTCTCAAGATCGTCGGGTTCAGCCCGGCGGATCGTGTGGTGGCCCACCGGCTCGGTCAGTCCAGGTAGTCGCGCAGAACCTGCGACCGCGACGGGTGCCGCAGCTTGCTCATCGTCTTGCTCTCAATCTGGCGGATCCGCTCCCGGGTGACCCCGTAGACCTTCCCGATCTCGTCGAGGGT
>JAJXWF010000232.1 GCA_021781735.1 Actinomycetes bacterium
CGCGACGGCGTCGATCACCGGCACCCGACTGGGCGTCCCCTCGTGCCCGGTGAACTCCACCGTCGGTGACTCGAGCGCCACCTGGAGCACCTCGCCCTTCGCGTAGCGCGAGGTGAGGGCGAACGGGTGGAAGATCGTCTGCTTCCAGGCGGCGCCTCCCGGCTCGGTCATGATCGGGGCGATGACATTGACCAGCTGGGCCTGATTGGCCGAGAACACCCGGTCGGTGCGGCGCAGCAGCGACATGAGCAGGTTGCCGACGACCACGGCGTCGGCAACCGAGTAGTGGTCCTCGAGCAGCACCGGTGCGACGGGCCAGTCGTCACCCTCGGGCACCCTCGACTCGGCTCGATCCTGATACCACACGTTCCACTCGTCGAAGCTGATGCCGATGACCTTGTCGCTCTTGCGCGCCGCCGCGACGGCGTCCGCGGTCACGCAGACCTGCTCGATGAAACGGTCCATGTCGACGGCGCTCAACAGGAAGTGCTGCAGGTCGGCGTCGTCCTTCGGGTAGTAGTAGACGTGCGCCGAGATCATGTCGACCTGGTCCCACGCCTCGCTGAGTACGGTGTGCTCCCATTGGCCGAATGTCGGCATCGCCCGGTTCGAGGAACCGCAGGCGACCAGTTCGAGATCGGGGTTGATCATCCGCATCGCGCGGGCGGTCTCGGCGGCGATCCGGCCGTACTCCTCGGCGGTCTTGTGCCCCATCTGCCACGGGCCGTCCATCTCGTTGCCGAGGCACCACAGCTTGACGCCGTGCGGCTCCTCGGCCCCGTTCTCCCTGCGCTCGTCGGAAAGCTCCGTCCCGCCGGCGATGTTGCAGTACTCCACCAGCTCCATCGCCTCACCGAGACCCCGGGTGCCGAGGTTCACCGCCATCATCGGCTCGACATCGGCGAGCTTGCACCAGGCCATGAACTCGTCGGTACCGACGGTGTTCGGCTCGGTCGAGTGCCACGCGAGTTCGAGGCGGGCCGGACGTTGGTCGGCCGGGCCGACACCGTCCTCCCACTTGTACCCGGAGACGAAGTTGCCACCGGGATAGCGGACGTGGCTGACGCCGAGCTCCTTGACGAGATCGATGACGTCCCCTCGCCAGCCGCCCTCGACGGCCGCGGGGTGCCCCGGTTCGTGGATACCGGTGTAGACGCAGCGTCCGAGGTGTTCCACGAAGCTGCCGAACGTGCGACGTCGGACGGGCCCCACCGTGAACGCGGGGTCGACGACGATGCGGGCGGTGGTCATTGCTGCACTCCTCTCCGGACGCTGCGACGCGCCCGGTCACGGGATGGACAGGGGTGGGCCTGCGGCACGTCTGGTGGGCCGCCCATTGGTGGCCGATCGGAGAACCCTGTGAGTGAACGGTAACAAAGGCGATCGCCCACGTGAAGTGACCGGTCACAAATTTCCCGGAAAACCTTGACGTGACCGGTCACACTCTGTTGTGCTGAGGGCGACGACGCGGAAGTCGTCACAGCGCAACTCCCAAACTGCGCGTTGTCACCAACCCCGAGGCTTGTCCTGGCGGCATCAAAACGACCTGATGCCGCCAGGACGGCCACCACAACGAAGCACCTGCCTGCACATCACCGTCGCTGTGCCCCCATCAGCGGCGCACGAATTTCCGGGAGGTTCGTCCATGAATAGTCCGATACCACGCAGCACCACACCCCGGCTCGGCCGCCGGGCGCTGCTGGGTGGAGCGATCGGCGCAGCCGCCACCACCACCCTGAGCGCCTGCGGCACCCCATTGTCCGCCGGGCTGGTCGGAGGCCAGCTCGCACCCGGCACGGTCCAGTACTGGAACCTGTTCGGTGGCGGTGATGGCGCCCGGATGATCTCGATGGAGGAGGTCTACCGCAAGAACCACGGCGGCCCGGGCTCGCTCGAGGCCGCGACGTTCGCCTGGGGTAATCCCTACTACACGAAGCTGTCGCTGGCGACGCTCGGCGGGTCGCCCCCCGACGTCGCGGTCTCCCACCTCACCCGTGCCACCAATTTGGCGCGCGGCGGGTTGCTCAGCGAGATCACCGACGCCGATCTGGCTCTGGTCGGCCTGTCGCAGGCCGACTTCAGTCCCAAGCCGTTGGCGAAGGCCAAGACCGACGGCAAGCTGTACGCCATCCCGCTCGACACCCACCCCTTCGTCCTCTACTACAACGTCGACGTCTGCCAGAAGGCGGGCCTGCTCGACAGCAACGGCCTGCTCAAGCCGATCCAGGGGGTTCAGGAGTTCGAGGCGGCCCTCACCGCGGCCAAGAAGGTCACCGGCGCCTACGGCCTGTCGGTGGCGACCATCGGAGACACCGCAACCTGCTGGCGCTGGTTCACGACCCTCTACCACCAGCAGAACAACGACACGGAGTTCCTCGGAAACAACGGAAAGGCACTCACGTTCAACCAGGACCTCGCGATCAAGACCCTCGAGTACATGCAGTCGCTCACCAAGAGGGGACTCGTCCCGACCACCGCCGACTACGCCGGCGCAGAAACCATGTTGTTCACCGGCAAGGTGGGGTTCTATCTCGAAGGTGAATGGGAGATCACCACGGCGCAGTCGGTCAAGGGCTTCAAGTTCGGGATGACGGCCATCCCGACGCTGTTCGACAAGCCTGCCACCCAGGGTGACTCGCACTCGTTCGTGCTGCCGAAGGCGAAGCACACCCCTGCGCAGCGGAAGCTGGCGATGGGCTTCGTGAAGTCGATGCTCGACCAGTCGTTCACCTGGGCCGAGGGTGGCCACATCCCCGCCTACAAGCCCGTGCTCGACAGCCAGCAGTACAAGGACCTCACGCCGCAGAAGTACTACGCCGGGGTCGTCGACTACGTCACCTACGACCCGCCCGCATGGTATTCGGGGTCGGGGTCGACGTTCGAGAACATCGTCGGCGCCCAGATCGGCCTCGTCGAGCAGGGCATCGCCACCCCGAAGCAGGGCCTGGACGCCGCAGTCGCCCAGCTCAAGACCTACGTCAACACCGCTGACCCTCTCGCCTGACCCGCTGACCGAAAGGAGCGACCATGAGCGCTGCACCTGCCGCTGCTGCTCCGGCGGCCGCACTCGAGACCTCTGTCCCCACCACACGAAGAATCCACCATCGCCTGACCCGGACCGCATGGACATTCATGGGCCCGTTCGCGCTTTTCTACGTGCTGTTCCTCATCTGGCCCGTCATCTACATGGTCATCAGCAGTTTCTTCAACACCACCCTGGTTCACCGGGGGCTCGGCAGCTTCGCCGGGCTCGCCAACTACCAGGAGATGCTCGGCAAGCACGAGTTCTGGGTGTCGATGTGGAACACCATCTATTTCACCCTGCTCACCGTGCCACCCCTGGTGATCCTGGCGTTCGTCCTCGCCGTGCTGGCCAACCGGGTGCAGCGCGGACAGTGGTTCTTCCGACTCGCCTTCTTCCTGCCGTTCATCCTGCCGTCGGCTGCGATCGCGCTGATCTGGAACTACATCTTCACCCCCGCCACCGGACTGTGGGCGACCATCCAGGGCTGGTTCGGCGACGCCAACCCGCAGTCGGTGCTGGGCACGCCGAACCTGGCCATGATCGGCATCGCGATCACCACCGTCTGGTGGACGATCGGCTTCAACTTCGTGCTGTTCCTCGCCGGCCTGCAGGACGTCCCCCGCGAGGTGTACGAGGCGGCGGCCGTCGACGGCGCCTCCGCCTGGCAGCAGATCAAGTCGATCACGATTCCCCTGCTCGCACCCACCACCGGCCTGGTGGTGCTGCTGCAGATCATCGCCAGTCTCAAGATCTTCGATCAGGTCTACCTGATGACCAGCGGTGGACCGGGCATCAGCACAGAGGTGGTGCTGGGGCTGGTCACCAACACCGCGTTCACCGACTACCGGGTGGGCGCAGCATCGGCGGCGTCGGTGCTGCTGTTCAT
>JAJXWF010000233.1 GCA_021781735.1 Actinomycetes bacterium
CAGGCTCAACAGCGCCCACCACGTGGTCAGCGCCGCCACCACGACAAGTAACAGCAGGGACACGAAAACGATGGCCGCGAAGAGCATCCGGGTGCCGTGCTCGCCCAGCCGGGTGGCCAGAGTGTGTTTGCCGGCGGCGACGTCGGTGTGGACGTCCCGCAGGTTGTTGGCGACCAGGATCGCGCAGGCGAGCGCTCCGACGGTGCAGGCGACCAGCCACGCGGCCACCGGAACCCGGCCGATCTGGGTGTAGACGGTTCCGGTCACCGCGACCAGCCCGAAGAAGACGAACACGAACACCTCGCCCCAGCCCGCGTAGCCGTAGGGGTGGGACCCGCCGGTGTAATACCAGGCGGCGAGCACGGAGGCGACGCCGAGCACCAGCAGCCACCAGTGCCCGCTGAGCGCGACGAGCACGAGCCCGGCGAAACCCGCGACGCCGAAGCACGCGAAGGCCGCGAGCTTCACCGCGCGGGGAGGGGCCGCGCCCGACCCGACGAGCCGCAGCGGGCCGACCCGATCGTCGTCGGTGCCTCGGATGCCGTCGGAATAGTCGTTGGCGTAGTTGACGCCCACCTGCAACCCGAGGGCCACGATCAGGGCGAGCAGCGCCCTGATCCATCCGAAACCGTGTTCGACCACGGTGATCCCCGACGCGGCCGCCACCGGGGCGATGGCCGCCGGCAGGGTGCGCAGCCGCGCCCCTTCGATCCATTCACTGGCTGTGGCCACGTGACTCCCGCTCGCCTTCCCCGGCCCACTCCATGAGGGCCCGACGGTCGATCTTGCCAGAACTGGTGCGGGGCAGCGCAGCGGGACGCAGCAGTTGCCTCGGCAACGCCGCGGCCAGGAGATGACCCCGCAGGTCGTCCCGCCACGCGTCGAGGTCGCGAGGGTCGGTCGACGCGAGCACCACCCGGGTGCCCCATTCGTCGTCCGGCACGCCGATCGCCGCCACCGGGTGCCCGGTGAGACGGGACGCCGCGCGCTCGAGCGCCGACAGGTCGACGTTGACCCCGCCGCTGATCACGACGTCGTCGAGGCGGCCCAGCAGATGCAGGAGCCCGTCGGACCATTCGCCGCGGTCGCGGGTGAGCACGGTGCGGTCGTCGACGAGGGTGTCGGCGGTGAGGTCGGGGCGCAGCCGGTAGCCCGAGAAGGCCATGTCGCCGTGCAGGCTGATCCGCCCGGACGCCCCGAGTTCGACCTCGACCCCGGGCAACGGCCGGCCGTCCCACACGCACCCACCGCACGTCTCGCTCATGCCGTACGTGGTGACCACCCGCACGCCTGCCCGGGCGGCCCGGTCGATCAGCCCGGGTGGCGGAGCGGCCCCACCGAGCAGCACAAGGTCGTGCGCTCGCAGGGCTGCGGTGATCCGCTCGCTGGCCAGGGCACGGTGCAGTTGGGTGGGCACGATCGAGATCGCGCTGGGCAGGTCGGGCGCGACGAGGTCGGACAGGTCGGACGACACGACGCTCATCGGCGTCCCGGCGACAGTGGAACGCACCACGACCATCGCGCCGGCCACGTAATGGGGCGGCAGGGCCAACGTCCAGGCGAGGGGTCCGGTGACCCGCTGGGCACTCTCGGCGGCCGCAACCAGCGCCCGCCGGGACAGCACCACCCCCTTCGGGGTGCCGGTCGAGCCCGAGGTGGCCACGATCAGGACGGCGTCCGGCTCGGTGACCGGCTCGTCGGGTCGCAACATCCGCAGGGTCGGCGCGGCGGAGGCCGGGTCGACGGGCGCCAGGACCAGGTCGCCGGCGAGCGCGCGGGGCAGCAGCGCGGGCAGCTCGGCGGGGTCGCAGGGGGTCGGACGCACCCCCTCATCGTGCCACCATGGCCCCGATGGTCGTCTCGCCGGGGACGCTGGGCCGGCGGGCTAGAGTCGATCCGGTGCAGCCGGGCGCACAGGTGCCCCGGTCGGAAAGACGGAGGACCCATGATCGAGATGACCACCATCCGCGTCGGAGATGACCTCGTCGAGGCGTACGTGACCCGCCCCGACGAGAGCACCGGGGGCATGCCGCTCACCGGCGTCCTGTTCTTCATGGACGCCATCGGGCTGCGTTCGCGGATCGCCGAGATGGCCGAGCGGATCGCGAGTTGGGGTTACGTGGTGGTGGCGCCGAACGTGTTCCACCGCTACGGAACCGCCGAGGAGACCTCGCCCAGCGGCCCGCTGTCGAGCCCCGAGGCCCGCGAGGCCTTCTTCGCCACTCTCACCCCCCGACTCAGGGACCTGTTCTCGGCCGCTCAGCGTCCGCAACTGCTGAGCGACCTCCGGGGATACGTCGACGCGCTGCACCACGTCGAGGGCGTGTCACAGCGCCCCATCGGTGTCACCGGCTACTGCATGGGCACACGGCTCGGGATCCTCACCGCCGGCGAACTCGGCCACGGGGTCGCGGCGGTCGGCGGTTTCCACGGAGGCGGCCTGGTCACCGACGATCCCGAGAGCCCGCACCTCGCGCTGCCGCGTGCCCGCGCGGAGTTCCTGTTCGGGCACGCCGACAACGACCGCTCGAACACCCCCGAGCAGATCGCCACCCTCGACCGGGCCTTGGACGATGCGGGGCTCACCCACCACGGGGCGATTTACGAGGGCGCTCCGCACGGCTACTCGATGGCCGACACGGCCAGCTACGACGAGCGGGCCGCCGAGCGCTCGTTCACCGAACTGCGCGACCTGTTCGCCCGCGCGCTCGACTGAGGATCCGCTGGGAGGAGCACCGCATGGAGCACCGCATGGGAGGTCGTCGTGAGCGGCTCGCCGCCGCGGTTCAGCTGCAGGTGGGCACGGCGATCCGCTCTCGGGTCGCCGGCCCCGACGCGGATGCCCGCGCGCTGCGGATCTGGGGCGCGCCCGGACCCCGCTGGTTCCCGGCCGATGATCCGGTGGCCCGCGTGCATGCCGACGCCAGCATGTTCGTCGGGGGCATCACCGCATTGCTGCTGCAGAGCCTGCACCCCCTGGCGATGGCGGGGGTGGCCGGGCACAGCGGCTACAAGAGCGACCCGTGGGGTCGGGTCGAACGCACGAGCGAGTACATCGCGATGACGACGTTCGGCCCGATTCCCTCGGCCGAGGAGCTCATCGCCCGGATCCGTGGCATCCACGATCGGGTGCGCGGCAAGGACTACCGTGGGCGCCCCTACCGGGCCGGAGATCCGCACCTGCTGCGCTGGGTGCACCTCGCCGAGACCTGGGCGTTCCTGCAGACCCACACCCTCTACTCGGCCCATCCGCTGAGCCCCGGGGACGCCGACACCTATGTCGACCACACCCGGCGTCCCAGCGAAATGCTCGGCGCCGCCGACCTCCCCAGGACCGTCGGCGAACTCAGCGCGGCCCTCGAGGGGTACCGGCCCGAACTCGAGACCAGTCCCGACGCGGTCGAGACCGCCCGGTTCCTGCTGCGGCACCCGCCGCTCACCGGCAGCGCGCGGGCGGGCTACGGCCTGCTCGCCGCGGGGGCCGTGGCGGCCCTGCCGCCGTGGGCGGCGTCCATGCTGCACCTCACGACCCACCCCGTGCCGCACCACCTGCAGTTGCTCACCGGCCGGATGGCCACCCGGATCGTGGCCTGGGGCCTCGAATCGGTTCGCGACGACAGGCTGTTCAACCGGAGCGACGACCGACCGTCGAGTGAATAGTGTGGGCGCGTGCCCACCGCCCTCGCCGAAGCTCTTGCCGCCGCGGTCCTTCTGGTCGTGCTGGCGTTCGCGGTGGCCCGGCCCCGGGACCTTCCCGAGGCGGTCGCCGCCGTGCCCGGCGCCCTCTTGCTCGCCGCGATCGGCGTGGTGCCGTGGCGGCAGGCCGGCCACCAGGTCGGCGCGATGCTACCAACGGTGGTGTTCCTCGCGGCCGTGCTGATGCTGAGTCACCTCTGTGACCGCGA
>JAJXWF010000048.1 GCA_021781735.1 Actinomycetes bacterium
CCGTTTGGCGTGTCGATCCTCGAGGATCACCAGCCCGTTCTCCCAGCCGACGACGGCGCCGCAGAAGCCGCTGGTCGGATCCTCCACGACGAGGTCGAGTTCGATGTGCACGTCACGGGAGCTCGTCCGGCCGGCCCGCTGCCAGCCGGCGGCGAGCACATCGGAGCGGTAGCGATCGGGGATGGTCACGTTCGGTGAGGTTACCCAATCGCCCATGGATCCCTGTGCGCGCCACGCACGGGCGCCCGATGACTCTGCGTGGCCGAGGGCCCCGGGCGGCAGGGATTCAGTCGAGCAGCCCGCGCACGACGGCGTCGGCGAGCAGGCGTCCCCGCAGGGTGAGCACGAGCCGCCCCCCGGGCGCAGCGTCCGGGTGGACGACCAGTAGCCCGTCGGCGACCAGTGCCGGGACACGACCGCGCTCCGTGTCGGTGAGGACGCCCACCGGCAGCCCGTCGGCGATCCTCAACTCGAGCAGTACCCGCTCGACCCGGCGCTGGTCCGCATCCAGCGTCTCGCGCCCCTCACCGGGACTGCGGCCCTCGGCGAGCAGCGCGCCGTAGCGGCGGGGATGGCGCACGTTCCACCACCGCACACCGCCCACGTGCGAGTGGGCGCCCGGCCCGACACCCCACCAGTGGTGACTGCGCCAGTAGGCGAGGTTGTGCCGTGACCGGTGGGAGGCGCCCCGACTCCAGTTGCTCACCTCGTACCACGAGTATCCGGCGCCGATGAGCATGTCCTCGGCGACCAGGTACTTGTCGGCGAGGTCGTCGTCGTCGGGGGCGGCCAGCACCCCGCGGCGGATCCGGGTGGCCAATGCCGTGCCGTCCTCGACGATCAGCGCGTAGGCGCTCAGGTGGTCGGGGGCCTCGCCGAGCGCGGCATCGAGGGACGCCCGCCAGTCGTCCAGCGACTCCCCCGGCGTGCCGTAGATGAGGTCGAGCGAGATGTCGGCGAATCCGGCAGTCCGGGCCAGACGCACCGCCTCCAGCGCCCGGCCCGGGGTGTGCACCCGGTCGAGCACCCGCAGCACGTGCGGCACCGACGACTGCATGCCGAGGGACAGTCGAGTGATGCCGCCCTCGAGCAGTGCGTCGAGCACGGTGGGCGTGATCGTTTCGGGATTCGCCTCGGTGGTCACCTCGGCGTCCGGTAGCAGTCCGAAGCGATCCCGCAGGTGCTCGATCAGCCCGGTGAGCAGCGCGGGCGGCACCATCGTCGGTGTGCCCCCGCCGACGAACACCGTCGACAGGCGGGGGGCCCGATCGCCCAGCACCCGGGCCGCGAGGTCGATCTCGGCGTGCGCCGAGCGCGCCCACACGCTCACGGCATCCTCGTCGACCTGGTCGGGCGAATAGGTGTTGAAGTCGCAGTAGCCGCACCGCACCGCACAGAACGGGACGTGCAGATAGAAGCCGAGCGGCGTGGTGGCCAGCCCGTCGAGCGCCGGCCCGGGCAGGGACCCGTCGGGGGGCACCGGTTCGCCGGCGGGCGGGATCGATGGCATGGGGGTCAGGGTACGCCGCGTCAGGCCGGGACCCGTGACCGCTCGGGCGGGCCGGTGTGCAGTGACCCACCCGACCGGCCATACCCCCTCCCCATCGCCACGGTCGAGCCTGCCACTTCGGGTGTTGCTGCCGTAGACTCGCGATCATGCAAATCTCCCGTCGTCACTTCCTCACTGCCGCCGGTGGAGTTGCGGCCGTGGCCGGCCTCGCCGCGTGCGGCAGCAATAGCGGCCTGGCGAGCAACTCGGGGGAGGCTTCCTCGTCCGGCGCGTCTGGTGGGGCCAAGCCGACGTTGGCGCAGTGGTACCACCAGTACGGCGAGGCCGGCACCAAGGAGGCCGTGAACAGGTACGCGGCCGCCTACCCCGACGCCACCGTCAACGTCACCTGGTACGCGGGAAACTACGACACGGCGGTCCCGGCAGCCCTGCTCACCAACTCCTTCCCCGACGTCTTCGAATACGCCAACGGACCGACCATCGACATGATCAACGCCGGGCAGGTCGTCGACATGACCGACGTCCTCGGCGCCTCGGTGAGCAAGTTCAACCAGTCGGTGATCAAGCGGCTCACCTTCCAGAACAAGATCTGGGCGATCCCCCAGGTCATCGACATGCAGTTGCTCTACTACCGTCCCTCACTGCTGCAGAAGGCCGGCGTCCAGCCGCCGAAGACCTTCGCCGCGCTGGTCGACGCCGCGAAGGCGCAGACCACCAAGGACATGGGCGGATTCTTCGCGGGCAACGACGGCGGTGTCGGCGTCCTCGGCAACATGTTCGTCTGGGCGTCGGGGTTCGATCAGCTGAACTCCGACCGCACCGCCCTGGGGTTCCTCGACCCCAACTTCTACGATTCGCTCGCCGCCTACCAGTCGTTTTACAAGACGAACGCCCTGCTCAAGGCGGCCTCGAAGGACTGGTACGACGCGACGCCGTTCATCAACGGCGAGACCGCCATGCAGTGGGGTGGCCTGTGGTCGATGCCGGACGTGCAGAAGGCGTTCGGCACCGATTTCGGGGTGGTCCCCTTCCCGGCCATGGGCGCATCGGGCCGGGTGGCGGTGCCGTTCGGTGCCTACAGTTCCTGCGTCGCGGCCAAGAGCCACCAGGTGGACGCCGCCAAGGCGTTCGCCACGTGGCTGTGGGTCGACCAGACCGCCGACCAGGTGGACTTCGCCAACAGCTACGGAACCCACATCCCGTCGCAGACCGCGCTGGTGCCGCAGTGTTCCAAGATCGCCCAGGGCCCCGGCAAGCAGGCCGCCGACATGGTCGCCAACGAGGGCTTCGCCTCCGACATCATGTGGACCGGGCCGATCGGTGACGCGTTCAGCTCCGCGATCACCAACGTGGTGGTCAAGGGCGCCGACCCGACCAGCGAGTTCAAGGTGGTCGGCGCGAGGGCGGTCTCCGAACTCAAGCGGATCAGCGGCTGATGAGCGTCCCCGCGGAACCGCGGGGCGGCCTCACCCTCGAACCCCTCGCCGCCGCGCGCCGGCGTCCCACGTGGGGACGCCGGTTGCGCGGCCGCCAAGACCGTCACCTGTGGTTCGGCCTGTTCGTGCTGCCCTTCGTGGCAGGGATGCTGGTGTTCGTCTACGTCCCGATCGCGTGGAGCGCCTACCTGTCGTTCTTCGACGCCCGAGCGACGGTGACTCCGACGAAGTTCGTCGGCCTTGCCAACTACAGCTACCTGTTGACCGACCCAGAATTCCGGTCGTCGCTGCTGGTGTTCATCGCCTTCGCGGTGCTGATCGTGCCACTCACCTACGTCTGTTCCCTCGGACTCGCATTGCTGCTCAGCGGGCTTCGGGTCGCGCAGGCGTTCTTCCGCTCGGTGTTTTTCATCCCCACGGCGGTGTCCTACGTCATCGCCGCGATGATCTGGCGCATCTCGTTCTTCAACGGCGGCCGCTTCGGCCTGGTCAACTCGCTGTTGCGGCAACTCGGGGGCTCGAACATCGACTGGCTGGGGGGCGCCAACTACGGCTACTGGGTGGCGCTGGTGTCCCTGCGGCTGTGGCTGCAGGTGGGTTTCTACATGATCCTGCTCATCGCCGGCCTGAACCGCATCCCGTCCGAGACGTACGAGGCCGCGGCCATCGATGGCGCCGCGGGTTGGCGGATGCTCCGCTACATCACCCTGCCCCAGCTGCGGGCCACCACCGCCGCGGTGCTCATGCTGCTGCTGATCAACGCCTTCCAGGCGTTCGACGAGTTCTGGAACCTCCTGTCGGGGGTGAACGGCACCTACCCGCCGTACGGGCGTCCCCCGTTGGTGCACCTGTTCGTCATCAGTCTCGGCGGCTCGAACCAGGACCTCGGCCTGGGCGGAGCCGGAACGATGATCCTCACCGCGATCATCGTCGTGTTCGGGGTCGCTCAGAACTGGTTCGCCAACCGGGGCGCCGACAGGGAGGAGCGATGAGGTCTGTCCGCAGCCGTGCCGACCGGGCGCTGCTGGTGGTGAGGTACGTCGTGCTCGGCGTCCTCGCGGTGTTGTTTCTGCTGCCGTTCTACGTCATCGTGCGCAACGCGTTCGCCTCCTCGAAGCTCATCGCCGCCGCCCAGTGGAATTGGCTGCCCGACCGGTGGAACTTCGCCAACATCACCGAGTTGTTCACCAACTCCGATGTCGAGATGGGGGCATCGCTGTGGCACTCGGCGGTGATGGCCGTCGTGCAGACGGCGCTCACCGTGGTCGTCGCCCTGCTCGCCGGTTATGCGCTCGCCCGCCACACCCACCGCGTGGCACGACTCCTGTCGGCGTTGACGATCTTCACGCTCATGGTCCCGGCGGCGGTCACCTTCATCCCCACCTTCGTGATGACCTCCGCGCTCGGTTGGATCGACACGTTCCGCGGGCTCATCGTGCCGGGCATGTTCTCGGCGTTCGCCACCTACATGTTCCGCCAGTCGTTCCTCGGCTTCCCCCGTGAACTCGAGGAGGCGGCCCTCATCGACGGCGCCAATCCGTGGCGGACGTTCTGGCAGGTGGTGGTGCCGAACTCGATGGGAATCGTCGGGGCCATCGGCACGATCACCTTCATCGGCTCGTGGAACGCGTTCCTCTGGCCGATGCTGGTGACCCGCACGGGAACCCGCACCGTGCAGGTGACCCTCAGCCAGTTCATGACGTCCCAGCTCGTGAACTACCCCGAACTGTTCGCCGGAGCGCTGGTGGCGGTCATCCCCGTGCTGGTCGTGTTCCTGTTCCTGCAGCGCTATCTCGTGCAGGGCGTCGAGACGACCGGCCTGCGCTGATCGGGTCAGCTCGGTTTCTTGTCCTTGCCACCCTCGCCGGTCTGCAGCGCCGCCACGAAGGCCTCCTGCGGCACCTCGACCCGGCCGACCATCTTCATCCGCTTCTTGCCTTCCTTCTGCTTCTCGAGCAGCTTGCGCTTGCGGGTGATGTCACCGCCGTAGCACTTGGCGAGCACGTCCTTGCGAAGGGCCCGGATCGTCTCGCGGGCGATCACCCGCGCGCCGATCGCCGCCTGGATCGGCACCTCGAACTGCTGACGCGGGATGAGTTCCTTGAGCTTGGCCGCCATCGCGACCCCGTACTGGTACGCCTTGTCCTTGTGCACGATCGCACTGAACGCGTCGACCGGGTCGCCGTGCAGCAGGATGTCGACCTTGACCAGCTCGGCCGTCTGCTCTCCGGCGTCCTCGTAGTCGAGGGACGCGTAGCCCTTCGTGCGGGACTTCAGCGCGTCAAAGAAGTCGAACACGATCTCGGCCAGCGGCAGGGTGTACCGCATCTCGACCCGATCGGCCGACAGGTAGTCCATGCCCAACTGGACGCCGCGGCGGGTCTGGCAGAGCTCCATCAACGTGCCGATGTAGTCGCTCGGTGACAGCACCGTCGCCCTCACGACCGGCTCGTAGACCTCGGCGATCTTGCCCTCCGGGTACTCGCTGGGGTTGGTGACGACGTGCTCGGTGCCGTCCTCCATGACCACCCGGTAGACCACGTTCGGAGCGGTGCTGATGAGGTCGAGGTTGAACTCGCGCTCGAGCCGCTCCCGGACGATCTCCATGTGCAGCAGCCCGAGGAACCCGATCCGGAAGCCGAACCCGAGGGCTCCCGAGGTCTCGGGTTCGAAGGTGAGCGCCGCGTCGTTGAGTTGCAGCTTCTCGAGCGCCTCGCGCAGCTCGGAGAAGTCGTCGGCGTCGATCGGGTAGATCCCCGCGTAGACCATCGGCTTGGGATGTCGGTAGCCCGCGAGTGCATGAATGGCCGGGCGGGTCGACAGGCTGACGGTGTCGCCGACCCGGGACTGGCGCACGTCCTTCACACCCGTGATGAGGTAGCCGACCTCTCCGACGCTGAGGCGCTGCGTCCGGATCGGTTCAGGCGAGATGACACCCACCTCGAGCACCTCGTGGGTGGCCTTCGTCGACATCATCAGAATGCGCTCGCGGTGGGACAACGCGCCGTCGACGACCCGCACGTAGGTGATCACGCCGCGGTAGGTGTCGTAGACCGAGTCGAAGATCAGCGCTCGCGCCGGCGCGTCCGGATCACCGACGGGCGCGGGCACCTGGCGGACGATCTCGTCGAGCAGTTCGCGCACCCCCTCCCCGGTCTTCGCCGACACCCGGAGCACGTCGTCGGGCGCGCAGCCGATGATGCCGGCGAGCTCCTCGGCGTACTTCTCGGGCTGGGCACCCGGCAGGTCGATCTTGTTGAGCACCGGGATGATGTGCAGATCGGCCTCGAGCGCCAGGTACAGGTTCGCAAGGGTCTGGGCCTCGATGCCCTGGGCGGCGTCGACGAGCAGCAGGGCTCCCTCGCAGGCGGCCAGCGACCGGGACACCTCGTAGGTGAAGTCGACGTGGCCAGGGGTGTCGATCATGTTCAGCACGTACCCGACGCCACCCTGCGTCCACGGCATGCGCACCGCCTGCGACTTGATCGTGATGCCCCGCTCGCGCTCGATGTCCATGCGGTCGAGGTACTGCTCACGCATCGCCCGCGGGTCGACGACACCGGTGAGTTGCAGCATCCGGTCAGCGAGGGTCGACTTGCCGTGGTCGATATGGGCGATGATCGAGAAGTTGCGGATGATCGCCGGATCGGTGCGTCCGGGGTCGGTTACGGGCATGCGGTTCCAGTTCGTCGTCCGGTGCGTGTTGCGGTGCGCGGGGCAGGCTGCCATCCTCTCACGGACCCGCGGGGGTGCGGTCCAGCTCGGCCGGCCGGCGGCGCGGGCGCACCGGCCCGCAGCCGATTTGGGCAGGGTTCCGACGCGATGGTAGATTGGCTCGTCGCGTCGCAGGACGCCGCTCACGCGTGCGCCCTGCGACTCCGCAGAATCTCCCAGTCCGTCCAGGTGTAAAGAGGCTTGCCCAGTGGCAAACATCAAGTCCCAGATGAAGCGCATCAAGACCAACGAGAAGGCGCGCCTGCGCAACAAGGCCGTCAAGTCGTCGCTGCGCACCCACGTGCGTCGCTTCCGCGAGGCCATCGCCGCCGGCGACAACGAGAAGGCGGTGCTGCTGGCCCGCGCGGCCAACCGGGCGCTCGACAAGGCCGTGACCAAGGGCGTCATCCACGCCAACCAGGCGGCCAACCGCAAGTCGGCGATCTCGCGCGCGGCCAACGCGCTCTGACCGCCGCCCGCTGATCGTTCCGAACGCCGGCGTCCCGATCCGACTGGGGGTCGAGACGCCGGCGTTCGGCGCGCTCGGACGTCGGCCCGCCAGGACCACCGGGCGCCCCTCGTTCAGGGGGCCCCGCCGATCGCGATGAGGTCAAGCACCAGCAGTTCGAGCGCGAAATCGGGGTCGGTTGCCGCCCCCTTGACCTCGGCGTCGGCACGGGCCACGCGCTGGATGGCCCGGGCCACCGCCGCCGGTGTCCATAGCCGCGACTGTTTGGCGAGGTCCTTGATCTTCCAGTAGGGCACGTCGATCTCGCGGGCCAGTTCGTTGTCGGACAGCCGGGAGGCGCGCACGTCGTGGTACTTGCCGAGGGCCCGCAGCGACGCGCCGACCGCGCTGGTGACCAACACCGGGGCGACCCCCGTCGCCAGTGCCCAGCGGAGTTTCTCGAGGGCGGCGTCACGATGCTGCAGCAGCAGCTCGTCGGTGACGGCGAAGCTGGTGACCTCGGCGCGTCCGGCGAAGTAGCGGGTGACGAACGCCGCGGTGATCGGCTGCCCCGCCGCGTCGGAGCGCAACTGCTGGATCGCGGACACCACCGAGCGCAGGTCGCTGCCGACGGCGTCGACCAGCGCCTGCGCCGCCTGCTGATCGAGCTGGAGCCGCTGGTGCCGCGCCTCCTGCAGCACGAAGCCGGGAACCTCCCAGGCCCTGATGGGGTTGGCGTCGACCCGTTCGATCCCGGCCTTGCGCAGCTTGTCGACCAGGCTCTTCGCCCTGTTCCCCCCGGCGTGCACGAGCACGAGGCAGAGGTCGGGCCCCGGCTGCGCGGCAACCGCGACCAGCGCGTCGTGCAACTCCGGGGGCAGATTGCCGAGGTCACGGATCACTGCCACGGTCGCGGTGGCGAACAGTGACCCGCCCGTCAGCTCGGTGAGCCGGTTGCCCTCGAGTTCGACCGCCTCGACCTCGACCATCTCGGCGTGGGGAACTTCACGGCGCGCGGCGCCGACCCACTGGTTCACCGCCCGCTCGGCGAGCAGTGACTCGGTGCCGATCACCAGCACGGACGTGCCGAGAACCGGGCTCTGCATGCGGGCTGCGGATGGTCGGGGAGCTGCGGGAGTCACGCCCACAGCATGCCAGCCGGAGCCGACACGCGCGCGGTGGATCAGGGGGACGCCGCCCGCTGTGTACGGATCCCCACATCCTGGGCCAGGCCCTGCATCGCGATCGCGCCCTGCCGGTCCGTGCGCACCACGGTCATCCCGAGTTGGGAGGCCAACCTCAGCGCCGACGGGGCCGGATGACCGTAGTCGTTGTCGACCCCAGCGCTCACCACCGCGACCCCCGCCCCCGACTCACGCCACAGGGCGGCCGTCTGGCGGGCCGACCCGTGGTGCGGCATCTTCCACACGGTGGCGCCGACGTCGACCCGCCGGTCGAGCAACTGTTGCTGCTCTTCGGGCTCGGCGTCCCCGGCGACGATGACGCTGAGCCGCCCCGCGCCCACCCGCAGCACGAGCGACGTGTCGTTCTCGGCCGAGGATTCGCCTTCGCCGGCCTCGGGGGAGCCGGTCGAGGTGCCGCCGAACAGCACCTCGATCCGGGCGTCACCGACAGTGGCCCCGGCACCGACCGGGGCCACCTCGACCGGCGTCCCCTCGGCTGCGGAGAGCTCGGCGACCCGCCGAGCGTCGGACTCCGGGGCCGCCACGGGGTTGACCCAGATGACGCCCACGTCGACGGCGCCGAGCACCGCACCCAGTCCGCCCGAGTGGTCGGCGTGGAAGTGGGTAAGGATGAGCAGGGGCACGGTGGTGATGCCGAGGTCGCGCAGGCATCGCGCCGCGCGGTCGTCGTCGGGGCCGGTGTCGATGAGCACTGCGCTGCCGGGGGACGACCGCACCACCGTGGCGTCGCCCTGGCCGACGTCGCAGAAGACGACGTCCCACGACCCGGGCCAACCCATCGGTCTCGGCCGGATCCATGGCGTGAGCGCCACGGCGGCGAGCACCACCACCGCGACCACCGGACGGGCGGCGATCCGCGGTACCAGCGCGCCGATCAGCACGCAGGCGGCGGCCAACAGCCCGAGCGTCACGGGGGACGCCGGCCACGGCCAGACCGCTCCCGGTGTGGTGGCGAGCAGCGTGGCGATCCAGATGACCGGTTGCATGCAGGCCCCCGCGAGCCATCCGACCACGGCACCGACCGGAGGACTGATCAACTGCAGCATTGCAGCCGTGAGTCCGAGCACGGTGACCGGCGCGACGAACGGGGCGGCCAGCGCGTTGGCGAGGACCCCTACCGTGCTCACTCCCCCACTGATCGCGGTGACCAGGGGCTGAGTGGCCAACTGGGCGGCCAGGGGCACGAACACCACGGGCGTGACCCAGCCGGGTGTCCGGCTGGCGAGTCGTCGGGGCCACTCGCTCGCCCACCAGATGATCCCTGCGGTGGCCGCCACCGATAACGCGAACCCGACCGAGCGGGCGAGCCAGGGGTCGACCAGCAGCACGAAAACCGAGGCGGCGGCGAGGTGGCGGATGCCGCGCCCCGGGCTGGCGTGCCGCCCGCTCGCCGCCAGGGTGACCAGGCCCATCGCAGCGGCCCGCAGCACGCTCGGTTCGCCGCGGCAGACGATGACGAAGCCCGCCACACCTGTGACGGCGACCACGTCGAGTGCCCGCCCCCGCATGCCCGACCAGCGGGCGATGCCCATGAGCCAGGCGAGGGTGAGCGCCAGGTTGGCCCCCGAGACGGCCATCAGATGGGTGAGGCTGGTGGCCCGGAACGCACCCTGGAGGGTGCTGCCGACCCCGGAGGTGTCACCCACGACCAGCGACGGCACCAGGCGCGCCTGGTCGTCGGGGGCCCACCGGACCGCGTCGCGCACCGCCGCCCGGAACCGGTTGGTGGCCCGGTCCAGGGTGCCCGGGGGTTCCAGGAGCAGCGGCGCGCCCACCAGTCGCACGGAGGCCGCCACGGGATCGCCCGGTTCACGGGGCTGCAACAGCCCGCTCACCCCCGCCCGCTGGCCGACGGGCAGGCCGGCCAGCGCCGCGGCGGGATCACCGGTGGCGGTGAGGCGCACCGGTAGCCGGGCCGTGATGGCCGAGCCGCGCACCATCACCTGGCGGGTTTCGGCCCGGATCACGGCGAACTCGGGTCTCGTGCCCGCTGCCGCGTAGCGGACCGGATCGGAGGTGACCACCACCACGAGCTCGGCGTAGCTGCGCTCCCCCGCCGGACCGCCGAGCGGCGAGTGGTCGAGGGCCCACAGCCTCAGCAGGCCGCAGGCCATGGCGAGCGCCGCCATCGCGACCACCGCACCGAGGTGCCAGCCGGGCCACCGACCGGGCGTCTGTGCCCGGATCAACCAGACCACCGATCCGAGGGCAGTCAGCGTGACGAGAAGGCTCGGCGTCGACCACTGCTCGCCCGTGCCCCACCACGCGCCGCACCACACGCCCACAGCGATCGGGAGGAGGCGCAGGTCGGACCGCCGGGGACGGGGCCCGGTCATGTCCGCACGTACGGGGTGATGCGGGCGTAGGTCTTCGGGCCGATCCCGTCGATCTCGAGCAACTCGGACACCGAACTGAACCGGCCGTGCTGGGCACGCCAGTCGAGGATCTTCTGGGCCGTCACCGGACCGATGCCGGGGATCGCGTCGAGTTGGTCGAGGGTCGCGGTGTTCAACTCGACGACCGTCGGGACCGTGCCGGAGGGACCGGACCTGGAGGTGGACGCCTGGCTACCGTTGCGCACCACGCCCCCGGGGTCGGCCCGAGTACCCACGATCACCTGGTCGGCGTCGTGAAGGATCGCCGCCAGGTTCAGTTCTCCGGGATCGGCCGAGGCGGTGAGGCCACCGCAGCGGCCGATCGCCTCGGCGACCCGGGTTCCCTCGGGCACGGTGATCACGCCAGGACGCTTCACCGGCCCGAGCACCTGCACGACGATGCTCGCGGAACTCGCGTCGGCCGAGGGGGTCGGGACACTGGATCCGGGTGGCCCCGTGCTGGGGCCCTGCGGCCCGCCCCTGGACGTCGCGCCGACGCTCGTGACGGCGCGCGTGGGCATCGCCACGGGAACACGCTCTGCCTGGGCCCGGGTGAGATAGGTGACGGCGATACCGATGGCCACCACCCCGGCGATCAGCAGCAGCATCAGGTGATCGCGGGCGAACGCCACGCTCTGGCCGAGGGTGCCGGGTGAAGGTAGCGGCCCGGTCGGTTCGAGCTCGTCAGGGTTCATCGCCGTACTCGGCAGGGTCGACGGCCGTCCCCGCCAGCTCGTCCCATGCCTGCGGCGGGATCGCTTGGTGCATGACATCGGTGAGCAACCCGGCCAGACCGTACGTGGGCCGGATCGTGAGCGCCCGCTCGAGGCAGATGTTCATGATCGCGCCATTACCTGTGAGCCAGCCGGCGGTCGCAGCCAGACACAGGACGGGCGGCGCCTCAGCGTCGGGAGTCAGCTCGACCACCGATCGCCACAGGGCCAGGTGCTCGGCGGCATCGGCCCGGGTGATGAGCATCCAGGCGGCGTCGCGCGCGGCGATGTCCTGCACGAGGACCGCCAGTTCGAGCCGCTGGTCGTCGTGCAGGCCGGATTCCGCCTCGGCGGCCACCGCGTGCCGGATGAGGTCACCAACCCGGGCCATCCGGGCACTGCGATCGAGCGGGATGACCTCGTCGTACAGCGTCTCGAGCCGGGCCTCCGAGCGGGCGAGGACCGCCCCGTCGGGGCCCCCGAAGGCCTGCTCGAGGGCCGACCGGTCGGGCAGCAACCCCTCGGCGAGAAGGGGCACCGTGCGAGCGATCTCGCGCAACGCGTCCGCCGACATCCGCCCGCCCGCACCACTGTGACTCCACCAGCGGCGACCGTCGGTGCCGAGCCGATCAACGACCGCCTCGGGCGCGAACAGCATCGCGCACAGATCGACCGCCTCACGCGCCTGTGCGCGGGGCCCGTAGCCGATGAGCAGTACCCGGTGGTCGGGGTAGCGCAGGACGAGCGGTCGAATGACGTCGGACAGCTCGGCGGGGCTGCAGTCGAGATCGGCGCGCGCGGTCACCTCGACCCGCCCCTCGACCAGCACGACGACCACGATCGACCGGTCGGGCCAGAACCCCAGCAGATGCGGCACCACGAGGATCATCTCGTCGGGCCGCGACACGTGCAGTGTCGCGGGGGTGTCGGGCTCGGGCAGCTCGCGGGTGGGCAGTCGCTTGACGAGGGAGGCTCTCTGGGTGATCACATCGGGATTGTGCGGACGCCGACGTCCGCACCCGCGGCAGGTGTCGCCCGTTGTGGATATCCCATCGGTTCGAGCGCTTCTGTGGACGACCGGCGTCCGGGCGGCCGAGCTACAGTGGCACCACCATGAGCACTCCGCCGACCGGGTCGCAGCCGCCGCCATGGCCACCTCCTTCCTCGGGCTACCGGCCGGGATACCAGCCGCCCCCGCCGCCCGACCCCTGGTCCGGGCAGTGGTCCCAGGGCACAGATCCGCCCGGATGGAACTCACCCACCCCGTCCTCGCCCGCGTTCTTCCCGCCCGGTGAGCCTGGCCGCGACCCGCGCGCACCGATGGGTGGGCATGTGCCGCCCGCTGTAGCCATCGAGCAGTTCCGCCCGGCGTCGAGCCGGCGACCTGCCATCGTCACCGTCGTCGTCCTGGTCGCGGTCGCCCTGACGGTGTGGCTCGGGTTCCGGGCCACCCATCAGGATCCCCCGATCCCCTCGGCGGCGCCGTCCCCGACCGTGCCGGCGGCGTCCGGCCACGCCGCAAATCAGAACTCCGATTCGATCCCCTTCGTCAACCAGTACGACAACGCGCAGGGGGTGTGGACGATCGATCGGGTGACGTGGTCAGGTCCGAGCGTGGTGCTGACCATGACGATCACGGTCTCGCAGGGCAGCCAGGTGCTCGGATTCTTCGCGTTCACCAACGCCGACACGTCGCAGGCCTACGAAGCCCAACCCAGCGGGCGAGCCGACGATCTCGTCGGCCGGGTGGTGCGCGCCGGCCAGGAAATCACCGGAACGGTCACCTTCGCGATGCCCGACGCCGAGAGCACGGTCTTCCTCGTCGACTCGAGCGGACGTCAGGTGACGGCGTTGCTCATTCCCGCCTGAACCCGCGAGACCCGCTCGATCACGTCGAGCAGGTCGAGGATCCGGTCGCGGATTACCGCCGCCCGCGCCGCGAGGTCCCGCTGTTGGGCGACGTAGTCGGCGCGTCCGGCCACCGTTTCAACCGCCACCGGCGAGTAGCCGAGGCCGCTGAGGTCGTAGGCGCTGGCGCGCATGTCGAGCACCCTGATGTCACGGGCCAGCTCGTAGGTGTCGAGGAGCATTTCGGGAGGGGTGAGCGGCAGCAGCTTGCCGGCCCACTTGTAGAGATCCATGTTCGCGTGCAGGCATCCGCCCTGGTCGTGGGCCTCCTGGTCACCTCGGGTGAGCTGCACCGTGTTGCGGGGGGCGGCGTCCGGGGTGAAGAAGCGGAACGCGTCGAAATGGCTGCACCGCAGACCGACCCGGTCGACCACGTCGCGCACCTCGCCCGGCGCGAGTCGCAGGGGCAGCGCGGCGTGCCGGGTCTGATCCGCCCGCAGCCCGTAGACCATCGCCCACTCGTGCATGCCGAAGCAGCCGAAGGACGCCGGTCGGGCGCGCTCGGCCGTCAGCAGGCGCCGGGTCCATGCGATGGTGTCCCGCCGTCGCCCGACCACCGTCTCGGTGTCGACCTCGACCAGACCGTCGCGCACCCGGTGGTGAGGCAGGGCAGCGAACTCCTCCGCCGCGTCGGCCAGCACCCGGTGGACGCCGGGATGCCAGCGGAGCAGCAAGCCGGGGCGCAGGGTGTAGTAGTCGAACAGGAAATCCTCGACCGCGTGCCGCTCGCCGCGCCGGCGGCGCTCGAGCACCGGAGCGAGCAGCGCCGTGGCCCGCGCTCGGTGATCGGCGCGGAGCTTCTGCCAACCGGGCCGATCCAGGAGCTCGCGTGGATCGTCCGGCGTCCTCATTCGGGGACGATCCTCGGGTAGACCGGCTGCCACATGTTGGCGTAGACGGCCTGGATCGGGTTGTCGATGGGCACCTGTGCCAGGCCCTCGCGCATAGCGGCCTCGACGACGGCCACCCCGACCCGGGCCGAGACGGGCCGCAGCTGGCCCACTTCGGGCAGGAGCGAGGCCCCCGGACTGCGATCGGTGACCACCCCGGCGACGGCGCGGGCGGACGCAGCGATCATGAGGTCGCTCACTCGCGAGGCCCGGCTGGTGATGACACCCAGACCGATTCCCGGGAACACCAGTGCGTTGTTGGCCTGGGCGATGTGATGGGTGACGCCGTTGAACGAGATCGGCCCGAACGGTGATCCCGTGGCGATGAGTGCGCGACCGCCCGTCCACCGCAGCAGGTCGGCGGGGAGCGCCTCGATCTTCGAGGTCGGGTTCGACAGCGGCATGATCACCGGGCGATCGCAGTGCGCCGCCATCTCGGTCACCAGGTCGGGGGTGAACGAGCCGGGCTGCGCCGACGAGCCGATGAGGATCGTCGGATGGACGTTGCGCACCACGTCGGCCAGTTCGATCCGGCCCGGATGGTCGAGCACCCAGTCGGCTGTCTCGTCGGCGGTTCGGGCGTACGGTTCCTGGAAGTCGCGCATCCGGACGCCCTCGCGAAGCAGCCCGCGCGAGCCGAGTCCCCAGAACATCCGCCGCGCGCGCACGGGGTCGATCCCCGTGTCGACGAGGATCTCGACCATGAGGTCGGCAATGCCGATCCCCGCGGTACCCGCCCCGTGGATGACGATCCGCTGCTCGTCGAGGCCGGTGCCGCTCGCCCTGACGGCGCTGAGAATGGCCGCGACGACGACGGCCGCGGTGCCCTGGATGTCGTCGTTGAACGTGCAGATGCGGTTGCGGTACTTCTCGAGGATCCGGTGGGCGTTGGCCGGGCCGAAATCCTCCCAGTGGATCATCGCGTTCGGGTAGAGCGACGTCGCGGTGCGCACGAACTGGTCGACGAACCCGTCGTAGCGCTCGCCGCGGACCCGGGCGTGGTGGACACCGAGGTAGCCCTCCTGGCTCAGCAGGTCGAGGTTGTCGGTGCCCACGTCGAGGACCACGGGCAGCACGCGGTGCGGGTTGACGCCGGCCGCTGCCGCGTAGAGCGAGAGCTTCCCGATGGCGATCGCGACGCCGCCCACGCCCTGGTCGCCGATGCCGAGGATGCCCTCGGAGTCGGTCACCACGATGAGATCGACCTCGTCGGAACGGTGGCCCATGTTGGTCAGGGCCGTCTCGACATCCGCCGGTTCGTCGATTGACAGGTAGACGCCGCGTGGGCGGTGGTACCACGAGCTGTACTCCTGGATCGCCTGCCCGATCGTCGGCGTGTAGACGATCGGCATCATCTCCTCGATGTGCTCGGTGAGCAGCCGGTAGTAGAGCACCTCGTTACGCTCGTGCATCGTGTTGAGGTACAGGAACTTCGACAGGTCGTCGGGTTGACGCAGGTACTGGGCGTAGCTCCGCTTCAAGTGCACGTTCATGCTCATCACCTGGGGCGGCAGCAGCCCCGTGATCCCGAGTTGGGCCCGTTGCTCCTTGGTGAAGGCGGTGCCGATGTTGGTCAGCGGATTGGTGAGAACGTCACGCCCACGGGCGTAGACGTGCAGCACGTCCCCATCGGCGCGCTGCTCGTATTCGAAATTGCGGGGCACGTGGCCAGAGCCTACTCGGTCGGCGTCCGGGGATGGACGCAGCGCGCGCACCCTGTGGAGCCGCGGACGCACGGATGCTCAGTAGCCGATGCTCGCGAGGCTCTCCCGCAGGGTGCGGGCCGATGCCAGGAACTGCTGACGCTCGCCGGCGTCCATCGGGATCTCGATGATCCGCTTGACCCCCGCCGACGACACGAGCGTCGGCATCGACAGGGCGACGCCCTCGACGCCGAGGTAGCCGTCGATGATCGTCGACAGAGGCAGGATCGACCTGGTGGGTGACAGCAGCGCCTCGGTGAGGCGGGCGCCGGTCAGCCCGATCGCGTAGTTGGTGGCACCCTTGCCCTCGATGACCGCGTACGCCGCGTGCGCCGCCTCGAAGGCGAGTGAATCGAGTTCCTCCTGGGTGAACACCTGCCGTCCGTGCACCATCCATTCGCGGATCGGCACTGAGCTGATCCGCGCGCTGGACCAGACGGGGAACTCCGAGTCGCCGTGCTCGCCGACGATCGTCGCGTGCACGTTGCGTTGGGCCACGTTGGTGCGCTCGCTGATCAGCCAGCGCAGCCGCGACGAGTCGAGCATGGTGCCCGTTGAGAACACCCGGGACGCCGGCAGGCCGGACACCCGCTGTGCGACCACAGTGAGCACGTCGCAGGGGTTGGTGACCAGCACGAACAGGGCGTCGGGGGCATGCTCGACGAGTTGGGGCATGAGGTTCTCGAGGATGCCGGCGTTGACCGAGGTGAGTTCGAGGCGGCTCTGGCCGGGCTTCTGCCGGGCTCCCGCGGTGATGACGACGACCGAGGAGTCCCTGACCACCTCGATGTCGGCGCCACCCATGACGACCGAGGAGGTGAACTGGGTGCCGTGGGCGAGGTCGCGCACCTCGGCGTCGACCTTCTGCTCGTTGACGTCGTAG
Source organism: Actinomycetes bacterium (assembly GCA_021781735.1). Classification (GTDB taxonomy): domain Bacteria; phylum Actinomycetota; class Actinomycetes; order Propionibacteriales; family Propionibacteriaceae; genus JAJYQH01. The sequence goes on from JAJXWF010000048.1 coordinate 16,786, forward strand.
AGCGACACGACCGAGGCGGATCCCCGAATGAGGGCGGCGTAGGCCATCGACGTGCCGACCGATCCGGCACCGATGATCGACACCTTGCTGGCTTTGCGCACGGTTGGCGTCATGCGCAAACTGTACCGAGCGGGCGTCCCACCCGGGCCGTATCGGTGACCCACCGCCAGCCGGACGAAGGTGCCTGCGTGGGCTGCCCGACGCGCGCTCCGGGACGCCCGATCAACGCCCCGATGACGCGGTGCCCTCCTGCGGGGTGCGGGCGGCAAGATAGGCGACGAGGTCGGCGAGGGTCACGAGTTTTCCGTAGTCGACCTCGGGGATGTCGACGTGCAGACGGTCGTGCAGGCCGACGAGGAACACGAGCCAGTCCATCGAATCGAGGTCGACCTGCTTGCGCAGGGGCACGGCGTCGCGCAGCAGGGACGGGTCGGTCTCGGGCGCCACCTCCTGCAGGGTGGCCACCACCGTGGCCCGCAGGTCGAGGTACGTCACGTCGAACTCCTTTCGCCGGGGGCGTCCAGTTCGTCGGGAAGCTGCAACAACTCGCTCACCGCCCGCAGGAAGCGGGCGCCGCGTCCACCGTCGGAGACACGGTGGTCGGCCGACAGCGACGCGGTGACGACCCGGGCCACGCTCACCGCCGCGTCCACCACCCAGGGACGCTCGACCACCCGACCGAAGCCGACCAGCGCCACCTGCGGCGGGTGGATGACCCCGAACACCGTCTCGACTCCCTGCTCGCCGAGGTTGGTGACGGTGATGGTCGGGTCGCTGAACTCCGAACTGCGCACCGAGCCCGACCGGGCGCGGCGCACGAGGTCGGTGAGGTCGTGCATGAGCTGCTCGAGGCTCTTGTCGGCGACGTCGTGGATGGCGGGTGCGATCAGCCCTGCCTGCCGCAGCGAGATCGCGACGCCGACGTGCACGGCCGGGGAGGGGACGAACATCCCGTCGCGGTGGAATCCGTTGAGTTCGGGGAAGTCCCGCAGCGCGAGCGCGACGGCCTTGATCTGGAGCACCGCCGCCAGGAGGCGGTCGGAGATCGGCCGACCCGCGTTGGCGCTGGCGAGCCAGTCGAGGGCGGCGTCCATCGGGATCGTCTCGGCCAGGTAGTAGTGCGGGATCTCCCGCTTCGAGCGGCTCATCGCGGCGGCGATCGCGGCGCGCATGTCCATCGGCTGCCCCTCGACCCCGGACGCCGATGGCCCGGCTTCGGTGTGCGCCCGCTCGATGTCGGTCATGCTCACCGACCCGTCGGGCCCGGTGCCGACCACCCGATCGAGGTCGACGCCCAGGTCACGGGCCAGCTTGCGGGCGGCCGGGGTGACGCGGCGGCGGGACTCCTCGGGCCGCGCGAGCGGCGCGGGCCCCAGCACAACCGTCGGCGGTTCGACCGCACCCGCCGGACGCGCGGTGCCGGCCGGCGGGGCGTCGCGTCCGGTCCCGCCGGCCGGCGACGCCCCGGTCACCCGCGCCAGCACGGTGCCCACGGGCAGGGAGACACCCTTGTCGACGAGCAGGTTGCCGATCGTGCCGTCGACCCAGATCTCGAGGTCGATCG
>JAJXWF010000234.1 GCA_021781735.1 Actinomycetes bacterium
TCCGGCGCGTCCGTGCCCGAGGAACTGGTCGAGGGGGTGCTCGCCCACCTCGAATCCACGGGATTCCCACCGGCGGTCGAGGAGCGTCTCACCGAGGAGTCCCTCACCTTCGCGCTCCCCCCGGAGTTGCGCCGCGACCTGCCGAGGAATGCCCTGCGCCACTGACGCCGGCCATCAGCAGTGCGGCAGCATCTGCCGTACGGCGTCCAGCGTCTGGCGGACCGTGCCGGATCCGTCGATCCGGACCGCCTGGGGTCGCGCCGCCAGTACCCGATCCATCGCGGCCACCAACGCCTCGGCGTCCGCGGGGCCCACGAGCCGGTTGTTCACCGCGTGCTCGGGGCGGGTCGGTACCGCGACGCGGGACGCGAGCCGGGACGCCAGCGAGGCGGGGTCGAGCACCAACGCGATCTCGACGAAGTGCGCATGCACCTGCCGAGCCACCGCCTCGAGTTCGTCGATGAACTCGACGCGGGCCAGGTATTGTCCGACGACCACGTCGTGGCCGTCGCCGAGATGCCGCCGGGTGACGGCGATGGCCAGCCGCCGCGCCTGCAGCCCGGAGGATCGCTGGTCGGCGTGCCATCCACCCAGGTTGTGCCTGATCGCGTCGATGTCGAGGGCCAGGGCCAGAGGGCGCTCCGAGGCCACCGACGACGCGAGTGTCGACTTCCCCGAACCCGGTGCGCCGTTGATGAGCACCAGGGTCGCCATGTTCCCGAGGATACGGACAGGGGGGTCCGCCGGCCCGTCGGGAGCGCGGGGTTCGGGGCGGTGATCAGACAAGGAACCGGTACAAGGGACTGTCGGGGCTGATCAGCTCGGCGGTGAGCGGACTCGCGTCCATCCGGGCCACCAGGTCGGGGTACGTGTCGGGATCGCCCAGTTCGATGCCCACGAGAGCCGGACCGATCTCACGGTTCGAACGCTTCACGTACTCGAAGAGCGTGATGTCGTCGTCGGGGCCCAACACTTCGTCGAGGAACCGCCGCAACGCCCCCGGCTCCTGCGGGAAGTTCACCAGGAAGTAGTGCTTGCGCCCCTCGTCGACGAGCGACCGCTCGACGATCTCGGCGTAGCGGGAGACGTCGTTGTTGCCGCCGGAGAGCACGCACACGACGGTTTGGCCGGGCTCGACCCGCACCCGCGGCCGGGGACCGGTGAGTGCCGAGGAGGCCAGCGCGCCAGCCGGCTCGGCGATGATCCCGTCGGTTTGATAGAGCGCGAGCATCTCGGTGCAGATGTGTCCCTCGGCGACGCTCACCATGTCGGCGCCGACGTCCCGGATGAGTGGGTAGGTGATGTCGCCGGCACGGCCCACCGCCGCGCCGTCCACGAACGTGTCGATCGACTCCAGCGTGACCGGCCGTCCGGCTCGCAGGGCCGCCATCATGCTCGCCGCACCGGCCGGCTCGACGCCGACGAGCCGGGTGCCGGGGTGGTGGGTGCGGAACCACGCGCCGACGCCGGACAGCATGCCACCGCCACCGACCGGCACCACGACGACGTCGGGGGCCTTGCCCAGGTGGTCGACGATCTCGGCGGCCACCGTTCCCTGCCCGGCCGCGGTGCGGAGGTCGTCGAACGCGGGCACGAGGATGGCCGACGTGCGTGCCGCCGCCTGCTTGGCCGCCGCGGACGCCTCGTCGTAGGTGTCGCCGATGACCACCAGCTCCACCCGACCCTGGCCGAGGGCGAGCATGCGGTCGCGTTTCTGCCGCGGAGTCGTCGACGGCACGTAGATGTGCCCGCGGATCCCGAGATGGGCGCAGGCCCAGGCGACCCCCTGACCATGGTTTCCCGCGGACGCGCAGATGACCCCGGCCGCGCGCTCGGCGTCCGACAGCTGCGCGATCAGGTTGTAGGCACCCCGCAGCTTGTAGGAGCGCACCGGCTGGAGATCCTCGCGCTTGAGCAGCACCGTGGCGCCGGTGGCGGCGCTGAGCCGCGGGTTGGGCTGCAGCGTCGTGATCCTGGTCACCCGCGCGAGGCGCCGGGTGGCCTCGTCGACGAGGTCGGACAGTTGGGCGAGCGCATCGGTCACCCGCCCATTGTGGCAACTCCCGCCGAGGGTCCGCGCCGCAGGACATTCCCGGGGTGTCCTACGGCACAGTGGAGCCATGTTCCGAGTGTTCGACGTGACGATCGACCAGCAGCGCCGCGACCGCACCAGCCTCAAGTGGAGACTGTGGCCCGACGTGCTGCCGCTGTGGGTGGCCGAGATGGACGCCCGCCCGTGCGAGCAGGTGGTCGAGGCGGTGACGGCGGCGATGCGCCGCGGTGACACGGGCTACACGCTCGGCGCCGACTACGTCGACGCCTTCGCCGCGTGGGCCGACGACAAGTGGGGGTGGTCCCTCGCCGAGGTGAGGCCCCAGGTGGTCGGTGATGTCATGAGCGGCGTCATCGAGGCGATCCGCCTGGTCACCGGGCGCGGCGCACCGGTCGTCATCAGCCCGCCCGTCTACGACAGCTTCTACCTCGCCATCGGGGGCATCGGGCGGCGGGTCATCGAGGCTCCGCTGTCCGGGTCGGCGTCCGCGGGCCACCGATTGGACGCCGCAGCGCTGGAGCGGGCGTTCGTCGAGGCCACCCGCGACGGCGGTCCGGCCGCCTACCTGCTGTGCAATCCGCAGAACCCGACCGGCACCGTGCACACGATGGCCGACCTCGAGACCCTCGCGGGACTCGCCGCACGGTACGGCGTCCGGGTCATCGCCGACGAGATCCACGCCCCGCTCGTCTACCGGCCCGGCGACTTCGTGCCCTATCTCACGGTCGACCCCACGGCCGTCGCCATCCACTCGCCGTCGAAGGGCTGGAACCTCGCCGGGCTGAAGTCCGCGCTCTACCTGGTCGGGGCCGACGCGGCGACCGCGTTCCCCCGCGTGCCGGAGGTGTTCACCCACGCCGCCAGCCACATCGGCGTGATCGCGCACGTCGCCGCCCTGCGGGATGGGCGCGGATGGCTCGCGCAGGCGCTCGACGAACTCGACGCCAACCGTCGACTGCTCGCCCGCCTGATCGCCGAGGACCTCCCGGGCGTCGGCTACCGGATCCCCGATGCGACGTACCTCGCGTGGCTCGACATGCGTGGCCTCGGTCTCGGCGACGACCCGGCCGTCGAGATCCGTCGTCGGGCGGGCGTGGCGCTGTCGTCGGGCGCCAACTATTGGCCCGAAGGCGGACGCGGGTTCGCCCGGCTCAACTTCGCCACCTCGCCCGAAATTCTCGCCGAGGCGATCGGACGGATTTCGAGGGCGATCTGAGCCGACCACGTCGGGCGTCCCGCAGACCTCCGGTTCCGCGGTCGGGAAGCGGCGACCGGCGGCGAGCCCGCGCCGCGTCCCGCGATTCGGGCGGGAACGCAGCACCCCCCGATTAGTGTGAGGATAAGATTAAATAGGGCGTGTTCGCCCCGTCGCGAGGAGCACCACATGACGATCCACCACGTCGCCGTCGACGGGTCCGACGCGTCGAGCGGAGAGGCGTCCGCGCCGTTCCGCACGATCGGCCGGGCCGCCGACGTCGCAGTGCCCGGCGACACGGTCCGGGTGCACGCAGGGGAGTACCGAGAATGGGTGCGGCCCCGTCGCGGCGGCCTGAGCGACACCCGCCGGATCACGTACGAGGCCGCTCCCGGTGAGCACGTCGTGATCAAGGGCTCCGAGCGGGTCACCGAATGGGTGCCGGAGGGGGCCGGAGTCTGGCGGGCCAGCCTCCCCAACGCGATCTTCGGCGACTGGAATCCCTATGCGATCACGGTCGAGGGCGACTGGCTGGTGCGCCCGCTCGAGCGGCCCGTGCACCTCGGCGACGTCTACCTCGACGGGACGAGCTGCTACGAGGCGCCCACTCGGGGGGCGCTCGACACCCCCGAGCGGC
>JAJXWF010000049.1 GCA_021781735.1 Actinomycetes bacterium
GTGCGCACGCCAGAATTCGGCGTCGATCCGCTGGTCGTCCTCGAGCGTCACCGTGACCTCACCGGTTCGTCGGTCACCGAGACCTACACCGTGCGGTCGGCGGCCACCCGCCCTGTCGCCCTCGAACTCGTGGTCACGATGACCCCGGACGCCACCCCGATGACCGACATCAAGTCCGGCCATCCGCGGATCCCCGTCGCCCCCGCAGCCGACACCGGCGACACCCGGGCGGCGTGGTCATGGCGGGACGCCGCCACCACTGCCGAGGTGAGCGTCACCGGCGGCACTCTCACCGTTGATGGCGCGAACCATCGGGCCGTTCTCCCGATGGTTGTGCCCCCGCGGGGTGAGGCCTCGGTGTCGCTGCGGCTCGAGCTCGACGATGGGGCCGCGCCCTTCGTCGCCACGACCGCGCCGGCCCTGGTGTTGCCGCGGTTCGATGGGGCGAGCCGGACGCTCGTGCGGCTCGTGGAGAAGTCGTTCCTCGACCTCGGGGCACTGCGGCTCGCCGAACGGTCGCAGCCTGCCGAAGCCTTCTTCGCGGCCGGCGCCCCCTGGTTTTTCACCCTGTTCGGGCGGGACTCGCTCATCGCGGCCCGGTTGCTCCTGCCGTCCAACGTCTCGGTGGCCGCCTCGACGCTGCGAGTGCTGGCGTCACGTCAGGGCACGAAGCTCGACACCGACACTGCCGAACAGCCGGGCAAGATCCTGCACGAGGTGCGTCGGGTGGCGCTCGCCCTGCACGACACCCACCAGGAGGTGGACGGCCGCAAGACCGGCGTGGTCATTCCACCCGAATACTTCGGCACGATCGACGCCACCGCCCTGTGGATCCTGCTGCTCGCCGACGCGCACGACGCCGGTCTCGCCGACCACGAGGTCCGCGCCCTGCTCCCCACGCTCGGGGCGGCCCTCGGGTGGCTGCGCGACCACGCGGACGCCGACGGCGACGGGTTCCTCGAATACTTCGACGAATCGCAGCACGGACTGGCCAACCAGGGATGGAAGGATTCCGGCGACTCGATCCGATGGGCGAGCGGCGAGCAGGCCGAGGGGCCGATCGCCCTCGTCGAGGTGCAGGGCTACGCCTACGCAGCATCCCGCGCCGCGGCCCGACTGCTCGACCACTTCGACGCGCCCGACGAGGCGGCCTTCTGGCGGTCGTGGGCCGACGGCCTCGCTCGCCGCTTCCGCGAGGAGTTCTGGGTGTCCGACGATCTTGGCCGCTATCCGGCCCTCGCCCTCGACGCGGCCAAACGCCCGGTCGACGGGGTGTCGTCGAACATCGGTCATCTCCTGGGCACCGGCATCCTCGACGCCGACGAGGCCCGCACCGTCGTCGAGCGGCTCATGCACCCGAGCATGGCCTCCGGCTACGGCGTGCGCACCCTGTCGACGACCAACGCCGGCTACTGGCCGCTCGGCTATCACGTCGGCTCGGTGTGGACCCACGACACCGCGATGATCATCGACGGCATGCTCCGCGAGGGCTACGGAGAGCAGGCTGCCGCGCTCGCAGCCCAGGTGCTGCGGGCGGCCGAAGGATTCCACTACCGCCTGCCTGAACTGTTCGGAGGCGAGGACGCCGAACGGATCTTCCCTCCGCAGCCCTACCCCGCGGCGTGCCGGCCACAGGCCTGGGCGGCCGCCAGTGCGATGGTGGTCGCCCGCGCGCTGCATCCCGACTGGCAGCCGGCACGATAGCGGGTCTCGGGGCGCGGATCGACAACACCGGGCGCCCTTCGGACAACACCGCCTGTGTATCGGACAGCACCGGGGCCGACACTCGTCCGGCACGGTGGGGCCCAACACCCCACCACCGGAGGCCACGATGACTCACTCACACCCCCACGACACCGCCCGTTGCCGATGGGACGCCGACTGGCTCGACACCTGCAGGCGTCACGACGACATCGCCGCCGAATGGGCGCGCGACTGCCCGGCGCTCGAGGGGTGCGGGTGCCTTGACGATGTCATCGACGCCTGTCGCCACGACGATCTCGCGATGCTGGCGGTGCTTACCCGCGCTCAGGCAGGATGCCCGACAGCCGGGCGATGCGTGCTACAGGCCGTGCTCCCCATGCTCGCGCATCTGGCCCGCCGCGACCCGGCCCGGCAACTCGACGACTACCTGGGAGCCTGCTGGCCGGAGGCGATGCGATGGCGTCCCGAGCCCGGCTCCCGGGTGCTGGTCACCCTGGCGCTCAACACGCGCAAGGCCCTGGTGCGCGACGGTGGCGGGCTGTGGCTCGTCACCGACATCGAGCCCGCCGCCGAGCCCGCCGAACCTCCGTTGACCGCAGTCGAGATCGTGGCCGTATCCCGACGGCTCCGCCTGGTACCTCGCGCGTCGGCCGACGTGCTCATCTCGGTCTACAGCGACGGGCTCACGGCCAAGCAGGCCGCCGAGCGCCATGGGATGAGTCACGACATGGCCCGCTACCGCTGCTCCACCGCCGTGCGCGCCCTGCGCACCCACCGGGACGAACTGCTCGACAATCTTCCAGCGTGACTGCACATCCGTTCACGACGGTTGAATCCGCAAGGAAGATGCCCAAACCTGAGAAAACATCTGGACAGTTCAGGTGAACACCCCCTGAGGGGGGTAACTTGAACCCAGAGGTTGTGGGCACGAGTTCACGGGCGAACCGCCACCACCCACCCCTGACGCCCGGGGGGTCGCTGCGGTGAGTCAGCGGCCCCCCGGAGCCCCTTTCAGTAGGCCCTCCTGTGCGGGGCGCGCCGGCAACCGGGCCTCAGCCGTCGGCGAGGCGCCATTCCAGGAAGTCGGCGAGCGGGCCGCTCTCACCGTCGCGGGCCCCGCGTCCGACGATCAGCGGGGGCGGCACCGGCTGAAGCTTCACACCACGGAACCGCCTCAACAGTCCACCGGCCATGGCCACGGTGAGGATGTAGTAGCCCCCGTCGGTACCGATGGCGATCGACCGGTTCTTGCGCAGATACCACCCGAGCTTGTCGGTCTTCACCCGCGTGCCGTTGTGCGTGACCGCCCACAACGGCTCCGGCTGCACCCGCTGCTCGGTGGCCTGGGCGATGAAGTCGTCGATCAACCGTTGCGCCTGCACGGCTTCGTGGCGTTCCTGGCCCAGGGCGAGTTCCTCACGGCGTCGTGCGTCCTCGACTCGCTGGTTGTCCATGCACCCAGACTAGTTCCCGTCATCTTCACAGGCCGAGACACTAGGGTGAACCCACCGGGCGTGGCCTGGTGCCATAAGTGTCCGCGCCGGAAGGAAAGACCATGCACGTGGTGGTGATCCTCCGGCGTCTCCTTGCCCTGCCGGCGTTCCGGCGCCTGTTCGCCATGCGGGTGTTCACCCAGGCGGCCGACGGCACCCTGCAGGTGGGCATGGCCAGCTACATCCTGTTCTCACCCGAGACGCAGCCCGACGCGTGGTCGATCGTCACGGTGCTGGCCATCACCCTGTTGCCGTTCAGCCTCCTCGGCCCGTTCGTCAGTCTCCTGCTCGACCGCTGGTCCCGGCGTCAGACGGCCGTGGTCGTCGACCTCACCCGCGCCTGCATGGGTGTGGTGATCGCCCTGATCGTGGGCTCCGGACACCGCGGAACCACCGCGATGGCCGCGCTCTATCTGCTGCTGCTCGTCGCGCTCAGCCTCAACCGGTTCCTGCTCGCGGGGCTGTCGGCGGCCATGCACCACACCGTCCCCCGCAACGAGTTCCTCAACGCCTCGGCGCTGATGCCGATGATCGGGCCGGCGGGCGTGATCATCGGCGGAGGCATCGCCGCCGGCATCCGTCTCGTCGGGTCGCGCTACATGCCCACCTACCGGGCCGACGCCATCACCTTCGGCGTCACCACCCTCATCTGGATCGCCTCGGCCTTCCTCGCCCTGGGGTTCAACCGCACGGCCCTCGGCCCCGATCTCACCGACCAACCCATCGCTCCCGGGCGCTCGGTCAGGGAGGTCGGACGCGGCATGATCCTCGCCTTCGTCCACCTGCGGCACCGGCCCCCCGCCCTGCTCGGTCTGGTCACGATCACCTGGCAGCGGTTCGGCTTCGGGCTGCTCACGGTCGCGGTCATGCTCATGTACCGCAACCTGTTCCACGGCCAGCAGCAGGTGAACAGCGCTCTGCTCGGCTTCGGTGCCTGGGCCGGCGCGACCGGCGTGGGATTCGTCCTGTCGGCCGCCCTGGTCCCCCCGATGACGCGGTGGATCGGACTCAGCAGCACGGCCACCCTGCTACTGGTCGCCACCGCCATCGTGCAGTTCGCCCCCGGCTCGGTGTTCGCGCCCTGGGCGCTGGTGCTGAGTGGCTTCTTCATCGGCTGGTTCGCCCAATCCTTCAAGATCTGCGTCGACACCCTGGTCCAGGCCCACGTCGACGAGGACATCAAGGGCCGGGTGTTCGTCCTCTACGACGGGGTCTTCAACGCAGCGATCGTCGCAGCCGCCGTGTTCGCCGCCCTGGTACTGCCGGTCACCGGCGCGTCCCGGCCCGTCTTCTGGGGCATGTCGATTGGCTACGCGTTACTCGCCCTGCTCTTCTGGTTGGTCAGCAGGCGGATCGGCACTGACCGGTTCAACGAGGGAACCGAACTCGGGCTGTGAGGCTTGCCGCCCCACCGGTGGCGATCAGTCGCGCAGGGCAGCGTCGACCGCGGCGACCACCGTGTCGATGTCGGTCTCGGTGGCCACCAGCGGAGGCGCCAGGCGGATCGTCGATCCGTGGGTGTCCTTCGCGAGGACGCCGTGGGCGGCCATCCGGCGGCACAGTTCCTTGCCGCTCATGAGGTGGGGGTCGATGTCGACGCCAGCCCACAGACCCCGGTACCGGACGCCGACGACGCCGTGACCGACCAGCCCCTCGAGCCCGGCGCCGAGCCGAGCCCCCAGTGCTGCCGCCCGGTGCTGGAACTCGCCGGTGGCGAGCATCGCCACCACCTCCCTGCCGATCGCGGCCGCGAGCGGATTGCCCCCGAAGGTCGACCCGTGCGACCCGGGCGTCAGCACATCGAGCACCGCGTCGTCGGCCGCGATCGCCGACAGGGCGACGATCCCGCCGCCCAGGGCCTTGCCGAGCACGTAGATGTCGGGGACCACCTGCTCGTGGTCGCAGGCGAACGTGAGTCCGGTGCGCGCCAGGCCCGACTGGATCTCGTCGGCGATCATCAGCAGCCGACGCTCGGTGCACAGCTGCCGGACTCCGCGCAGGAATCCCTCGGGAGGGATCACCACCCCCGCCTCGCCCTGGATCGGCTCGAGCAGCACCGCGACGGTGCGGTCGGTGACCAGTTCGCGCAGCGCGTCGAGATCGCCGTAGGCGGTGGTGACGAACCCGGGGGTGTACGGGCCGAAGCCATCCCGGGCGTCCGGATCGGTCGAGAAACTGATGATCGTCGTGGTCCGACCATGGAAGTTGCCGTCCATGACGATGATCTCGCCCATGCCCGCAGGCACGCCCTTGACCTGCTCACCCCACCGGCGGGCGGTCTTCAGTGCGGTCTCGACGGCCTCGGCGCCGGAGTTCATCGGCAGGATCCGCTGCTTGCCGGTGAGCGCCGCGAGGTCGCGGGCGAACGGACCCAGCTGGTCGGTCCGGAAGGCCCGGCTGGTCAGCGTGACCCGGCCGAGTTGGGCGATCGCCGCGTCGACGAGCCGGGGATGGCGGTGACCGAAGTTCAGCGCCGAATAGCCGGCCAGCGCGTCGAGGTAGCGGCGTCCGTCGACGTCGACGACCCAGGCGCCCTCGGCCGAGGCGATGACGACGTCGAGCGGGTGGTAGTTGTGCGCGAGATGGCGGTTCTCGAGATCGACGTAGGCGGCGCTGTCCACGGTGCTCCTCCGGTCGGGATTTCGGGTGGGATCCGCGCAGGCGCCGGAACAATCACGGGCTCGTTCGCGTGATCGGCTGGAATCTCCACGATACAACCTCGACATCCCGGGCCGGGGTCCGGGGGAGAGCCACCCGGCGGGCCGGCGGCCGGCGACGGCACGGGGATCGGATGCGACAAGCGGGCGGCACCCGCTTAGGCTGAGCCGGTGACTCCCCCGCCCGCCGACGACTCCCAGCGCGGGGTCGCCTCCGCCTTCCTCGCCTACGGATTGTGGGGTCTGTTCCCCATCTACTTCGCGGCGCTGGCACCGGCGAACGCTGTCGAGATCCTCGCGCACCGCATCATCTGGACGCTGCTGATCTGCGCGGTCGTGCTCGCCTGGTGGCGCGACGGCGCCTGGATTCGCGGCGTGCTGCGCCGGCCCCGGCTGGCCGCACGGGTCGCCATCGCCGCGCTGGTCATCGCGCTGAACTGGGGCGTTTACGTGTGGTCGGTGCGGGTGGGGCGGACCACCGACGCCGCCCTCGGTTACTTCCTCAACCCCCTGGTGACCGTGGCACTGGGAGTGCTCGTGCTGCGGGAACGGCTGCGCCGGCTGCAGTGGGTGGCCGTCGGGATCGGTGTGATCGCCGCCCTCTACCTCACCGTGGCCGCCGGTGGTGTGCCATGGATCGCGCTGGTGCTCGCGGCCAGCTTCGCGACCTACGGACTGATCAAGAAGCAGGTCGGCACGGCCCTCAGCCCCTGGCAGTCGTTGGCTGGCGAGACCGCCGTGCTGACCCCGCTGGCGCTGGCGGCGATCGCGGTGATGTCGGTGCGCGGGGAGACGACGTTCACCGGGCACGGGGCCCTGCACACGACACTGCTCGTGGCCGCGGGCATCGTCACCGCAATTCCGCTGCTGCTGTTCGCCGCCGCGGCCCAGCGGATCCCGCTCGTGCTGATCGGGCTGATCCAGTTCATCACCCCGATCATGCAGTTGCTCGTCGGCGTCCTGCTGCAACACGAGCAGATGACCTCGGCCCGCTGGGCGGGTTTCGGGATCGTCTGGCTGGCGCTCATCGCGCTGTCGCTCGACTCGGTGCTGGCGTTCCGGCGTCGCCGGGCGGTCGCGGCCGGCGTCAGCGGCTGATCGACGCCCCGGCCGCCGGACGCGGGTCTGCCAGCGGCGCCACGAGCGCCAGCATCGCGAGCACCACCGGCACCACGAGGTAGGCCTCTCGGATGTCGGCCACGTCGGACAGCCGGGCGAGCAGGTAGGGCGCGCCCGCGATAGCCACGCCCGACGCGAGCAGGGTCCGGCCGGCGGCCGCGTCGGGCCGGTCGGGCCAGGCCGCGATCGCATGGGCGACGCCGATGGGGTACAGCACCGAGATGCCCAGGCCGATGATGAGCAGGCCGGCGACGGCCACCGGCCACCAGGGAGCACCCCAGAACAGCGTGAACCCGACCGCCGCCAGCGCTGTCTGGCGCCAGATGACCACGCGCAGCGATCGCGCGGCCGCCCGCTTCGACAGCAGCATCCGCCCGGCGGCCATGCCGACGAGGAACGCCGACAGGCAGGTGGCGGCCGCCGCGGCAGACAGCCCGTGCCAGGCGGTGAGCGCGTCGGCCGCCCACAGCAGGCAGCAGAATTCGGCGCTCACGGCCAGCACCAGCACGACCCACCGCCACCGGATCGGCTGGTGTTCGCCCGCCAGGCTGAGCGCTGGCGTCGCCCGGGGTGTTCCTGCGGCCGGCCGGACCCTGGCCAGGGCGACGAGCACCAGCACGGCCATGGCCAGCGGAAGGGCTAGATAGCCGAGCCGCCACCCGAGACCGGTCAGCATCGCCCCGCCGACCAGCCACGGCACGAGGATCGCCATCATCGACGCGATGCCATTCGCCTCGGAGTTCGCGCGGCCCGACTGGGTCGGGAACTCCTCGGCCAGGGCCACCAGGACCGTCTGCAGGGTCAGGGCGCACCCCACGCCGAGCACGAGAGCACCGGCGACCGTTACCCACCGGCTGGGGACGCAGAGCAGCGCGGCCCCCGCGGCCATCGCGACCACCGCCAGGGTCATCGCGCCGCGGCGTCCGATCACGCCGATCACCCGCTCGCCGGTGAGTCCCGTGACCACCAGCGCGATGGCGAACAGCGACGGATAGAAGGCCACCTGCGCGCGGTCGACGCCGAGATCGCTGCGCAGCGGCGCGAGGATCGACCCCATCCCGTTGAGCCAGAATCCCAGCAGGGCGAGCGTGCCGTAGGCCGCCCAGGTCGACACCGTCCGCTTCACCGGCTCAGCCTAGTGTCGGGCCGAGTCGCCTCGACGCGTCGGTGACCGGCACGGCACCGCGAGCGCACCGCTCAGGCAGGGAGCAGAGAGCAGGAGTATGCCAGGGCGCCCGCGGCGTCCGAGTTGCTGGCGATCTCTGCTCCGGCTGGCGAACACACCACCCGATTGGCAGCGATCGCCAGCAACTCGGCAGAAATCGCCAGCCGCACGACCCGAACCGGCGTTCTCCCGCAACGCGGTGCGGCGGCCGAGTGCTTGTCACCCCGCCGCCGCATCGCCCAGTAGGAGAGCCTGGGCGTCACTTCCTGGTGGGGGCCTTCGTCAGCAGGTCATCGGACAGCCCATAGGCGTAGTGGATGACCTCGACGGGGTGGACCACCTTCGCCCCGGTGCCCTGGCGGATCTGCCAGCGACACGTTTCGGTCTCGCAGGTGGCCAGGCCGGGGTTGGTGTCCTTGACGAACTCGAACAGCGGCTTGCCGACGGCCTGGGCGATGTCGTACTTCTCCTTCTTCAGTCCGTACGTGCCGGCGATGCCACAGCAGGGGTGTCCGCTCTCGATCACCTCGACGCCCGGAATGAGCTTCATCAGTTCCATGGCCGGGAAGCCGATGCCCTGGCTCTTCATCTGGCACGGCTGGTGGTAAGGGATCGTGATATCGACCCGGCGGAAATCGATGGGCAGCTCGCCCGCCGCGTGGAGCTCCATGAGGAACTCCGACGTCTCCCGCATGCGGGTGCTCACGTCGATGAGCTTCGGATCGTTGACACCCATGATCTCGTGCGCCTCGTGCTTGACCATGCCCGCGCATGAGCCCGACGACGAGATGATCACCAGGTCGCGTCCCGCGGAGCGCAGTTGGTCGCAGAGCTTGAGCACCGACTTGGCTGCTCCCTCGAACAGGCCGTTCGACTGCTGGGCCAGGCCGCAGCAGCCCTGACGAGGCACGATCACTTCGTAGCCGATGCGCTCCAGCACCTCGACGGTGCGCTTGCTGGTCTCGACCTCGAAGTACTCGCCGGCGCATCCGTGAAAGAACACCACCGGACCCTTGGGTGCGGGGGCCGTGCGCTGGGGACGCTTTCGGAACCACGACTCGAAGCTCTGGCCATGGGCGACGGGCATCGGCGCGTCCTTGTGGACGCCGACGACCCGCTGCACCACCGACCGCAAGGGCTTGAACCGTAGCGCCGCGTTGGCGACCGGCGCGACGGGGGTCATGGCCATGCCCATCAGCGTCGTCTGGGAGATCATCCGGTCGCGCACCGGCATGTGATCCTCCTTCATCACCGCGCGCGCCATCGAGTTGAGTTCGGCGATCTGGACGCCCTGCGGACAGCTCAGCGTGCAGATGCCGCAACTGCTGCAGTAGTCGAGGGAGTGGTCGACCGATTCGCCATGGCGGAAGCGTTCGGCCTGCGGGCCGACGTACTTGGGGCCGGGGAACAGCGGAGTGACGGCGGCGACCGGGCAGGCCGTCTCGCAGATCGTGCACTTGACGCAGTGGTCGAGGCTCGCCCGGTTGAGTTCGTTGTGGTGGAACGGCACGTCGTCGTCGGGTGCCTCGGTGGTGCGTTCGTTGAGGTCGGTCATCGGGTGCTCCCCTCGTTGGTGCCCAGGATGGCGTCGACTGCGGCCACCGCGCTGCCGAGCGCGATGCCCTCACCGGATTTCTCCTGCCACCGGGTGGCCCCGGCGAGCAATCCGCCGACGGCGTACAGGTTCTCGTAGACGGGTTCGCCGGCCTGGTCGAGTACGCGCATCGAGGCGTCGACCCGCACCCCGGCGCGGAACAGCGGCTGCGCCTGGCCCCAGTAGTCGCCGTGGATCGGCCAGCCGTCGGCGAGGTCGGTGGGGTCGAGGCCCGCGATCGGCAGGTCGAACACCCGCTCGGTGATCCGGCCGTAGGAGTCCATCGTCAGCGCGCCCGACTCGAACCCGCCGGGCGCGAACACCACGTGGTCGGCGGCGTAGGCACGCGGGCCGCCGGCGGCCTCGATGACGATCGCGCTGACCCGGCGAGCGTCGGTCTCGCCGCTGGTGACGAACGATCCGGCGACCACCGCCACGCCCTTCGCCTTCGCGCGGGCGAGCAGGGCGCGGTTCAGCCGCATGCCCGGGACGCCGGGCGGTGGCAGCGGGATCTCGAACACCGGGTGGCCGAGCTGGTCCTGGATGTCCCGCCAGGCGGTGCTGTCGGTGTATCCGAGGAAGGCGGGCAGGCCAACTGTCTCGCCCGGTTCGACCACACGGCGCAGCAGCCCGACAAGGCGGCGGCGCTGTTGGGGATCGTCGAGCGAGCGGGCGTAGGCCAGGCCGGACGCGTCGGCCTCACCGGGCCGGGCCGCGAAGTCGATGGACGCCGCGCGCGCCTCGAGGCGTCCGCCGGCCGGCAGTTCAGTGCGGGAGAGGTTCTGGGCGATCAGCTTCGGGTAGAAGTCCTTGAACTGGCGGGGTCCGACGATGAGGAACCTCGCGCCGGCGGTGCAGACCCCGTTCATCATGCTGGGCATGGCCAGCGCCGTGGGACGCACCGCCCCGACCGCGGTCGGCAGGTTGATGTTCGTGTCGACGTCGCCGACGAGCAGGTCGGTGCCGACGCTGTCGACAAGCCACTGGACGCCGCGCCGCACCGCCCCCGCCGGTATCGCGGCGTAGGGGTGTTCGGGCTTGTCGGAGACGTACGCGGGGATGGCTTCGAGTGGACGCTCGACCCGCTGGGGTGCGTAGCCGAGGATGTCGACGCTGCCCTGCGACAGCTGCAGCCCTCCGATGCCCTTGTGGATGAGGGTGACGCGGCGTCCGGTGGCCCGGAGCTGCAGGGCCGCCGTGAGCCCGGCGAGCCCGGCGCCGACCACGACGACGTCGCTGCGGGAGGCAAGTGGTGTGGTAGCCATCAGATCGTCACCTCGTTGACGCTGTCGGGCAGGTGCTCGATGTCGAGCGTGCCCTGGAAGATCCAGTTGTCGAGTGCGGTCTGGCGCACCTGGTCGCCGTAGAGGATCGGCCAGAGCCCGATCCAGCGGTTCTTGAGGAACAGCCGCAGCAGTTCGCTGGCCCGGTCGATATCGATCCTCTCGTGGTCGAGGGCGATACCGGTGGCGCGCATCGAGCAGAATCCGCCCTGGCAGGGCCCCATGCCGAGGCGCAGCTGGCGGCGCAGGTCGTCGAGCGACGCGGTGGGCTGCTCGTCGATCAGGTCGATGAGCATCCTGCGGCTCATCAGTTCGCACTCGCAGATGATCTGGTCGTCGAGCCGGTCCTTCTCGCGCTCCTCGAGCCGATGGGTGATGATGTAGTTCTTGCCGCCCTCCGACCTCGGCACGGACTCCTGGTCGGTGGTGCATTCGCGCTGGTCGCCGAGCTGGTCGCACATGGCGTCGACGATGTTCTTGGCCATCAGCCGGTAGGTGGTGAGCTTGCCCCCCGAGATCGTCAGCAGGCCCTTGAGTCCGTCGCGCTCGTCGTGATGGAGGATGCTCATACCCCGGGACATGTGCCGGGTGTCTCCGGCGCCGACCCGGGAGTCCTTGACCAGTGGGCGGGCCCCGGCCCACGCGTGCAGGGCTCGCGCCTGGCGGAACCCGGGCACCAGCACCTCGCCGGCGTCCAACATCTGCTGCACCTCGTCGCGCGGGATCGTCAGCCGGTCGGGGTCGTCGGCCTTGATGTCGGTGGTGCCGATGATGCTCACCGTGTGCACGGGCACGAGGATGTCGCCGTCGGAGGGGTAAATGCAGCGGTTGACCACGGTGTTCACCAGCCGGTGGTTCATCGCGATCATGATTCCCCGGCCGGGCACCACCTGGACGTCGTGGCAGTCGGCCATCGCGGCGATCTCGCCGGCCCACGCGCCGGCGGCGTTGAGCACGAAGTGACAGTCGATCTGGACGTCGTCGCGGGTCTTCTCGTCGTAGCACATGACCCCCGCGACCTGGTCGCCGTCGCGGATGACCCTGGTGACACGGTGGTAGGTGAGCACCTGCGCGCCGTGGTTCATCGCCGACTTCGCGGCGCCCCACACCAGCTGCCAGCCGTCGATCGAGGCGTCCTGCACGGCGAATGCCCGGGTGATGCCCGGGTTGAGGCGGGGTTCGCGGCGCAGGGCCTGCGCGACGCTGATCTCCTCGAACGGGACGCCGGTGGCCTGGGCACCCGCGACCCAGTCGTCGGCGAACGCGAGGTCGTCGCCGGGCCCGACGACGAACAGCCCGCCGGTGACCTCGACCGCGTCGGCCTGGATCCGGGTGATGATCTCGTTCTCCTCGGCGCATTCGGTGGCCGAGTGGGGGTCGGACACCACGTACCGGCCGCCCGAGTGCAGCAGGCCGTGGTAGCGGCCGGTGGTGCCCTGGCCGAGGTCGGCCCGATCGACGAGCACGGCGCGATAGCCGCGCATCGCGACGTCCCGCACCACTCCTGCCCCGGTTGCACCGCCGCCGATCACGACGACATCGGTGTCAAGTCTTCTCACTGGTGAACACCTCCGCCTGAGAGCGGGCCCGCCTGCGGGCGGACGCCGGCGCATCTCCAGCGATGCGCGCTGTGTCGACACTAGACCGATCGTCCCCGCGCCGGGAGGTCCGAAGACCAACGTGCACCGGTCCCGACCGCGCATGCACGGATGCACCGTGGTGCTGGGAGTTCGTCCAAACAGCTAGTCAGGTGTCCGATACGGCGCCTGCCGATGCCTCCGGTCGACCGGGGTGCGGCCCGCGTCGCACGACCCTGTCCGCCTCCGGTGGGACTGAGACCCCGCCCCCACCCGGCACAATGGCAGTCGTGAGCCTTCCGATCCACCCCGTCGCCGGCGTCCCGCTACCAGACCGTGGCAATCCGCTGACCCTCAACCCGACGCTGGCAACCCCGATCGGAGGCGCCGACGAGGAGGTGACGATGTACGAGCGGCTCGGCGGCCATGAAACCTTCGTTCGGCTCGTCCACCGGTTCTACCAGGGTGTGGCCGGCGACGCGACGCTGCGGGCCATGTACCCCGACCAGGACCTCGGCCCGGCCGAGGAGCGGTTGCGGATGTTCCTCGAGCAGTACTGGGGCGGCCCGCGCACCTACCACGAGCAGCGCGGGCACCCGCGGCTGCGGATGCGGCACGTGCCGTTCGCCGTGACCCCCGCGATGCGCGACCGTTGGCTCACGCACATGCGCGACGCCGTCGACTCCCTGACCCTCGGTCCCGAACTCCGGGCGCGACTGTGGGAGTATCTCGAGTCGGCCGCCGACTTCATGGTCAACACCGACTGACCCGGTCGTGGCGCGGGCTCGTGGGGGGTGTCGCGACGGCGATGAATCGGCACCCGGCGCGTCGAGATGGCTCTCCCCGGAGCTGCCCATAGCTGTGGACAATTCGTACTGAGCGGCCAGTTATCCACAACGTCCCTACTCAGCGACCTGACGTGGACCCACCGTGTCCTAGAGTCCGCTGCGTCGGCCGTCATCGGCCTCCATACCGAGGAACACCCCCATGACCATCACGCAGCGTCGCGTCCGCAGTCGCGCCCTCAAGGCGATCGAACCCGAAGAGACTTCCCAACCCCTCGGGTCGCACCCGGCCGAGGTTCGGCTCCGCGCCCGTCGCAGCCCGCGCCTCATCGCCCTGGGCATCCTGGTGGCCGCGCTCGGGGGTCTCGGCGGTGCGGCCCTTCTCACCACGTCCACCCACACCCGGTCGGTGCTCGTGATGGCTCGGCCGGTCGCACGCGGCGACCTCATCGAGGCGAGCGATCTCGCCGTCGCCACCATCGGCCCCGCGCCGGGCGTGCGCACGGTTCCCGCCTCCGACCTGTCTCGCCTGGTCGGACGCACGGCCAGGGTCGATCTGCCAGCCGGATCCCTGCCCGGTCCCGATGCGGCCGGCGACCCGCTCGTCCCGGCCGACTACGCCCAGGTGGGCCTGCGACTCGAGGCCGGACGCCTGCCCGTCTCGGAGTTGCCACCTGGCACGGCGATTCAGCTCGTGCCGGTGAGCGCGACGGCCGGTGATCCCGCACCCGACGTGACGCCGGTACGTGCCGTGGTCGTCCAGCCGGCCCGCGGAACCGACACCGGCAGCGCAATGGTGCTCGACGTCGCGGTACCGTCCGACAAGGCGGTCGAAGTGGCCCAGCTGGCCGCCCGGGGTGAGGTGGCCGTCGTGAGAGTGGGCCAGGCATGAGCCTCGTCGTCGCCTGCTCGTTCACCGGGGCACCCGGAGTCACCACCAGCGTCCTCGGCCTGGCGCTGGCCTGGCCCGGAGACGTCGTCGTGTCCGATTGCGACCGCGACCCCGGTCAGGTCGTCGAGGCCGGATACCTGCGTGGCCTCGACCTCGGAGGGCGCGGACTCGCACCCCTCGCCCGGGCCCACCGCGAGCGGCGAAGCATTGCCGACGAGATGCAGAGTCAACTGGTCCCGCTGCGCGAACATCCGTCGTACAGTCGCCGCTTCCTCCCCGGTTTCACGCACCCCGCCTCGGCCACCGTCTTCGGGCCGGTGTGGCCCGAGTTCGTCGCGGCGCTGGGGACGATGTCGGCCACCGGTACCGACGTCGTCGTCGACGCCGGCCGCGTCGGCCGCGACGGGCTGCCGCCCGCGCTGCTAGCCGAGGCCGACCTCGTCGTCGTCGTGCTGCGCAGCAACCTGCGGTCGCTGGCCGCGGCCCGGCTGCACCTCCCGGCCCTGCGCGAACAGCTCACCACACTGTCAGGGTCGGCCGAGCTGGCCCTGGCTGTCGTGGGCCCGGGCATGCCCTACAGCGCTGGGGAGATCTCGGCCCACTTCGCCCTTCCGATCGCCGCGTCCCTCACGCACCACCCGGCTCACGCCTCAGTACTCACCGACGGTGTCGCCGAGCCGAGGGGGTTCGGCGACGGGGCCCTCATCCGGTCCTACCGGGCGGCCGCGGCGTCCCTGGCAAGCCGGTTGCGCCGTCGCGACGCGGTTCTCGACGCCGGGTCGGCGACAGAATGGACCCACCTGGTTCCCGCCACGGGACGTGCGAGGTGACCATCCCCGATCTGGCAGAGCACCTGTCAGCCCTGCCCCGCCTGACTCTCGACGAGTACGCGGCGTCGCGGGCGATCCCCACCGACACGCTGTCCCAGCACGGCGGCACTGGTCCGACCCCGACCGCCGCCGGACTCGGGGTCGACTGGGACCTCGTGGTGCGGTTGCGGCGCACCGCCAGCGACGAGATCAGCGCCGCCACCACCGCGCACATCGGCGAGCACCATCGCCCGATGGCCGCCGACGACCGCCGCGCCCTCGGACGCAGCATCATCCGCCGGGTCGTGCGCCACCATGCGGAGGCCCTCGCCAACCAGGGGGAAGCCCTGTGGCCACTCGACCTCGAACACTCCTACGCCACCGCGGTCGACAACGCGATCTTCGGGTACGGACGCCTTCAGCCGCTGTTCGAGATCCCGACCGCCGAGAACATCGAGATCCACGGCCATGACTCGGTCGTCGTCCAGCACGGCGACGGGCATCGTGAGCTGCACCCACCGGTCGCCGACAGCGACGAGGAACTCGTCGAGGCCGTCCGCTTCCTCGGCGAGACCACCAACCCCACCCGGCCGTTCGACGACGCGCACCCGATGATGACGATGGCCCTCGGTGCGGGATTCCGGCTGCATGCGGTCGGGTTCGGACTGTCGTACCGTCCGAGCATCGTGATCCGCCAGCACATCCTCACAATGGTCACCCTCAAGGATCTCGCGGCCACCGGCATGATGCCCCCCGAGATCGCGCACCTGCTCCATGACTGCGTGCTGGCCCGGAAGTCGATCGTCGTCTCCGGCGACCAGGGCGCCGGGAAGACCACGCTGTTGCGAGGACTCATCGCCGCGATCCCCCGCACCGAGCGTTTCGGCACGCTCGAGACCGACTACGAACTGCTCACGCACCTGCTGCCCGGACGCCGCAACATCCTGGCCCTGCAGGCCAAGACCGGCCTCGGGGAGACACACGACGGACGCAGCCTCGGCGAGTTCACCGTCGCCGATCTCATTCCCGAAACCCTGCGGCAGAACCTCAGCCGCCTCATCGTCGGCGAGGTGCGCGGCACCGAGGCCGGCGCCATGTTCGAGGCCATGCAGTCCGGCCAGGGGACCCTGAGCACCACCCACTCGCACTCGGCGGCGTCCACGATCGACCGGCTGGCCTCGCGGGTGGCGCAGGGCGGCGTCCTGACGATCGAGGAGGCCTACCGACAGATCGCCCACAACATCCACCTGCTGGTGCACGTGCGGCTGGTCGACGACACCTGGCGGGCAGGCCGGCGTCGACGCTACGTGTCCGAGATCCGGATGCTCACGGGAGCGATCGAGGACCAACGGCCCGTCACGCATCTCATCTACCGCGCCGCAGGTCCCGAACGCCGAGCCGAGTTCCACCCCGATCCGGCGCTCGACGAAGAGCTGGGCGAATTCCGGGGCGCCTGGGAGGACTCATGATCCCGGTCCTTGCCACGCTCGGCGGGGTGCTCGTCGCCGCGGGTGGATTCCTCATCGTCATCGGCGCTCAGCGGCGTCCCGGGACACCATCCACAGGCTCGTCCACAGGCCTGTGGATTCGGGGACGCCAGTGGCTGGCAGTGCGCACCCCGAGGCAACGCCGCCTGTGGGTCGCGGGTGTGGGCGCCGGCCTGGTGGCGTTCATCGTCACCCATTGGGTGGTGTGGTTGGTGGCGGCGCCGATCCTCGTGGGGGTGACGCCGGGGCTGTTGGCCACGCCCCCCAACCGCGAGCTCATGACGCTCGAGGCCCTCGACCGCTGGGTTCGTCTGGTCGGCGGGTCGCTGCCCACGGGCAAGTCGATCCCTGACGCGATCCGCGCCACGGCCACCCAGTCGCCCCCGATGCTGGCCCCGGCGGTGACCCTGCTGATCGCCCGGCTCAACGACCGGTGGCGCACGGGCGACGCCCTGCGGGCGTTCGCCGACGATCTCGGCACCGCCGACGCGGATGCGGTCGTGGCGGCCCTCATCCTGTCGGCCGAGCGTGGGGGACGTGGCGCCTCGGCCACCCTGCACGAGTTGGCCGAGTCGATCCAGGACCGCATCAGGGCCCTGCGCGAGGTCGAGGCCGAGCGCGAGAAGCCGCGAATCGTCGTCCGGCAGGTCAGCTCGATCACGGTGATCGTGATCGCCGCGGTCGCGGTGATCAACCCCGGCTATTTCGCCTCCCTGGCGGCCCCGGTCGGCCAGGTGATCGTGCTGGCGTGCCTCGGCGTCGAGGTCGGATCACTGGTGCTGATGCACCGGCGTGCCACGCCCCCGCCCCGTGAGCGCATCCTCTCCCCAGCGGGAGCCTGAGCATGCCCACGTTCACCGATCCGCTCGCGTGGGCAGTGCTGAGCGGCATGGCCCTGGCGGCAGGCATCACCCTGGCTGCCGCTGGCTGGGCCCGCCGCACCCCCGAACTGGCCGAGGCGCTGAGGGCCCTCGACGCCGCCCCCGTCGCCTCGGCCGGCGTCCACGACCCCGGCGAGGCGAGCGGATGGGACTCGCGGCTCGGCCGCTGGGCCTACACCCGGGCGCACCTACCCGTGTCGGAGGCGACGTGGCGACGATTGCAGCTCAGCGACCGCACCATCGGCGACTTCCTCGCCGAGAAGCTCGTCCTGGCAGCGGGAGGCGTCGCGGCACCCCAACTCGCCGCGGCCGCCGGGTTGTTGCTGGGGGTGCGAACAGGCGTCGTACCGATCGGAGCGTCCCTGGCCCTCGGGGCACTCGGCTACGCGTGGCCCACGCTGCGGCTCCGGCGCGGCGAGCGGACCACCCACGACGACGCCCGGCTGGCGATCCTCACCCTGTTCGACCTGGTCACCCTCGAACGCCTGGCCAACCAGTCGGCGATCTCGTCGCTCCACGCCGCGGCCGAGCTGAGTGACACGCTCGTGTTCCGCCGCATCCGCCTCGCCGCCGACCGGGCAAGACTGGAGCAACGCGCACCCTGGGCCGACCTCGACGCGCTCGCCGTCGAACTCGATCTTCCCGAGATCTCCGACCTCGCCGACGTGCTCCAACTCGACGAGCAGGGCGCCGCACTCGCAGGCAGCCTGCGCGCCCGGGTTCGGGAGTTGCGGGACGCGCACCTCCTGCGCGAGAAGCTGCAGGCCCAGCGCGACAGCGAAGCCATGACGATCTGGATGGTGATCCCCAGCCTCGTGCTGGGGGCCCTGCTCATCGCACCACCCCTCCTG
>JAJXWF010000235.1 GCA_021781735.1 Actinomycetes bacterium
CACCAGGACCACGGAACACCACCGGCAGCAAGGCCGGCAGCCCCGCCCTGCCCACCACCAGAAGCTCAGATCAAATCCGAGCAACACCCCACACCCCAGCTGACCGGTGGATCGAGGCTTAGGTGCGGTGCGCGCCTGGTGGCGACACCGGTGACGGGTCCGCAGGCAAGCAGGTGCCCAGACCCCATTCAAGAGTTCCGTGTCGACGTCGTGGCCGACGCTCGCCGCGAGCACGCTCCGACGGTGCCAACCTGGGCCTGCTGGACGCTCCAGGGCGTCGCGGGTGCGAAAGTGCGCCGGACGCGTGACCCCTTCCGCCGCACGTAACGGGTACGGGGTCGTCGCCCGTCAGGGAGGTGTGCTCGCGAGCCACTGAACTGCGAGAACGGCTCAGGGAGTCGCACCGGCCAGCGCAGCACAGCCGTCTTCGGCGTGTCCGCTGGCGTCCGCCGCCTGCGCCGTTGGGGTACGCGTTGGGGTACGGACGTACACGAAGGCCGCTCCGGGTGAACCCGAAATGACCTCTGACCTGCACAAATATGGTGGGCGATACTGGGATCGAACCAGTGACCTCTTCCGTGTCAGTCATCGGAACGACGTTCGCCGGTGTCCGCTGGCGTTCGTTTGTGCTGGTCGCGCGGGATGTGTGGTCGTGGGCGGACACCCGCGGACGGGGCCGATCGTCGCCGGGTTGCTACACGGGTTGCTGTCAACGCGCGGAAGCTCTGTGCCGGGCTGACGAGTCGACCAGTTTGCATACCTATGCGCACCCGGGCTTCCGGGCGAGTCTGCACCGGCGCATGGTTCACCTCGCAGTAGATGCGCGCCGTGCCGCCCTACGGGATGAGTTGAGGCCGCTGGCTGGATCACCGGTTGCCGCCGTCATCGTGTGGTGGCTCATCCTCGCCTCCCATGTCGAACAGGCACGGCAGCCGCTGCTCCGGCGCTAGGGCCGAGACGATGACGGGCAAGGCGCCGCAGGTCGGGAGGGCGGTGACGAACGGGCGGGACTGAGCAACGATGGGCACGGCGGTTGAGCTTCTTTCCTGTCCGGGAACACGGGCCGGCCGCTACGACCGACGCCGACCTGGGAGGAAGTCAGTTCACGCCAGGACTGTGACGGGCCACGACCGCAAGCGGGCGGACAATCTCCTGATCAGGACGCTGAGGTGGACCAGGGCGGCGTCGGTCCCCGACGGGCCGGACGCGTCGGACTGAAGAGCACCCTCGCGGGGCCATCGTTGACATGAGTCACGACCCGGTCGCAACGACCGGCACCACCCTGGCAGCCAATCCCAGACCAGCCACCCCGAGACTCACAGCCGTTGACACGAGCGGATGGTCGAGGCGCTGCGCCGCCAGCGAAACGACTGCGAGCCGAAGTCCAACCAGAACCCGCGCTACTCGAATGCCGTGTCCGCCCTGGGGTGGCTGATCAATGATCTGCGCACCGAGGAACCCGGCTAAAGTCCGAGGGCGCATCGCGGCATGAGCGCTTACCGGGGTCGGTAGGCCTCGCTGCGGTGGTCGATGCGCAGAACGATGATCTCGTGGCGGTCGTCGTTGATCCGGTACAGGACACGGTAGGTCCCGCGCCTGGCCGAGTGGATCCCCGCGAGCTCGCCGCGCAGCTGCTTGCCCACCCGGCGCGGATTGGAGACGAGCGTGCCGGTGAGGAACTCGACAACTGCCGCCGCGACGGCTTCAGGTAGTCCCGATCGGATCGCTCGTATCGCGGGCGGGGTCAGGACGAGCTCGTAGGCGTCGGGCTCAGTCACGGCCGCAGGGCACGCACGGCATCGACGCCTCGCACGACATCACCAGTGGCGTACGCTGCATCGGCTTCGCGGATGTCCGCCAGGGCGTCTGGGTCGCTGAGCACTGCGAGGGTCTCCTCGAGCTCGGCCAGGTCGTCCGGGCTCACGATCACGGCTGCGGCCCGTCCGTTCCGAGTCACCGTCACTCGCTCGTGATCATGCTCGACGCGGTCGATGACGTCGCTGAAGTGGTCTCGGACTTCCCGGAGCGGCTCGATACTCATGACCACAATTGTGGCGCCTGGATCGTGAGATGGCAAGATCCGGCAACGCCGCACGTCGGCATGTCCGTGCGTCCGCCGAGGCCTGGCGGTCGACGTCTCTGTGGATGCCGGGTGGCCGATGCCTCCGGGTCAGTGCCAGGTCAGTGGAAACCCTGTAGCCCTTGCATCCATGGCGCTGACGGCGAGTATTGCCGCAGGTGCGCGCCTTGACCCGTGTTCTGCGTCGCTCTCCTAAATCGGGTGTCGGCAGTTCGAATCTGCCCAGGCGCACTGTGTTTGTGCTGGTCAGGGCGATGTTGATGATGCCGGCCGTCGAGATGCCCGATGATCTTGCGGTCCATGCGCTGACCATTCGCGTGGGTCAGAGGCCGTTGCCCGTGCCGACGCCGGTCGGGAGGGCACGTGTGTCGCGTTGTCCTCGGCTGCGTGTCTGCAGGTCAGGACGTTGTCGTGCCCGACGCGTGGCGCCGAGCATCCCGCTGGTGGGGTTCGTGTGGGGTGCGGCGACACCCGCTCTCTCGGAGCGGGTCTCAAGGGGGCGCCAGGCGAAGTCCCGACACCAGGTGATCATCAGCACCGTCCGAGTCCGCAGCTGCCACCTGGAGCCCCTTGAGGTTCTGAATGGCGTCGCGGTGCACCTGCGCACTGAACACGGCCACCGCCGCCTTGTCCGACCGGGCCAGGGCGGTGACCGCATGCCCGGCAGTGATGAGCTCGGGAATGATGCACGAACCGCAATGGCCGGTACCGCCAGCGACGAAGACGCGCACCCTTCTGCTTCTCAGTGCTCTCCTTACTCTTGGGCCGCCTTGCGGGCGTCTGATTCAGCAAGCTTGCGCTCCTCGACCTCGGCTGCGCGCACTGCCTCGACGCGCACCGCGTCGGCGATGTCCTTGAACTGGTCGAGGGCCGGGTTGACGCCGACCAGGGTGAACCGGCGGTCGACGACAGTGACGTCGAGCCCAAACACGTCAACGAAGATGCGCTGCAGCGAGGAGGTGGAGTGGTCCCATCCCTCCTTCGGCGATCCGGGCCCGTAGTTGCCGCCGGAGACGGTGACCAGTAGGGCGGGACGGCCACGCAGCTCGGGACCGCCCTCGTTGATTCGGGGGTCCGTATAGAGGATGTCGAACCAGGTCGAGGTCTTCCCGATGGGCAGCGTGAGAACTCCCATCATCGGAAGGCCTCGACCCCTACCCCGCGACCGACGCGCCTCCTGCTACACCTGCTCACCAAGGGTCTTCTTGAAGAAGACGGCCGAGTCCTCGTAACCGAGCGCCAGGTAGAAGGGTCCGGCGCGTCGGCTGGCCAGCGCCACGTACTTGGCGCCGGTTGCGCGGGCCCAGCCCTCTGCCTCTGCGATGAGGGCCCGCCCGACGCCGCGCCGCCGTATGCGTTGATCGACCATCACCTCCTCGATCCAGGCCACCGGCCCGTTGGCGAGGAAGGTTGTGTGCGCGTGCGCCAGGAGGTAGCCCGCCACGCCAAGTTCCGGTGTCGTCGCGACGAGCACCAGCGAGTTCGCCCCCGCGAGCAGGGCTGGATAGGAGCGGTCGAAGGCGGCGCGCTCGAGCACGAACGACGTCGCGAAGGTGCGCGCGAGTGGCCGCACGCCGCTGGCGTCGGACGGCTCTGCGCGTCGGATGGTCGCTGGCCCGGTGTCCACCCTCTCAAGCCTGCCAGTCGGGGCGCCCCAGCACCCGCCCCCGCGTGGCCGTCCACTTCACGCCCACCCACGCGTCGTGGATGAACCTGGTCGAGGTCTGGTTCTCCGTCATCGAACGCCAAGCCATCCACCGCGGCACCTACACCTCGGTCAAAGAACTCAAC
>JAJXWF010000236.1 GCA_021781735.1 Actinomycetes bacterium
CGAACTGCGGCGGCTGGGAGCCCGCGCCTCGATGGCGCTCAAGCCCGCCACACCGATCGAGCCGTACGCCGACATGCTCGACGAACTCGACATGGTCCTGCTGATGACCGTCGAGCCCGGCTTCGGCGGCCAGGGGTTCCTCGACCTCGTGCTGCCGAAGATCCGCCGCACCCGCGAGCTGATCGGCCGCACGGGCCGGGAAATCTGGCTCCAGGTCGACGGGGGAGTGTCGCTCGAGACCATCGCCCGCTGCGCGGAAGCGGGCGCCGACACGTTCGTCGCGGGCTCGGCGGTCTACGGCGCCGACGATGCCGATGCGATGGTGCGTGACCTGCGAGACGCCGCGGTCGGCGGGTGCGCCCACTGAGCTGCCCACCGGCCCACCGCGTCGGTCAGCGTTCGTGCCGGCGGAAGTAGCGCTGGAACTCCGCGGCGATCGACTCGCCGGTTGCTTCGGGCAGGTCCGAGGCGTCCTGGTTGCGTTCGAGCCGCGCGACGTACTCGGCGACCTCGGGGTCATCGGAGGCCAACTGGTTGACGCCACGCTCCCAGGCGGCTGCGAGGTCGGGCAGGTCGCCGAGCTCGAGGGTCTTGTTGAGCAGATCCTCGAGCCGGCGCACCATCGCCAGGGTCGCCTTCGGGTTGGGCGGGTTCGCCACGTAGTGGGGGACCGATCCCCAGACGCTGACCACCGAGTAGCCGGCGCGGGAGCAGGCGTCGGCGACGATACCGACGATGCCGGTGGGTCCCTCGTACTCACTGGGTTGGACGCCGAGCTGGTCACGCACCCGGGGGTCGTCACTGACCGCCATCACGTGCAGCGGCCGTGAATGCGGCTCCTCGGTGAGCATGGCGCCCATCACCACGACCAGCTCGGGCTGCACCGAGCGCAGCACGGTCATGATCGCCTGGGTGTAGGCGCGCCAGCGCATGTTCGGCTCGGGGCCACTGATCAGCACGAAGTCGCGGTCACCGGCGTGGGCGACCCCGATCGTGGTGCTCGGCCACTCGATGACCCTGTTCTCGCCCTCCGCGACCACCCGCGGACGGGTCTGCTGGTAGTCGTAGAAGTCGTCGCCGTCGATCTCGTAGACCACGTCGGCGTCGTAGACGAGGCCCACGTGGGCGACCACGGCGGTGGCCGCGTCGGCGGCGTCGTTCCAGCCTTCGAAGGCCAGCAGCGCGACGGGACGCTGGAGGTTCCTGAGCGACTCGTCCATACCCTTCACCCTACCGGCCCGATCAGCCGGGGCCCTGTTCCGGAGGCGCCCGATCCAACCCCGCGTGGCTCAGTCCTCCGGCTCGTAGCCGAGGTTCGGTGAGAGCCACCGTTCGGCCTCGGCCAGCGTCCAGCCCTTGCGTCGGGCGTAGTCGGCGACCTGGTCACGTCCCAGACGCCCGACGACGAAGTACTGCGCCTCGGGGTGGGAGAAGTACCACCCCGACACGGCGGCACCGGGCCACATGGCCATCGACTCGGTGAGGTGGATGCCGGCGTTCGCCTCGACGTCGAGCAACTGCCACAGGGTGGCCTTCTCGGTGTGGTCGGGGCAGGCGGGGTACCCGGGGGCCGGGCGGATGCCGGTGTAGCTCTCGGCGATGAGGTCGTCGTTGCTCAGCTGCTCGGACGCCGCATACCCCCAGAAGTCGGTGCGGACGCGCTGGTGCAGCCGTTCGGCGAACGCCTCGGCCAGCCGATCGGCGAGCGATTCGAGCAGGATCGCCGAGTAGTCGTCGAGTGACTCCTTGAACTCGTTCACCTTGGCGTGGCTGCCCAGCCCGGCGGTGACGGCGAACGCGCCGACCCAGTCGTCGACGCCCGACCCGACGGGCGCCACCCAGTCGGCGTTCGACTTGTGCGAGATCCCGTCGCGGTGGGCACCCTGCTGGCGCAGGTGGTGCAGCACGGCCCGCACCTCGCCGCGGCGCTCGTCGGTGTAGATGATCGTGTCGTCGCCCTGCGAGTTCGCGGGGAACAGGCCGAGCACCGCGTTGGCCCGCAGCCAGCGCTCGCCGATGATCCGCTCGAGCATCTCCTGGGCGTCGTCGAACAGCCGGCTGGCCGCCTCACCGGAGGCGGGGTTGTGCAGCAGGTCGGGGAACCGGCCGCGGATCTCCCACGCGGCGAAGAACGGGTTCCAGTCGACGTAGTCGCGCAGTTCCTCGATCGGGTAGTCGTGGATGATCCTGACGAACTCGGTCTCGCCGGTGTGCAACTGGCAGAACTCGTCGGTGCACACGGCGGGATCCTGGCGGGTGATCAGCCGCGGGCGCATCGGCCGGTGACCCGACCAGTCGAGGCGGGGGGCGTTCGCTCGGGCGGCGTCCAGACTCACGAGCACCCGCTCGCCCGCCTTGCCGGCGTGCCGCGCGCGGATCGCCGCGTACTCGGCGTCGACCTCGGTCATCAGTCGTTCGCGGCCGGTGGGCGACAGCAACTGGGAGGCGATCGGCACCGATCGGGACGCGTCCTTGACCCACACCACCGGGCCGGAGTACTTCGGCGCCACCTTCACCGCGGTGTGCGCCTTCGACGTGGTGGCCCCGCCCAGCAGCAGCGGCTTGTCGATGCCGAGCCGTTCGAGTTCGGCGGCGAAGTTCACCATCTCGTCGAGCGAGGGGGTGATCAGCCCCGACAGGCCGATGAGGTCCGCCCCGTGCTCCTCGACGGCCGCGAGGATCTTCTGCGCGGGCACCATCACGCCGAGATCGATGACGTCGAAGTTGTTGCACTGCAGCACCACCCCGACGATGTTCTTGCCGATGTCGTGCACGTCGCCCTTCACCGTGGCCATCACGATTGTGCCGTTCTTGCGGGTCTCGCCGGGTGCCTGCTGCGCCTCGATGAACGGGGTGAGGTAGCCGACCGCCTTCTTCATCACCCGGGCAGACTTGACGACCTGGGGGAGGAACATCTTGCCGGCGCCGAACAGTTCGCCCACGACGTTCATGCCGTCCATGAGCGGACCCTCGATCACCTCGATCGGGTGGCCGCCGCGCGCGTCCACCTCGGCACGCAGCTCTTCGGCGTCGGCCTCGATGTAGGCGTCGATGCCCTTGACCAGGGCGTGGCTGACCCTCTCGGCCACCGGGAGGGTGCGCCACTCCTCGACCGTCGTCTCGACCGTCCCCGCCTGCCGGTTGTACCGCTCGGCGATCTCGAGCAGCCGCTCGGCGGCGTCGGGACGCCGGTTGAGCACGACGTCCTCGATCCGTTCCCGCAGGTCGGGGTCGATCTCGTCGTAGACGCCGAGTTGGCCGGCGTTGACGATGCCCATGTCCATACCCGCCCGGATCGCGTGGTAGAGGAACACCGCGTGGATCGCCTCGCGCACCGGATTGTTGCCGCGGAACGAGAACGACACGTTCGACACCCCGCCCGACACGAGCACGCCCGGCAGGTTCCGCTTGATCCAGCGGGTCGCCTCGATGAAGTCGGAGCCGTACGGGGCGTGCTCCTCGATGCCGGTGGCCAGCGCGAAGATGTTGGGGTCGATGATGATGTCCTCGGCCGGGTAGCCGACCTGCTCGGTGAGCACCCGGTAGGCCGTGCGGCTGATCTCGATCCGCCGTTCCAAGGTCTCGGCCTGTCCGGACTCGTCGAAGGCCATCACCACGACGGCCGCACCGTACTTGCGGCACAGCCTCGCCTGCTCGATGAACGGCCCGAGGCCCTCCTTCATCGAGATCGAGTTGACGATCGGCTTGCCCTGGATGGTCTTGAGACCGGCCTCGATCACCTGCCACTTCGACGAGTCGACCATGATCGGCACCCGGCAGATGTCGGGCTCGCTGGCGACCAGCTTGCAGAAGCGATCCATCGCCTCCACGCCGTCGATCATGCCCTCGTCCATG
>JAJXWF010000237.1 GCA_021781735.1 Actinomycetes bacterium
TTGAGCGGGGCCCGACGGAGGAGGCACTCCCCCGTCGGGCCCCGGTGCGTTCAGGCGTCCCGGCGACGGAGGAGCACCGCGGCGCCCAGCAGCGCCACGACGACCCACACCAGCAGCGTGACCAGGCCACCGGTCGGCGACAGCAGGGTGGGGTCTGCCCGCACGGTGAACATCGCCGCGCCCGCGTTGCTCGGGAGGTAGGGCAGGATGTGCGGCTGCCAGTCTGAGGGCAGCAATTGTCCGATGCCCGGAAGGACGAGCAACAGCCCGACCAGGGTCGCGATGCCGCCCGCGGTGCTGCGGATGATGAAGCCCAACGCGACGGCGAGGACGCCCACCAGCGTGAGATATCCGGCCACCGCGAGAATCGCGCGCGTGGCCCCCGGCGCCGACAGTGTGGTGCCATGAACGCCCAGAAGGTACTGGCCGAGTAGGAACGCCGCGACGCTGGCGACGAACATCGACACCGCAGTCGCGACGGCGAACAGCAGGGTCTTGGCCCACAGCACGGGCAGCCTGGTCGGCACGGCGGTGAGGGTCGAGCGGATCATCCCCGTCGCGTATTCACCGGAGATCAGCAGGACGCCGAGCACGCCGATCGCGAGCTGGGCCAGGTCGACGCCTCGGAGGCTGGTGATGATCGGCTCGAACCCGGCCAGTTCCCGTGCCGGAGCGTGATCCCAGCGGTTGTTCGTCGCCCATGAGATGAGCCCGCCGATCCCCACCATCGCGAGCACCGCGGCGAGCAGCGTGTACCAGGTGCTGCGCAGCGATCGGAACTTGATCCACTCCGAGGCGAAGACCCGGCCGAAGCTCACCCGATGACCGGTGTCCGTCGGTGCCTGCGGGACCCGCGCGGGCGCGAGCGTGGTGGTGGTACTCATGCTGCGGTCCTGTCGTCGGTCTCGGTGACGTGGTGGCTGTGGAACTCGACCTCGTCGCGGGTCATCGTCATGAACGCCTCTTCGAGAGAGGCCTGCTGCGGTGTGAGTTCGTGCAGCACGGCACCGATCCGGGCGGCCACGACGCCGATGTCGGCCGCGCTCATCCCCTGGACCTCGAGCCGGTTGGGCTGGGTCCTGGTCATGGCCACGCCGGGACCGGCGAGTGCCCCTCCGAGCCGTTCGGCGTCCGGGGACACGACGGTGACGGCCTGACCGGACGATCGGGCGATGAAGTCCGCGGTGGTCGTGTCGGCCATCAGCCGGCCGCGGCCGATCACGATGAGGTGGTCGGCGGTGAGGGCCATCTCGCTCATGAGGTGGCTGGAGACGAACACGGTGCGTCCGTCGGCGGCCAGTTCCCGCAGGGTGGTGCGGATCCACAGGATCCCCTCGGGATCGAGGCCGTTGACCGGCTCGTCGAGCAGCAGGTTGCTCGGGTCGGCAAGGATCGCCGAGGCGATGCCCAGCCGCTGGCCCATGCCGAGCGAGAACGCCCCGGCCCGCTTGCGGGCCACCTGGTCGAGTCCGACGAAGTCGATCACCTCGTCGACACGTGACCGGCGGATGCCGTGAGTGGCCGCCAGCGCGAGCAGGTGATTGTAGGCAGAGCGCGAGGTGTGCACCGCTCGCGCCTCGAGCAGCGCACCAGCCACCCGGAGCGGGTCCCGATGCTGTACATAGGGCAGGCCGTCGACGGTCACCGTGCCCGCGGTGGGCCGATCGAGGCCGAGGATCAGCCGCATGGTGGTGGACTTACCGGCACCATTGGGCCCGAGGAAACCGGTGACGATACCCGGCTGCACGGTGAACGTGAGCTTGTCGACCGCCGTCTTCTCGCCGTACCTCTTGGTGAGTTCACGTGCTTCGATCATGGACGCCGGCCTTCCTACGGGCCGTGGGGTCGTCCCCGCCGTGGGGTGTTCCCGCCCGTACGCCACAGTAAGGCTACGTGCGACGGCTGAGAATCCGACCCTGAGTGGGCCCTGGCCAGGCACCGGGATGATCCCCACTCGGCGAAGCGGCCCCCCGCTCAGGGCGCTCCCCAGCGGGCCGGCCAGGAGCCCGGTGAGGAGTGCGGCCCCCGTCCCGGCCACCGCCATCGTCCGGACCAGCGCCGAGGCGCGACCCGTGGTTGTCCGCGCTGCAGCACCGGTGTGCTCCAGCGCAGCGAGCAGAAGAGCGAGACCGGGCTGTCGTTGACCAACAGCACCGCGGTGAGCTGGACGCCGGCGTCCCATCCGCCGGCGGCCGCCAGGAGCTTGTCCACGAACACTCCGGAGGGTGCCCGGTCCATGGGGCCGAGGAGGGCGACGATCAGTGCGCCGCCCAGCACGGGACGGGTGCGTCCCAGGCCGGCGTGCCCGCCGATCGTGCGGGCGTCCGGAAGAGCGGGTGCGTCCCAGGCCGGCGTGCCCGCCGATCGTGCGGGCGTCCGGAAGAGCGGTGGTCGCGGGGAACGCCGCGACATGGATGACCGCGGAGGCGACGAGGTGGGACATCAGCGAACGCTCGGAGCCGAGGACGAGGGCGACGTCGGGCAACCAGTATGCGCCGACCAGCGGGTTCGGCGAGTTCGAGGCCTGTGCCCAGCTGCGCCAATGCGTCCGCGGTGATCGGCGCGCTGGATTGCGAAGGGACCGCGCGAGTGTCCGGAGCGGGCGCGAGGGTTCCCGGTACGGAGGCCCGAGCGGGCGCGAGCGCGGCGGCGCGGTCCAGCACGCTCAGCAGCCGCTCGAAGCAGTCGCCCACCGATCCCGGGGCAGCCCGAGGTCACACCCCGTATCGGCGTCGATGATGCCCGTGCGTCGCAGCGACCAGCGCAGGATGCGGGACCGCTGCACGCTGAGCCGCAGGTCGTCGAGCAGACTCGGGGCCTGCGCATCGCGGCAGTCGATCAGGGCATCGCGCGCGGGCCGGGCAGCGCATGCCATAGGTGCTCGGTGACGGCGGCCAGCTCCCCGACGATCAGCCCGACCCGCAGGAGCACGTCGGCGTCCGCTGGGGTGGACGCCGACGGCCACCCCAGCGGAGATCGCCCACTCGGCCGCAACGTGGGGCGTGAACGACCCGGTGCCCTCGACGACCAGCACGTGTGCCCCGGAGACCGCCAGCCGGGCGAGCCGGCTTCTCAGCCCCCTCGCAGCGCACCCTCACGCCGCGCCCAGACCACCGCGATGAGCAGGGAGCGAGGAACACGGACATCTCGACGACCGCTCCAGAACCGAAATCCGAGACAACCACGGCTTACGGATACGCGAACGACATCTCGACGTGGACCGCGGGGAACACCTGCGTCCCGAGCTACCACCGCAGGTGGAACCTCGACAAAGCATGCGCCCGCGGCGCCCAGCCCGATTTGAGGGACAGGGTGCGGAGCAGCGTCCGCTCCAACACGGTCGCGAGGTGGACGCCGGATGCGGCGAGTATCAGGAACAGACCCACGAGGAGCGTGCTCGCGATGCCGGCCATCGGGGATCCCCGATGGCCGGGGCGACCCAGCGGATCACCGTCCCGACGCTTGCGGGCGGCTGATCGGTGGTTGTCCTCCGCCCCGATTGGGAGTGCCCAGATTTCGCGCCATACCCCCCACAGGTATCGATCGACCGCCCGGCGGCGGAACGCTGCCGAGGTGCGGATCGCCCACGCCCATCGCGGGTCGACAACCCCGACACGACGGCGTCCGAACGGCTGGCGATCTCTGCTCCGGCTGGCGAAAACACCACCGAATCGGCAGCGATCGCCAGCAGCCCGGCAGACATCGCCAGCACAACCGTCGAAATCGCCAGCGCCCCGAACCCGACCCCGTAGAGCCCGACCCCGTCGAACCCGACCCCATCGAACCCGACCCCATCGAACCCGACCCCATCGAACCCGACCCCATCGAACCCGACCCCCTAGAGCCCGACCCC
>JAJXWF010000050.1 GCA_021781735.1 Actinomycetes bacterium
GCAGATCGTCGAATACAACCAGGGGCAGGTGCTGATGACGGTGACCACCAACCCGGAGTCGGCGACCGTGTTCTTCCGCCCCGACGGCACCCTGGTGCACACCGTCGACTTCGCCACCGCCGCCGGCATCAGCGAGGCACTGCGAGACTGTGTCGGCAACGCCACCCAGGCCGGAGCCATCGGCTACAACCCCGGTAGCGGCCTCTACGTCGACCTTCCGGGAAGCCAGCCCGGAGTGATCGACGTGGTCACCCGTCCGAAGAGCCTGCCCCAGTGGGCGGCGTCCGAGAAGGGCCAGCTGCCCGAATTGTTCGACGTGTCGCTCGTGCAGCCCGCGGTCATCGCCCGCATCGTGCAGCTCGCCTCGATCGGGGCACCGGTGAGCCCCAGCGCGGTCGCCCCGTCCGCCGGGTCGTCCGTGTCGCCCTCGGACGCCGCGTCGGTGCACTGGGTGATCGACCGGCGCGACAAACTTGCGCAGCCGGTGCTGCGGGTGACCGCCCACGACCAAACCCGGGCGTTCACCCTCGACGGCACCGAGGTCACCGCACTCGTCGGCGGCTGACCCGTTCCGGCGCAGACCGCCCGACCGCGCCGATCCGGCGGCGTCGTCGTCCGTTGCGCACGGACCGGCCCGCAGCCGACCTTCGGGGCGTCCGGGGCCGGTCGTGTCATGATGAAGGGATGCGCATCGTAGGAGTGAGTTCCCCGGGGGCGGGCGAACTGGTCGGCCTCACGGTGCAACACGGTCAGAATCCTCATCAGGAACTATGGCGCCGTGGGTTCGTCATCAACAATCTGCTGTCGGCCCGGATGGCCGACGATGAGGTCGTCCTCACGGTGCAGGTGTCGCGCCGCACACATTCGTCACGGCCCCCCCGCATCAAACACCGGGGGGCCGATCCCAGCCTCACCATCGAACCGGGCGAGGTGCCCGTGCTCAACCAGAGGATCGCGGCCTACGCCGTGATCCGGTCGCCGCGCGGCGTCCTCGGTTGCGAGTGCTCCGACAAGACCGCGGTACCCGGGCTGTGGCAGCTCCCCGGCGGCGGCCTGATGCCGGGCGAGTGGCCACACGAGGGGCTGATGCGTGAGGTGGCCGAAGAGACCGGCCAGGAGGTGCGGATCAACCGCCTCATCGACCTCCAGTCCGATCACTGGATCGGCCGTGCTCCCAACGGGGTGCTCGAGGACTTCCACGCCCTGAGGATCATCTATACGGCGACGTGCGGCGAGCCCACCACCCCCACCGTGATCGACATCGACGGCACCACGGCGCGGGCAGCGTGGATCCCGATCCGGCAATGGCGGGGTCTGCCCTGGACGTCCGGGTCACGGTCCCTGCTCGACAAGCACCTCATCCACGTGCCCCTGCAGTGAACCACCCATCGGGACGCCGCCGACGCGCGGAACGCTCCACGTCCCCGGTCGGGCATGCCGGCCGGGGACGTGGAACGGTGAGTTCGATGACGATGCGTCAGCGACGCATGTATGACAGGATCCGCAGGATCTCGGTGTAGAGCCAGACCATGGTGACCGTGATGCCGAGCGCCGCGCGCCACGACTCGCTGGCCGGGGCCTGGTTGGCCACGGCCCGTTCGACGTAGTCGAAGTCGACGATCAGGTTGAAGACCGCGAGGCCCGCGCCGAGCAGCGAGATGACCAGGCCCATCAGCCCGAAGCCCGCCATGCCCGTGTTGAGGCCGACCAGGGCGAGCACGAGGTTGACCAACATCAGCGCCGCGAACGCCATCGTCATGATGACGACCCACTTGCGGAACTTGTCGCTCACTCGGATGTTGAAGAACTTGTACGCCGCGAGCGTGGCGCCGGCGGCCGCGAAGGTGCCGACGACCGCCTGCAACGCGATCCCCGGGTACATCGACTCGAACATGAGCGTGAGGATTCCGATGAACACCCCCTCGACCAGGGAGTAGACAATCACGCCGACGGGTGAGACCTTCCGGCGTCCGGCGACGATCAGCACCGTGAGGAACCCGACGATGGCGCTGATGAGCAGGCCGCCGGTCATGAGTGCCGGCGTGTAGTGCATCGCCAGGTACTGGTAGGCGGCGAACGCGGACGCCGCGACGCCGAACAGCGCGAGACCGGTCTTGGCGATCACGTCGTCGTACGTCATCAACTCGCCGGTCTCGACAGGGATCCGGCCGGTCGCGTCGCCGTACACTTCCTGCTCGGGCCCGCCGGGGTACTGCTGAGAGGGATATTGCGCGTAGCCCCGCGCGTGCCCCCGCGGTGCGCGCCCGGAGAACGTCTCCGACTGGGTGAAGATCGGGTTGGCCATTCAAGTCGCCTTTCGTGCCATTGAACGCCGGCACTGGTCGGCGTCCTTGCTGTCCCAGTGTACGTGCGGAACGCGGAACGGCTCAGGTGTCAAACCCCGGTCGTTCCCTGGCCAGCCGGACACCCTCGGCGGAGCGGCCGTGCGCTAGCGTGACCGTGGCCCTCGTAGCCCAACCGGCAGAGGCAAGCGGCTTAAACCCGCTGCAGTGCGGGTTCGAATCCCGTCGGGGGCACCGCACCCACACGATGGTGAGAACGGAATCCGGGCTGATGCGTCCGGGCCGGGCCGACAGGGTCGAGAGCGCCGCGCCCACCGACCCGAATGCCCGGGGACCCTCCGCCGGGATGGTGATTCGCGACGCCCCGACACGCTCGACCCCGTGCCCGGCAGGCTCGCAGCCACCGTGGGGGTGTCGCCGGAGAGGTCGCTGGAGCGCACATCACCCCTGCGATGAGCGTGGCCGTCGCGATCCATCGGAGGGGATGTCAGGTGGAGCGAGGCGATCCCCTACCGGATCTTCCATCCGGGCGGGGTCGACGACGGCATCCTCGACGGGTGAGCCGTGAGCGTCGCCCCGATGCCCCTGCCGAGACATCCTGATCGCAGGTCATGCGGCCTACCCCTCTTTGCCGGGGCGGCTCGACATTCGCCGGATCCGAGCCACCAGCTCGCCGAGGGAATTTGATGAGTCTTGTCGACGCCGACATCGCCCCCTTCGCTGATCCCGTCAACCAAGGGGCGTTGTGAACTGCGAGATACCAGGCGATGTTGATGTCGCCGGTGCACCATCCATCCGTCCGCGAGGACGGCGGAAAATCCGTCATGGACCGAAAGGATCATGCCAAAATACGTAGCTTTTCGAGGTTGAGCAAATCACTGTTCGCCAGCACCGGATCCGCCTTCGCCGCCCGCACACTCCCAACCGCACCCGCATCGCCGATCACTGTCGGCTTCGCCACCACCAGCACCATGCGGATCAACGGGGAGTCGGGAACCCAGGCGGTCGTCGCGTCGGGATCCTCCGTCTGGCTCACCACCACCGTCAGCGACACCCACCGCTACTGCCCCAGCTGCTTCGACAACGTTCCCATCGGCTTCATCGGACAGAGTTCTCCCCTCGGCTGCCTGGAGAACATTTGTTTCACCGGCAGGACGCAGACCGACATCGTGACGGTCACGGCCCCGACCGAACCGGGTATCTACAACATCCTGGCCAAGTCGATGTTCACCTGCTATTGCAGCCAGGACTGGAATGGCGGATCGGGAGGCACGACGAGCGCCACGCTCATCGTCACAGGCTCCAGCGCCCAGTTGTGCAGCCTGATCACCTCGTGGTCGACCGATCCCGACGTGGCAGCAGGACTGCGCGACAAGCTCGCCGCGGCGCAGGCCGCTGACGACGCCGGCCGCATGAATGTCGTCACGCACGTGATGCGCGCCTTCAACAACGTGCCTTCAATAATCAGCTCAGGGCCCGGAGCGGCAAGGCGCTGGCCTCCAACCAGGTGAACACGATCCAGATCCTGGCGGGATATCTCCTCTCCTGACGCGCTGCGGGGCGGCGATGCGTCCGGATGTGGGTCAGCCGAGGGCCGCGATCGCCGCCTCATAGTCGGGCTCGCTGGTGATGTCGGGCACCTGCTGGGTGTAGACGACCCTGCCCTGCTCGTCGTAGACGACGACGCTGCGCGACAGCAGGCCGGTCATGCCGCCGTCGGCGATGGTGACGCCGTAGTCCTCACCGAAGGAGCTGCGGAAGCCCGAAGCCGTGACGACGTTGTCGATGCCCTCGGCGCCGCAGAACCGCGCCTGAGCGAACGGCAGGTCCTGCGACACGCACACGACCGTCGTGTTCTCGAGTCCGGCGGCCAGTTCGTTGAACTTCCGGACGCTGGTCGCGCAGACACCCGTGTCGAGCGACGGGAAGATGTTCAGTACGACCCGACGGCCGGAGAGGCTGCTGGAGGTGAGTTCGGACAGGTCGTTGCCCACGAGGGAGAAGGCCGGAGCCTCGGTGCCCACCGCGGGAAGTTCGCCCACGGTGCTGACAGGGTTTCCGCGAAGTGTGATGTGTGCCATGCGGCCACCCTATGCGCAGCCGACGATGGCGCCGCCGGCCGCCATTACGCCCCGGGCGAACCTGCCCCGGCCATCGCCAGCACCATGCCGTCGAGGATGTCACTCTCGGAAACCGTGAGATGCCCGGCGCCCGTGCGGTTCGCGATCTCCTCGCAGATCAGGGCACCCCCGGCGATGACCTCCGCCCGCTTCGGCGGCAGGCAGGTGCCGGCCTCGATCTGCGGGCCGGTGAGCGAGAGCAGACGGGCGGCGAGGGCGGCGATGCGTGTCCGGGACAGCCGCGACCCGTGCACCCGCTCCGGGTCGTAGACGTCGAGGTGCTGGTCGATCGCGGAGAGGGACGTGACCGTGCCGGCCACGCCGATGACGCTGCGCGCGGCGTCGAGGTCGACCCCCGACCCGTCGAGCAGATCACGGACGAACTCCCGGGCGGCGGCGACCTGATCCGGTGTCGGGGGGTCGTCGCGCAGGAAGCGTTCCCGCAGCCGCACCGATCCCATGTTGAGGCTGACCGCGGTGGACACCACGCCGCCGGATCCGACGACGAGTTCGGTGGATCCGCCGCCGATGTCGATGACCAGCACCGGATCGGCGGCGTCCGGGACGCCACTCAGCGCGCCCGTGTACGACAGCAGGGCCTCCTCGGCACCCGGGATCACCTCCGGGACCACGCCGAGGCGCTGCTCGACTCCGGCGAAGAATTCGGCCCGGTTGCTGACGTCACGGGCGGCCGAGGTGGCCACGAACCGGATGCGATCGCAGCCGAATGCCCGGATCACCTCGGCGAAGTGGTCGCACGCGGCGAAGGTCCGCGACAGCGCGTCGGGATGGAACCTGCCGGTGGCGTCGACGCCCTGCCCGAGACGGACAAGTTCGAGGCGCCGGTCGTGCTCGACGAGGCGTCCGTCGGCGCCGACATCGGCGACCAGCAACCGGATCGAGTTGGTGCCGCAGTCGACCGCGGCGTACCGGGGGCCCATCACGAGTCCTTCGCGTCGGCGACGTCGAGGCAGGGACGCCGCCAGAATTCGCCGATGAGAGCGACGGCCTCGTCACCGAGCGGGTTGACCCCCGGACCGGCGGCCAGCGCGTGCCCGACGAGCGCGTGCAGGCACTTGACCCGCGTGGGCATGCCCCCGGCGCTGACACCCGCGATCTCGGGCACGTCGCCGAGCGACGCCCGATCGGCCAGGTACGCCTGGTGCGCCCTGCGATGCGTCGCCGCGAGGTCGGGATCATCGGCGAGGCGCCGGGTCATCTCGGCCATCACCCCCCCAGCTTCCAATGTTGAGCACGCAGCGACGGCCCGGGGGCAGGTGAGGTAGTAGGTGGTGGGGAAGGGGGTGCCGTCGGAAAGCCGTGGCTCGGTGGCAACCACCCCGGGTCTTCCGCACGGACAGCGCCACGCGATCCCGGCCACGCCGCGTGGGTCGCGTCCGAGCTGCGCCTCGATCGCGGCCTCGTCGGCCGGGGTGGTCGGCTCCAGCCTGGCCGCAAGCGTGGATCCACCGGACGCCTCGTGCGAGCCCATCAGTGGCCGGGACTCGCGCTGGGGCTGGACACGGTCGACGGCGTGACCGTGCGTGGCTCGTCCTTGGCGGGGGCGGGGTTGTCGGCGACGGCCATCGAGTTGGCCAGCCGCTCCCACCAGGTGGCGGGGTGCTCGCCCCGGGGGAGCGTCGAGGTGGTGCCGATGCGCACGCTGGGGCCGAGGACGGTGCCGCCGGAGGTGAAGACCTTGTAGCCGGTTTCGCCGGGCATCACCCAGCCGAGACGCTCGCGCGCCTGGGTCCTGACGTAGTTGGGGTCCTGCCAGCGGGCGAGCTGGTCCTGGAGGGACGCGATGTTCTGCTCGTGCTGACGGATGCTCGCCTCATGCTGAGCGATGTCGGCCTGCTGGTTGAAGTAGACCTTGATGCTCGACACGTACATGAGCGCGAGCACCACGACCACCAGGATCAGCGCGATCGCCCGGTTGGTGAGCCGCAGCCCTCGGTTCAGCCGGGGCAGGCCGGGCCCGCCCGACACCTCGGACTCAGCCGGTTGTGGTGCGGCCGAGATCCGGGTACGTGACGGAGCGTTGGCGCGCTGCGCCGGACGGGCAGTGGTCCGTGACCGCGGAGTACCGCGGCCCGGACCACTGCCCGTCGGGGGATGTTCGCGCGAAGCTCGTGCCATCGATCC
This sequence comes from Actinomycetes bacterium, assembly GCA_021781735.1. Taxonomy (GTDB): domain Bacteria; phylum Actinomycetota; class Actinomycetes; order Propionibacteriales; family Propionibacteriaceae; genus JAJYQH01. The sequence goes on from JAJXWF010000050.1 coordinate 6,569, forward strand.
AGTGTGACGCAGGGTCTGGTGGAATCAGGCCCTGAACCGCGGGAACGCGCCACGGCCGGCGTACTGGGCGGCCTCGGCGAGGTCGTCCTCGATCCGCATGAGCTGGTTGTACTTGGCAACGCGCTCGGTGCGGGCGGGAGCGCCCGACTTGATCTGGCCGCAGCCCAGGGCCACGACGAGATCGGCGATCGTGGTGTCCTCGGTCTCACCGGAACGGTGCGACATCATCGTGCGGAACCCGGCGCGGTGGGCCATCGACACCGCGTCGATGGTCTCGGTGAGCGAGCCGATCTGGTTCACCTTGACGAGCAGGGCGTTCGCCGACTTCTCCTCGATGCCCCGGCCGAGACGCACCGGGTTGGTGACGAACAGGTCGTCACCGACGATCTGGATCGTGTCGCCGTAGGCGGCGGTGAACTTCGCGAAGCCCTCCCAGTCCTCCTCGTTCAGCGGGTCCTCGATCGACACCAGCGGGTAGGCGTCGATGAGCTCGCCGTAGTAGGCGATCATCTCGTCGCTCGTCTTGTTGGCCCCCTCGAAGGCGTAGGTGCCGTCCTCGTTGAAGAAGGCGGACGCCGCGACGTCGAGCGCGAGCGCGACGTCGGTGCCGGGGGTGTAGCCGGCGTTCTTGATCGCCTCGACGATCAGGTCGAGCGCGGCCCGGTTGCTCTCGAGGTTGGGAGCGAAGCCGCCCTCGTCACCGAGGCCGGTCGCCAGGCCGCGCGACTTCAGTACCGCCTTGAGCGCGTGGTAGACCCCGGCGCCCATCTCGAGCGCCTCCTTGAAGGTCTCGGCGCCGATCGGGGCGATCATGAACTCCTGGATGTCGACATTGCTGTCGGCGTGGGTGCCACCGTTGAGGATGTTCATCATCGGAACCGGCAGCAGGTTGGCGGTGGGCCCACCGAGGTACTTGTAGAGCGGCAGGCCGGCCGAGTCGGCCGCAGCCTTGGCGACGGCCATCGACACGCCGAGGATGGCGTTCGCGCCGAGCTTGGCCTTGTTGTCGGTGCCGTCGAGCTCGATCATCGCCTGATCGAGAGCGCGCTGCTCAGTGGCCTCGAAGCCGGTCACCTCGTCGCTGATCGTCTCGTTGACGTTCTCGACGGCCTTGAGCACGCCCTTGCCGCCGTAACGGGCCTTGTCGCCGTCGCGAAGCTCAACGGCCTCGAACAAGCCGGTCGAGGCGCCGGAAGGGACGGCGGCGAGGCCCTCGGAACCGTCGTCGAGGACGACCTGGACCTCGATGGTGGGATTGCCGCGGGAATCGAGAATCTCGCGGGCGTCAATGAATTCAATGCTGGCCACTGGAGAACTTCGCCCTTTCTGTGGTGAACACGCGTCGCAACACGCCGGGAGGCGTACCGGAACCCATTCGGGGATCCCGCAACGCGACGACGGGCTCAGCCTATCGGCCCACCCGAACCGCGCACACCCTGACCCCGACGCCGGTGCGCTGTGGCCCGCGATCTCGACCCGAGCGATGGTGGCGGCCTCGTCAGCCGCGGGACGCCTCCTGCTCGCGGATCCGCCGTTCGAGAGCCCGCAACGCCTGGCGGGTTGCCTGGTCGGCGTCGATACCGGCGTCCTGGGCGCGGCCCACCAGCGCGAGGATCTGCGCGCCGACGCCGTCGTCGTCGACCAGGGGCACGGGGTCGACGCCGTGCTGTCGGCTGCGACCGATCACCTTGTGCGCGCGGGCGAGGGTGTCGAGCGCTCCCGGGATGCCGTCGAGGGCCGAGGCGCGGCGCTTCTCGGCCCTCTTGCGCGCCTCCCACGACGCCAGCAGGTCGTCTGGCACGTCGGCCCCGTCGAACACGTAGGGATGACGCCGGACGAGCTTGGCGGCGATGTCGTCGGCGACCTCCTCGAGGGTGAACCCGCCCCGCTGGGCCTCGATCTCGCAGTGGAACACCACCTGCAGCAGCAGGTCGCCCAGTTCCTCGCGCAGGTCGGCGATGTCGCCGGTCTCGATCGCGTCGACGACCTCGGCGGCCTCCTCGACAAGGTAGGTGACGAGGCTGTGGTGCGTCTGCTCGGCGTCCCATGGGCACTCACGCCGCAGCCGCGACATGACATCGACCAGCCCCCGGACCCCCGACGCATCGGGGGCCGGCGATCTCATGGGTTCGTGGGCGGTGGGGTCGGCCATCGGCGGGCACTCCCTATCAGGGCAGCGGGGCGCCGCTGCCGACGCCGGACAGCGAGCCGGACCCGCCGGGAAGGCTGAGGTTGCTCGCCTGGAACGGGCCGTAGATCGGGTTGACCTGGATCGTGAGCTTCTGGGCGTCGGCCAGCAGCTTCTGCGCTCCGATCTTCTGCTGCAGCACGGCGATGTTGAGCCACGTCTCGACCGCGGCCTGGCAGGCCGACCCGTCCATGAGCTGGCCGAGGTTCTGGCTGCTGACCACCGCCGTCTTCTCGCCGGCACTGATGGCCACCTTGTCGGTCGCGGCCACCTGCTGGGCGATGAGGCCCTGGAGGTACATCGTCGCGATCTGTTCGCGGATCTTGTCATGCGTGCTGCCGACGAGCTTGGCGCAGTCGGTGGCGGCCTGGTCGACGGCGCGGGTCGAGATCGTGGCGCCGTTGACGTCGAAGGCGGTGCCGCCGGAGGGCGCCGCGCATCCGGCCAGGGCCGCCGCGGACACCACCGCGACGAGCAGACGAGCAGTCGACATCGAAAATCCTCCCTCACCCGGTGGGGCCCGAGTCATCCCGAGCGAGTCTAGCCCGAACCCACCGCCGGACCGGTGCGGGCCCGGACCGCTGGAGTCGTCAGCCGGCGGTTGCCGGCGTCCGGGCCGGCTCGAAGGTGTCCCGCACCACCGCGGCGGCCCACTCGAGCAGCTCGAGGCCGACGACCGGCTGTCCGGCCACCGGGGCGGTTCGGGGCCGGGGCACCAGCAGGAACCCCGCGGTGTCCTTGATCACCGACCCCGGGTAGAGCCGCTTGAGCCGGAGCTGACGCGACTCCGGCAGGGCCGCGGGTGCGAACCGGACGAAGCTGCCCTGCCCGACGACCTCATGGACGCCGGCGGCACGGCAACCCAGCCGGAACCGGGCCACCGCCAGCAGCGTGCGCGTGGGCTCGGGCAGCGGGCCGTACCGGTCGACCATCTCGGCGGCCAGCTCGTCGATGTCGGCGTCCGTGCGCACCTCGGCGAGCCGCTTGTACATCTCGAGCCGCAGCCGCTCGGATTCGACGTAGTCGCGGGGCAGGCTGGCGTCGACGGGCAGTTCGATCCGCATCTCCGGTTCCTGTTCCTCGTCCTCACCGCGGAAGTCGCTGACGGCCTCCCCCACCAGCCGCACGTAGAGGTCGAAGCCGACGTCGGCGATGTGCCCCGACTGTTCCCCTCCGAGCAGGTTGCCCGCGCCACGGATCTCGAGGTCCTTCATCGCGATGGCCATGCCCGACCCGAGGTCTGTGTGCGCGGCCATGGTGGACAGACGATCGTGCGCGGTCTCGGTGAGCGGCTTGTCGGGGGGATAGAAGAAGTAGGCGTAGCCGCGTTCGCGACTCCGGCCGACGCGCCCGCGCAGCTGGTGCAACTGCGACAGCCCCAGCAGGTCGGCACGCTCGATGACCAGGGTGTTGGCGCTGGCGATGTCGAGACCGGACTCGACGATCGTGGTCGAGACCAGCACGTCGGCGCGCCGCTGCCAGAAATCCTCCATCACCTGTTCGAGCTGATGTTCGTGCATCTGGCCGTGCGCGGTGAGCACGCGCGCCTCGGGCACCAGTTCCCGCAGCCGTCGGGCGGTCTTCTCGATCGTCTGGACCTTGTTGTGCACGTAGAACACCTGGCCCTCGCGGGCGAGCTCGCGGCGAACCGCCGCGACGACCTGACCCTCGTCGTAGGGCCCGGCGAAGGTGAGCACCGGATGCCGCTCCTCGGGCGGGGTCTGGATCACCGACATCTCGCGGATGCCGGTGATGGCCATTTCGAGTGTGCGGGGGATCGGCGTGGCGCTCATCGCGAGCACGTCGACGTTGAGCCGCAGCTTCTTGAGCGACTCCTTGTGCTCGACGCCGAAGCGCTGCTCCTCGTCGATGACCACCAATCCCAGATCCTTGAACTGGACGTCGCCGGAGAACAGCCGGTGGGTGCCGACGACGACGTCGATCCGGCCGCTGGCCAGGCCCTCCCGCACCGCACGGGACTCGGTCTCGGTCTGGAAGCGGGACAGCTGGGCGACGTGCACGGGGAAACCGGCGTAACGCTCGGCGAAGGTCTGGGCGTGTTGGGTGACGAGCAGGGTGGTCGGCACGAGCACCGCGACCTGCTTGCCGTCCTGCACCGCCTTGAACGCGGCGCGCACGGCGATCTCTGTCTTGCCGTAGCCGACATCCCCGCAGACCAGCCGGTCCATCGGCATCACCCGTTCCATGTCGCGCTTGACCTCGTCGATGCACGACAGCTGGTCCGGGGTCTCGACGTAGGCGAAGGCGTCCTCCAACTCACGTTGCCACGGACCGTCGGGGCCGAACGCGTGGCCCCTGGTCGCCTGGCGCGCGGCGTACAGCTTGATCAGTTCGGCGGCGATCTCGCGCACCGCCCGGCGGGCACGGCCCTTGCGCTTGTTCCAGTCGGCCCCGCCCATCCGGTCGAGCGCCGGGGTCTCACTGCCGACGTAGCGGGTCAGCTGGTCGAGCTGGTCCATCGGCACGTAGAGCCGGTCGCCGGGTTGACCCCGCTTGCTCGGGGCGTACTCGATCACGAGGTACTCGCGGGTGGCTCCCCCGACCGTGCGCTGGACCATCTCGACGTAGCGTCCGACGCCGTGCTGCTCGTGCACGACGGCGTCGCCGGCCGCAAGCTCGAGCGGCTGGATGGTGTTCTTGCGGCGGCTCGGCAGTCGTCGTTCCGACTTGTCGGCGACACCCTGGCCGGACAGGTCGGCGGTGGTGAACAGGCTCACGCCGACGCTCGGCAGCCGGAAGCCGTGCTGCTGGGACGCCGGGACGATCGTGATGACGCCGGCGTCCGGCGGCTCGGCGAGGCCGTCGACCTGACGTGCCGGCAGGTCGTGATCCGACAGGATCTCGGCCAGGCGCTGGCCGAGGCCGCGTCCCTCAACCGTGATGATCACCCGTCCGCCCCCGGCGAGCGCGTCCCGGATGTCGGTGACCGCCTGTTCGGTGTCGCCGCGCCAGTTCGGCGTCGGTTCGGCCGCAACGGCGTGCGACTCGACCCCGGTGACGCTGTAACTCGACAGGTCGACCAGCTGACCGTCCTCGGAGTACTGCGGCCCCGCGGCCTCGGGTGCCGCGATGAACGACGAGAGGCCCCACCACGCCTGGCCAAGTTCGTGCACGTGGGCGCGGACGTCGGACAACTCCCGGTAGCCCGCCGAGTCGAGATCGATCGGTGCCCGCCCGCCGGCCGCCGCGGCCGCCCAGCCGGCCCCGAGGAACTCGCGGCTGGTACGCACCAGTTCCTCGGCCCGGGACCGCACGAGCTCGGGGTCGCTGACGAGCACCAGGGTGTCCGCGGGCATGACGTCGACGAGCAGCTCCAGGCCGTCGACCAGCGCCGGGCTCAGCGCCTCCATGCCCTCGGCCGCATGGCCCTGGGCGACCTTCTCGAGGGTATCCGCCAGCTCGGGGTGGTCGTTGATGAGTGCGGCCGCCCGGGCGCGGACCGCATCGGTGATCAGCAGTTCACGGCACGGTGCGGCGGTGATCCGTTCGACGGTGAGGTCGGTGGACCGCTGGTCGGCCACGGTGAAGTAGCGGATCTCCTCGACCTCGTCGCCGAAGAAGTCGATGCGCACCGGGTGATCGACGGTGGGCGGGAACACGTCGACGATGCCGCCGCGCACCGCGAACTCCCCGCGCCGCTCGACGAGGTCGACCCGGCTGTATGCCGTGTTGACGAGGTCGGCGGCGAGCTGGGACATCTCGTAGGTCTGCCCCACCGCGATCTGCACCGGCACGAGGTCGGCCAGTCCGGTGACCTGGGGCTGCAGCACCGAACGCACCGGGGCCACGACCACCGCGGGAGGCGGCAACTCGTCGCGGCCCGCGATCCGACGCAGCACCTGCAGGCGGCGTCCGACGGTGTCGGTTCGGGGACTCAGCCGTTCGTGAGGCAGCGTCTCCCAGGCTGGGTAGTAGGCCACCGCGTCCTCCCCGAGCCACGACCCGAGGGTGTCGGCGAGCTGTTCACCCTCTCTGAAGGTGCTGGTGATCACGAGGATGGGACGCCCGGCGCGGGCCAGCGTGGCGATGATCGCAGGCCGCACGGATGCCGGGGAGCTGAGATCGTAGGAGCTGACCGCCCCGGTGCGTGCCAACTCGAGGGTCTGGGCCAGCACTGGGTCGGCGGCCAGCAGCTGCACCACACCCGAAAGAGTCACCGGGCAACACTACCCGTGGACGCCGCGCGCGAGGTTGGACCACGGCGGGGAGAGCCGATAGAATTATACCCCATGGGGTATCGGACGGAGCAGAAGGACCAGGTGAGCGTCGCCGCGGGCCGCCCGACTCTGCCGCCATCGACCCGGATGCGCACCCGCCTGACAACCGCCGATCGTCGCAGCCTCACGGCCATGACGGTGGTGATCGTCGCCCTGCACGTCATCGGGATCGGCGTCCTGCTCGCCCTGGTGGTGCCGCGGCATTTCGCGCTCGGCGGATCAATGCCGGTGTTCTCGGTGGGAGTCGGGGTGCTGGCCTATACGTTCGGGTTGCGGCACGCCTTTGACGCCGACCACATCGCCGCGATCGACAACACCACTCGTCGGCTGATGCCCGAGCCCGGGCGGGTGGGACGGCGTCCGCTGTCGGTCGGATTCTGGTTCTCCCTCGGCCACTCGACGGTCGTGTTCGCCCTGTCGTTGGTGCTGTCGCTGGGCGTGCGGGCACTGGCCGGCCAGCTCGTCGACGGCGGCTCGCGGCTGCACACGATCACCGGGGTCGTCGGCACGTCGGTGTCGGGGGTGTTCTTGTGGATCATCGGCCTGATGAACCTCGGAGCATTGACCGGGATCGTCTCGGTGTTCCGGCGGATGCGCCGCGGTCACTTCGACGAGGCCGAACTCGAGCGCCACCTGGATCATCGGGGCTTCATGAACCGGTTTCTCGGACGCCTCACCCGATCGGTCAGCAGGCCGTGGCACATCTATCCGATCGGCGTGTTGTTCGGGCTCGGGTTCGACACCGCCACCGAGGTCGGGCTGCTCGTGCTCGCCGGCGGCGCGGCCGCGTTCAGCCTGCCGTTCTACGCGATCCTCGTTCTCCCCGTGCTGTTCGCGGCCGGCATGGCGATGATGGACACGATCGACGGGGTGCTCATGACAGGCGCCTACGGCTGGGCGTTCCGCCGGCCGGTTCGCAAGGTGTTCTACAACCTCACGATCACGGCGATCTCCGTGGCCGTCGCCCTCGGCATCGGCACGATCGAGCTGGTCGGCGTCCTCGCTGACCGGGCACACATCACGAGCGGGCCGGTGGCGGCGATCGCCGCGGTACCCCTCGACGACGCGGGCTACGGCATCGTCGCACTGTTTCTCGCGGCCTGGCTGGTGGCGGCCCTGGTCTGGAAGCTCGGGCGCGTCGAGCAGTGCTGGACCAGCCGGCCGCCCGAAACCTCCTGACGGGCCGCCGCGCACCACCCGCCGGCCACGCGAGGCGTCCCGCCGGCAGCCACGTGCGACCCGCAGACGGGGGCAGCCCGGGCGGCATACGAACCGACCCGGCAGAACGACCACCTCGTACGCCGCGGGAGCCCGACCTCCGGCCGGCCGCGGCAGGTCAGCCGTTGAAGCGGTTCTGAGCGGCCTCCAGGCCGGACGCGAGGAGCACCTCGACGGCGTCGGCGGCCCGGGAGGTCTCCCCCTCGATGTCGGCGCGCAGCGACGACGGAATCTGCGCGAGCACGTAGTCGGCGGGCTCCTGGCGGCCGGGGGGGCGACCGATGCCGAAGCGGACGCGGAAGAATTCGCCGGTGCCGAGATGTTGGCGCAGCGACTTCAGCCCGTTGTGCCCGTTGTCCCCGCCGCCGAACTTGAGCCGCAACTGGCCGGGGTCGAGGTCGAGTTCGTCGTGCACGGCCACGATGTGGTCGGGGGTGACACGGTGGAACGCGGCCAGCTTGCCGATCGCGCGGCCGGATTCATTCATGAACGTGCGCGGCTTGACGAGAATCACGCGGTCGACCTCGGCAGATGGCATGCCGAAACCGGCGGCCCCGATGCGGGTCTCGATCACGTCGGCGCGCATGCCGCGGGGCGCCGACCAACTCGCGCGGGCACGCCGTGCGAGTTCGTCGGCGACCAGGAACCCGACATTGTGCCGGGTGAACGAGTAGGTCGGGCCCGGATTCCCGAGCCCGACCACCATCCACACGCTCATGCGGACCAACGTGACGTGAGCAGAGGTCAGGCCTCGGTCGACTCGGTGGCCCCGCCCTCGGCCGCCTCGCCCTCGGCGGGCTCGGCCTGGGTCGGGGCGATCACCACGTGCAGCACCATCGCGGTGGGGTCGCCATGGAGTTCGGCGCTCTCGGGAAGGGCGATGTCGCCGAACGAGATCTGGCTGCCGGCCTCGAGGCCCTCGACCGACACCTCGATGCCGGTCGGGATGAACATGGCGTCGGTGATCAGGCTGATCACCTGGTGCTCGACGTTGACGAGGGTGCCGGGGGCGGACTCGCCGACCACGTGCAGCGGCACGTCGACGACGACCTTCTCGCCGCGGTTCACCGTGACGAGGTCGACGTGCTTGAGGAAGCCCTTCACCACGTCGCGCTGGACCTGCTTGACCAGTGCCAGCTGCTCGTCCTTACCGTCGATGACGATCGTGAGTACGGCGTTGGCCAGACGCAGCGCCAGCAGCGTCTCGTGCCCGGGCAACGAAATGTGGACGGGCGCGGCTCCGTGCCCGTAGATGACGGCGGGAACCCGGTCGGCGCGCCGGATGCGGCGGGCCGCGCCCTTGCCGAACTCGGTGCGCGATTCGGCCGCAAGCGTGACCTCAGCCATGATGACTCCTCAACCTCGTGAATACCGCTAATGGACCCATGCCACCGAGGGAGAGTGTCAGTCGATCACGAACGAGCAGGCTCGTCCCTCGCCAGGCAACCATGCGAGTCTAGACCAGCGGGACCACCGGAGGGAAACCTGCACCGCGCGGATCCCTGCCCCTCGAAATCCGCGAGCGACCCGGCGACTTTGCGCCACAACCGGCGTCCAACCGGCCAGTCGACTGCCGACCGGGCGGATCATCGTAGGTTTAGGACCGTTGATCCGCGTCAGGAGGCTCGCCATGGCACACGTCCGGCCCCCGATGGGGTGGAACTCATGGGACTGCTTCGGCGGATCCGTCACCGAGGTCGAGGTGCTGGCCAATGCGGCGTTCCTGCACGACCACCTGGTGTCGTTCGGATGGGACACGGTGGTCGTCGACATCCAGTGGTACGAGGACACCCCCGGCGCGCACGACTACAACCTCCGGGCCGACCCCGTGCTCGACCCCTGGGGACGCCAGCTTCCGAGCGTCCGCCGGTTCCCCTCCTCGGCGGGTGGCGCCGGGTTCGCACCGCTCGCCCGGTCCGTTCACGACCTCGGGCTGCGGTTCGGCGTGCACGTCATGCGGGGTGTACCCCGGGCCGCCGTCGACCGGGGCCTGCCGGTGCACGGCACCGCGTGGACCCGCGACGAGATCGCCGATCCGGCCGACATCTGCGCCTGGAACCCGGACAACTTCGGACTGCGCCACGACCACCCCGGCGCGCAGGCCTGGTACGACGCGCAGGTGTCGCTGTTCGCGCAGTGGGGCGTCGACTTCATCAAGCTCGACGACGTGCTGTACCCGTTCGCCCAATCCGACATCCAGGCCTACGCGACCGCGATCGCCCGCAGCGGGCGCGACATGCAACTCAGCCTCTCCCCCGGCTGCGAACTGTCGCTCGTCCATCGGGACGTGCTGGACCGGTGCGCGGACATGTGGCGGATCTCCGACGACCTGTGGGACCGCTGGACCGACGTCGCGGAGCAGTTCCAGCGCCTGGCCCGCTGGTCGGCCGCCGGGGTGCGCGACGGCCACCTCGACGCGGACATGCTGCCGCTCGGGCGCCTCGCCGTGCGCGCCCACGTGGGAGTCGAACGCGACTCTGAACTCACCCTCGAGGAGCAGCGGACGATGCTGTCGCTGTGGTGCATCGCCCGCTCCCCGCTATTCCTCGGCGGGCACCTGCCGAGGAGCCGGCGCGACACCCTGGACCTGCTCACCAACCGCGACATCCTCGCGCTGCTGACCAGCACCGGCGGCCGGGAGATCATCCGTGACCACGACCTCGTCGTCTGGGCAGCCGACCACGACGACGACGGCGAGCGGTCGGTCGCGGTGTTCTGGCTCGGCGACCAGCCGACCCGGCACAGGATCAGGCGTCCCGACGTCGGCCTGGACGCCGGCGGCGTCCGAGACCTGTGGCGCGGGGACGCGCTCAGCGCCGACGACCTCGACCTCGACATCCCCGCTCATGGGACGCGAGTGCTCCGCGGGCGGCGGCGCTGAGCACCATGGACCCCGCCCGGCTCAGCGGGCGGCGTCCTCGAGGGTCAGTTCGATCGTCACGAAGCTCGCCCCCGGCAGGGTGAGGCTCAGGTGTCCGCCCGCGAGGCCGACCCCGTCGAAACCGGCCGGTTCGACCGCCCCGGGAGCATCCGCCGTGTTGTGGTCGGACGCCGACGCCGCCGTGAGGATCCGCGCCGACGCGCGCCGGACGCCGCGTCCGCGCAGGTCGAACCCGACGGTGCGCTCGACGTCCAGGTCGAGGTTCGACACCGACAGGAGCGCGGTGTCGCCGCGGAGGCTGGCGGAGGCCGAGACCAGGTCCAGGTCGCCGCCCGCGACGGACCGGGTGGGCCGGGCCCCCCGCCACTGCACCGCGAGCGCCGCGGCGTCCTGGTGGGCCTTGTTCATCTCGAACACGTGGAACGTGGGGGTGCGCACGAGCCGGTCGCCGTCGGTGAGCAGCACCGCCTGCAGCACGTTGACGGTCTGGGCGATGTTGGCCATCACCAGCCGGTCGGCGTGCCGGTGGAACCCGTCGAAGTGCACCGCCGCCACGAGCGCGTCCCGCATGGTGTTCTGCTGCTCGAGGAAGCGCGGGTTGGTGCCGGGCGTCGGCGCGAACCAGGTGCCCCACTCGTCGAGCGCCAGGCCGATCCGCTTGTCGGGGTCGTAGACGTCCATGATCGTGGCGTGCCGGGCGATGAGCTCCTCGGTGCGCCGGGCCGCGCGCAGGGTGTCGTAGTAGTCGTCGGCGTCGAACTCGGTGGCGGAGTGCTTCGGCTCCCACTCGCCGGGGTGGGTGTAGTTGTGCAGCGAGATCGCGTCGAAGAAGTGCCGCGGGTTGCAGCCGCAGCCGAGGTCGCCGAGGGTCTTCATCAGCACCTCGGTCCAGTGGTAGTCGTCGACGTTCGC
>JAJXWF010000051.1 GCA_021781735.1 Actinomycetes bacterium
CCGCACCTTCGTCGTGGGTGAGCCCTCGGGAGCCGATGCCGCGTTGATCGAGGCCACGCGGAGGGCGATGTGGGACGGGATCGCGGCCGCCCACGGTGGCAAGCGGGTGGGCGACGTGTCGGCGGCCATCGAACGCAGCATCGTCACCCGCGGCCAGGCGGAGGGCCGCAGCTACGGGATCGTGCGCGACTTCACCGGCCACGGCATCGGAACCTCGATGCACATGGCGCCCGACGTGCCCAACTACGGCCGTTCCGGCCGGGGGCCGCGGCTGTCCCGGGGGATGTGTCTCGCGATCGAGCCGATGCTCACACTCGGCACCGAGCAGACCGTCACTCTTGACGACGACTGGACTGTGGTCACGGCCGACGCGGCACGCGCGGCCCACTGGGAGAACACCATCGCCATCACCGACAGAGGAATCTGGGTGCTCACCGAGCCCGACGGCGGCCGTGCGGAACTCGAGGCCCTCGGCGTTCCGTTCGGTGGCCCGGACGCCTGATCCTCCCGGCTGCCGGCGGAGGGGATTCCTGGGGTCGGGGCGGCGGAAACCGGCCGATCCGGGTGGTGTTTACTGAGGGTCGTGCCAACGCCGTCCCAGCCATCTGCTGCCTCTCCGGCTCTCGACTCAGACCTCGCCATCGCCCGGTCGACGCCGCTGCTTCCCATCGGGCGGGTCGCTGCGGAGGCCGGGATCCCTGAGGACAGGGTCGAGCCCTTCGGCCGCCACGTGGCCAAGATCGATCTGGGGGCGATCGGCGATCTTGCGGATCGCCCTCCGGCGAAGTACATCGTGGTCACGGCGGTGACTCCGACGCCTCTCGGGGAGGGCAAGACGACCACGGCCGTGGGCCTGGCCCAGGGGCTCGCGCAGCTCGGTCATCGCACGATGCTCACCCTGCGGCAACCGTCGATGGGACCGACCTTCGGCGTCAAGGGGGGCGCTGCCGGGGCGGGCCACGCGCAGGTGCTGCCGATGGAGCAGATGAATCTGCACCTCACAGGCGATTTCCATGCGGTCACTGCGGCCCACAACCTGCTGGCGGCGATGGTCGACAACCACCTCCACCACGGCAACGAACTCGGCCTCGATCCCCATGCGATCTCGTGGAGGCGGGTCCTCGACGTCAACGACCGTGCGCTGCGCAACGTGGTGCTCGGCCTGGGCCAGGCCCAGGACGGCATTCCCCGGCAGTCCGGGTTCGACATCACCGCGGCGAGCGAGGTCGGGGTGATCCTGGCGCTGTCGACATCGCTGCGCGATATGCGGGAACGGCTCGGTCGCATCGTGGTGGGGTTCACCCGGGGCGGCCGGGCCGTGACCGCCGAGGACCTCCGGGCGGCGGGAGCCATGGCCGTGCTCCTCAAGGATGCGCTCCGCCCCAATCTTTTGCAGACCTGTGAGCACACGCCCGTGCTCGTGCACGCCGGTCCCTTCGGCAACATCGCCACGGGCAACTCCTCGATCGTGGCCGATCAGGTCGGCGTGCGGTGCGCGGACTACCTGATCACCGAGGCCGGATTCGGCTCGGACATGGGCGCCGAACGCTTCGTCAACATCAAATGCCGCCTGTCGGGGCTGCATCCTCATGCGGCGGTCGTCGTCACCACGGTCCGTGCGATGAAGTTGCACTCCGGACGACACCGGGTGGTGGCTGGACGCCCGCTACCCGAGGCGATGTTGGCGGAGAACCCCGACGACGTCCGGGCCGGTGGGTCGAACCTGCTGAAGCACCTCGACATCGTGAGGTCGTTCGGCCTCATCCCGGTGGTGGCGGTCAATGTCTTTCCCCAGGACCACGAGTCGGAACTGCAGGCGATCGTCGACGTCGCGACCGAGGCCGGCGCGCGCTGCGAGTTGGCGACGCACGTCGTCGACGGCGGGCCCGGCGCCGTGTCGCTGGCGCGGGCGGTGATCGAGGCTTGCGCCGAACCTAGTGAGGTCCGGTACACCTACCGGCTCGACGAGCCGTTGGCGGCGAAGATCACCGCGGTCGCCCGCGAGATCTACGGTGCCGACGCCATCGACCTGTTGCCGGACGCGGCGCGCGAACTCGACCGACTCGAGGGCCTCGGTTACGGCAGCCTGCCGGTCGTCATCGCGAAAACCCACCTGTCGATCTCCTCCGACCCTCGGCTCAAGGGGGCCCCCACCGGATGGACGCTGCCGGTCCGCGAGGTGCGGCTGGCCGCGGGGGCCGGATACGTGTACGCGATCTGTGGTGACATGCGCACGATGCCGGGGCTGGGCCGGCACCCCGCGGCCGAACGCATCGACCTCGACGAGTCGGGGGAGATCGTCGGCCTGTTCTGAGGGCGTCGCCGCAGGGCAGGTGGCCCGGGCGGGACGGTAGCGTGAAGTCATGTCGTCGCCCCTCATCGCCAGGCTGCAGTTCCATGCCGGCGATCCCGTCGATGCGAGCCTGCGCGACGAACTCGGCGGACAACTCAACGAGGCGTTCGTGCGCGGTGACCTCGACGCCGACACCTACCGCGGTCTGCTCTCCCGCTTGTATGACGCCCCCACGCTCGGACAGCTCGTTCCGGTGGCCGAGGCACTGCCCCGGACCGCGACCTATGGCGAGCCCGCGATCGTCGTCCAGGATGACCGCGCCGGAGTGCTCGAGCCGGCGGCCCGGGTGCGGGGTGCGGCCTGGCTGATCGTGTCGTTGGGTGGGCTCGCGGTCATCCTCGTCGTCGTCGCAGCCCTGCTGGTGCTCTGAGCCGTCCCGGCGGGGGAGTCGGGCTCACCCCGCGAACACGCCGATCACCGGATCCCACTGGGTGATCGTGCGGGACGCGATCACCCCTGCAGCCGCGAACGGGTCCTGCGCGAGCAGGGCAGCCACCTGGTCAGGGCGGTCGGACCGCATGATCAGCAGCGCACCCGGTGTTGCGGCGCCCACGAGGGGGCCGGACGCCACGAGGTCACCGGAGGCGGCGAGTTGTCTCAGGTATTCCCGGTGGGCCGGGCGGACGCTGTCGGGGTCCGCGGATGGCGAGTAGACGTAATTGACGGCGAAGAAGCTCATACAGGCACCCTATTCGTCGCGACCCGGCGAGACCCCGTCACGGGCGGGCGTCGAACGGCCCAGGCCGGGCGCCCATCGGCCGGGCCCGCCCCCTGTCCGGGCCGATTTGGCGCCACCCCCCGGACCGCCTAAACTGGGCTGTCGGTCACCTGTGCCCAGGCGATCGTTCGTGCCCTCCCGTGGGCGTCGATCCTGTTCTCCAACAGATTGAGAGTTGATGGCCAAAAAAGAGGGAGCACTCGAACTTGAAGGCACCGTCGTCGAGAGCCTGCCGAACGCCATGTTCCGCGTCGAACTCGACAACGGGCACCGGGTTCTGGCGACGATCAGCGGGAAGATGCGGCAGCACTACATCCGTATCCTCCCGTCCGACAGGGTGGTCGTCGAGTTGTCCCCCTACGACCTCACTCGCGGACGCATCGTCTACCGTCACCGGTGACCAGCAGGCCGGGGATCCTCCCCGGGTAATCAACCCGCAAGCAGATCTGGGCGCAGCTGTGCCCTTATCTCCGACATGACTACGGTCACCGATCAGAGAGGTGCTCGATGAAGGTTCAGCCGAGCGTCAAGAAGATCTGCGACAAGTGCAAGGTCATCCGCCGGCACGGTCGCGTGATGGTGATCTGCGACAACCCTCGCCACAAGCAGCGGCAGGGCTGATCCTGCGCCGCTGTCAGCTGATGGCGGCGCACGCAGAACACCGCAGGTGTGCGGACCGGGCACGTCCCGCCGAACACCTGCCTGACAACTCAAGACAGAACAATCACCCACACGTGGCGTCCTGAACGCCACGGGCCGGGAGTCACATCCCGGGAACCAACGTGTACGCACGGTCGCCGTTCCCTCGGCGATCCCACCCCTGGACGAAGGCCAGGGCCCTGTCGGGCGCAGGCCCCTCACGACGCATGAGCGCCGGTGACGGGCGGGCTCCCAAGGCGGCAGGGGCGCGTCACGCCGTACACCTTCGCGGTCCACGTGGACTCCGCCGTACCTGGCTCGGAAACCAGGGGAGCCCGGATCGACTCGTTTGAAAGGTAACCGCCTGATGGCACGTCTCATCGGTGTCGACCTGCCGCGCGAAAAGCGCCTTGAGGTCGCACTCACCTACATCTACGGCATCGGCAAGACCCGTGCCGCCGAGACTCTCGCCGCCACCGGAATCAGTGGTGACCTTCGGGTGCACCAGTTGTCCGACGAGCACCTCGTCGCGCTGCGCGACCACATCGAGGCCAACTACGAAGTCGAAGGTGACCTTCGCCGCGAGGTAGCCGCCGACATCCGACGCAAGATCGAGATCGGTACCTACCAGGGCCGCCGCCACCGGATGGGCCTGCCTGTCCGCGGACAGCGCACCCGCACCAACGCGCGCACCCGCAAGGGGAAGAAGAAGGCCGTCGCCGGCAAGAAGAAGGCGCGCTGACCCCCGGGTGAGTGCCCACCGCTGATTCCAGGAGAGAGCAACACATGGCTACTGCAAGCCGCAAGGCCGGCGCGAAGACCAAGGTGCGCCGCAAGGAGAAGAAGAACGTCGTCGCCGGTCAGGCGCACATCAAGAGCACGTTCAACAACACGATCATCTCGATCACCGACCCCACTGGTGCGGTGATCGCGTGGGCCTCGGCCGGCACGGTCGGCTTCAAAGGCTCCCGGAAGTCGACCCCGTTCGCCGCCCAGATGGCCGCCGAGGCCGCCGGACGTCGTGCCATGGACCATGGCATGAAGCGCGTCGACGTGTTCGTCAAGGGCCCCGGATCGGGCCGTGAGACCGCCATCCGTTCGCTGGGTGCGATCGGTCTCGAGGTCGGAGCGATCGCCGACGTGACCCCGGTGCCGCACAACGGCACCCGCCCGCCCAAGCGTCGTCGCGTCTGACCCCGCCCGAGAACTCACGAAAAGGACTACGAGAATATGGCCCGTTACACCGGACCCATGACCAGGAAGTCCCGCCGTCTCGGGACCGACCTGGTGGGCAATGACAAGTCGTTCGAGCGTCGCCCATACCCGCCCGGCATGCATGGCCGGGGCCGCACCAAGGACTCCGAATACTCCCTGCAGCTGAGGGAGAAGCAGAAGGCGCGATTCGCCTACGGCGTGCTGGAGAAGCAGTTCCGTCGCTACTACGAGGAGGCCTCGCGCATGCAGGGCCGCACCGGCGACATCCTGCTGCAGATCCTCGAGTCGCGTCTCGACAACGTGGTTTACCGTGCGGGCTTCGCCAACACCCGCCGCCAGGCCCGCCAGCTCGTCGTGCACGGCCACTTCCTGGTCAACGGCCAGAAGGTGAACATCCCCAGCTACCGGGTGAGCCCCCACGACGTCGTCGACGTTCGGGAGAAGTCGCTCAACCTGCACCCGCTGGTGGTGGCCCGCGAGACCCACGGCGAGCGCAACGTGCCGGCGTGGCTCGACGTGCGTCCCAGCCGCATGCGGATCCTCGTCCACCAACTGCCGAGCCGCGAGCAGATCACACTCGACGTCAACGAACAGATGATCGTCGAGCTCTACTCGAAGTGATCCACCGGGTCGAGCCGCCCGGTTCCCGACGGGGCCGGCGGCTCGACCCACCAGACTGCCCTGGGGAACTGGTCCCTGAGGTCGGCCACCCGAAATCGCGCTCTCAAATAGCGGGGGGCGCGGGAAGGAAGAGCACATGCTCATCGCACAACGTCCGACATTGACCGAAGAGGTCGTCAACGACTATCGGTCGCGGTTCGTCATCGAGCCACTCGAGCCCGGATTCGGCTATACCCTCGGCAACTCGCTGCGCCGCACCCTGCTGTCGTCCATTCCGGGCGCGGCCGTCACCAGCATCAAGGTCGACGGGGCCCAGCACGAGTTCTCGACCCTCGAGGGGGTCGTCGAGGACCTCACCGAGATCATCCTCAACCTCAAGGGTCTGGTGCTCTCGTCCGAGGAGGACGAGCCGGTCACCATGTACCTGCGCAAGTCCGGTGCCGGTGCCGTGACGGCGGCCGACATCGCCCCGCCCGCCGGTGTCGAGATCCACAACCCCGAGCTGCACATCGCGACCCTCAACGAGAACGGCCGCGTGGACATGGAACTCGTGGTCGAGCGCGGGCGTGGCTACGTGTCGGCCACCCTCAACAACAACCCGGACGCCGAGATCGGCCGGATTCCGGTCGACTCGATCTACTCGCCGGTGCTCAAGGTCACCTACAAGGTCGAGGCCACCCGCGTCGAGCAGCGCACCGACTTCGACCGGCTGATCGTCGATGTCGAGGCCAAGCCGTCGATCCGTCCGCGCGACGCCGTCGCGTCGGCCGGACGCACCCTGGTCGAGCTGTTCGGCCTGGCGCGTGAACTGAACATCGACGCCGAGGGCGTCGAGATCGGCCCGTCGCCGGTCGACGAGGTCGTGGCCGCCGACCTGGCTCTGCCGGTCGAGGACCTCAACCTCACCGTGCGCAGCTACAACTGCCTCAAGCGCGAGGGCATCCACACCGTCGGTGAGCTGGTCTCACGCAGTGAGCAGGACCTGCTCGACATCCGCAACTTCGGTTCGAAGTCGATCGACGAGGTCAAGGCGAAGCTGTCGGAGATGGGCCTGACCCTCAAGGACTCCGCCCCCGGGTTCGATCCGCTGTCGGCCGCCGACCGATACGACGACGGTGAGGACGACTTCGCCGAGACCGAGCAGTTCTGATCCCCGTACACCACGTGGAGTGATCCGCGGCGCCCGGGCGATGCTTGGGCCAACTCAATGGAGAACCGACAATGCCAACACCAACCAAGGGTCCCCGCCTCGGCGGCACCCCGGCCCACCAGCGGATCATTCTGGCCAACCTGGCCAGCCAGTTGTTCGAACACGGCCGCATCACCACCACTGAGACCCGCGCGAAGCGGGTGCAGCCCCTCGCGGAAAGGTTGATCAGCAAGGCCAAGCGCGGTGATCTGCACGCGCGGCGCCTCGTGCTCAGCACGATCCGCGACAAGGGCGTCGTGCACACCCTGTTCGCCGACATCGCCCCCACGTTCGCCGATCGCGACGGCGGGTTCACCCGCATCACCAAGGTGGGCAATCGCAAGGGTGACAACGCGCCGATGGCGGTCATCGAGCTGGTGCGCGAGTCGGTGGAGGAGGGACGCAAGAACCGTCCCGCCCGCACGGTCACAGCCGGAACCCCGGCCGCCGCGGCCGTCGAGGTCGAGGCCGGCGAGGTCGAGTCGGTCGAGGCCGGCGAGCCCGAGGTCGAGACCCTCGAGGCCGGCGAGCCCGAGGCCGAGGTCGACGAGGTCGAGGCTCCCGAGCAGGAGCCCGAGGCCTGAGCCGCACTGCATCTCCCGAAGGGGCCCGTGGACATCGTTCCGCGGGCCCCTTCGTCATGGGCGCCGTGGAGCCCGGCCGGGCGGAGGCGGTCCCCGGCCGAGCCACGCTACGGTGGGGTATCGGTGGTGACCCATCCAACCCCGCGACCAGGTCAGGAGTTGCCCGTGCGCATCGCCCAGTTGGCCAACTTCGTCGGGCCCGTGTCCGGCGGGATGCGGGTCGCGATTGACCATCTCGGGGCCGGGTACGTCGCGGCGGGGCACGAGCGGATCCTGGTGATCCCGGGAGAGAAGGATTCCACCGAGGAGACCGACAACGGCGTCGTGGTGCGCGTGCGCGCCCCCCGGCTGTCCCGCGACTACCGGATGATCGCCAAGCCGTGGCGGGCCCTCGACGTACTCGACCGGTTCCGTCCGACCAGCATCGAGGTGTCGGACAAGTGGACGCTGTCGCCGGCCGCCCGATGGGGGCGACGGCGCGGCGTCGGATCCGTCCTGTTCAGCCATGAGCGGCTCGACGACATGCTCGGCATGTGGCTGCGCCGCCAGTTCGGGGTCGAGACCGTGGTCGGCGCGCTCAACCGAAGGCTGGCCCGGGAGTTCGACGTCGTCGTCGTCACGTCCGACTACGCGGCCGGCGAGTTCGCCAACACCGGCGCCCGCCTGCGCAAGGTCCCCCTGGGCGTCGATCTGGAGACGTTCCACCCGGACGCGGGCCCTCACCACGCCGGACCCGCCGAGGTCACCCAGATCTGCTACGTGGGCCGGATGAGCCACGAGAAGAGCCCCCAACTAGGGGTGGCCGCCGCCGTCGAACTGCATCGGCGGGGCGTCCCCATTCAGCTGAACATGTACGGCACCGGCCCCGACGTCGAGGCGATGCGCGCGCAGGCGGGTGATGCGCCGGTGGTGTTCCACGGCTTCGTCCGCGGCCGCGACGAAGTGGCCCGGCGGTTCGCCGCCAACGACGTGTCGTTCTCGGTGTGCCCTGCCGAGACCTTTGGACTGGCGGTGCTCGAGGCCCTGGCCTGCGGTACGCCGGTCGTGACGTCGGATCGCGGCGGGGCCCACGAACTGGTGACGCTCGACTGCGGCGAGTCGGGGGCCCCGGACGCCGAGAGCCTGGCGGACGCGACCGAGCGCCTGATCGCCCGATTGGGGCCGGAAATTCGGGCGGCGGCCCGCAAGCGGGCCGAACTCTACACCTGGCAGGCGAGCGTCGACCGCATGCTCCGGATCCATACCGAGGTGGCCGGGTCCGGCCGATCCCCGTCGTGGACGGGGACGACGCCATGGATGACGAGCTGAGGAAGGAACGACCATGACGATGTTCTGGGGCCGGCGGCGGACCCTCCTCTGCGTGGCGGCGGCGGTGGCCGTCTCGCCGGTGGTCGCCGGAGCGCCGCGCGGACGGCTGGCGGGGACCGGCATAGACACGCTCGTATCCCAGTGCCGGGCGACCGGATTGTCGGGGTGGGCGCTCGTCGACGACGCGACCGCCCGCCTGCACGCGTCCCTCACCCACGAATCATCCTGGCACCTCTGGTACACGCCCGAGGCGTCCGTCCGTCACGGGCAGGGGCGCGACACCCAGTACAACCTGGCGTTGGCCCGGGTGCTGCGGGGCCTGGGGTTCGATGTGCGGGTTGTGCACGCGGCACTCGTGCGTGGCCTCGGCCAGCCTCCATGGTTCCAGCGCGGGCACCTGTGGCTCCAGGTCACCCACGACGGCCACACGCGTGACGTGTGCGCCGGCCATGGCGACAACCGGGCCGGGCACGTGCCGTTCGTCGCCGTGTCCGAGGTACAGGTCGCCCGGCCATGGACGCCGTGGGTGGTGGCCGCCGGTCTCGCTCCGTTCGTGGTCGACGAGGTGTGGCGCTCGACCCGGCAGCGCCGGAGCCCCGCCGAGTGGCTCTATCGGCCGATCGACACCGATCCGCGAACACGCTGATCCGGGATACTCGACCCCTGTCGTCGGAAACCGGTCGTGGGGTCCGCCGACGTTCCGGCGAACCCCACGATCTCGTGATCTCTGGCGCGTGTCACGCGGCCCAGGCACAGCTCCACGGCTGAAGGCCCCGCGAGGCGTAGACCTGATTGGCGATGGTGATCTGCTCGGCCCGCGTCGCGAGGTCGGCGCGCGGGGCGTACTGGCCGCCGCCGTTGCCGAGCCAGGTGCGGATGTCGAACTGCAGGCCGCCGTAGTACCCGTTGCCGGTGTTGATCGACCAGTTGCCGCTGCTCTCGCACTGGGCGATGCGATCCCACATGGCGCTGTTGGAAAGGTTGAGACCACTGGTGCTGCCCGATGTGGTGGCCGGCGCGAGGGGCGCCTGGGCACCGACGAGCACCTGGCGGGCGACCGACTGGGTCACGATGGTGCTGGAGGTGACCTTGGTGGAGGTCTGCTTGCCGTTGGTGTAGGTGACGACCTCCACGATCTTCTGCTCGCCGTCGCGCCCCGCCTGGGTGACCGTGGAGGTGCCCAGCGGCATGGACGAGTCGTCGGTACTGATCGTCTGGTAGGGGAGCGTCTGGGTGCGGGTCACGGTCTTCTGGGTGATCCGGTTGACGACGATCGTCATGTCGGGCGAGGTCGGCGTGTCGGCGGCGGGGGAGACCTGGTCGAGCTTGCCGAGGCTGATGTGGCGGCTGGCGAGGACCTCGCCGACGGTCGCGTCGGTGGTGGTGAGGGTGGCAGGCTTCCCGCCCACCGTGACGGTCACCTGCATCGGGGTGGTGATCATCAGCGCCAGTCCCTGACGTCCGAGCGGGGTGGACCGGTTCACGGAGAAGTCGGCGTTGGCGGCGGCGTGGATACCCGCTTGGGCGAGTGCATCACTCACCGTGGCGGCGGTGACCCAGACGATCTCGGTGTGTCCGTCGATGGTGACGATGAGGGGACGCCCGTAGCGGACGACGATCTGCTCACCATCGGTGAGCGGAGAACTCGCGGACGGGACGACGACATCGTGTGCGCCGATGGTGACACCCTTCGTCGCCAGGGCGTCGGACACGGTGCCACCGAAGGTGTGCACGGTCGAACTGACGCCGTCGACGGTGAGCGTCACGGACTTGTCGGTGACCGCCATGGCGGTACCGCTGCCGAGGATTCCGGCGAGAGCGGTGGCCGAGGCGATGAGGCCGATGGTCTGCTTCTTCACGGTGCTCCAGGAGCTAGGGGACAGTGGCGCAAGATCATCCGCGGCGCGGCGCCGCTGGTCCGGATGTCTCCGCGTGACCCCAAACTAACAGTTTCCTGAGAGAACTCCAATAGGTACTTCAGGTTTGGCCTGGACATCTTCTGGGTGCGGTCGTGTTGCCGGTGATGGAATGCCTCGTCACAAGGCACTGCCGCCCGGAGCGATGCTCCGGGCGGCAGGTGATGAATTCTCAGGTTGTGGGACGGTGCTCAGATGAGGCCCGCCGTCTGGGTCTTCGCCCGGGCGAGGCGCGCGGCCGCGTCCTGCCAGTTGACCACGTTCCACCACGCCTTGACGTAGTCGGCCTTGACGTTCTTGTACTGCAGGTAGAACGCGTGCTCCCACATGTCGAGTTGCAGCACGGGCACCTGGGCCGCCGGCAGGTTGCCCTGCTGATCGAACAACTGCATGATGTTCAGCCGTTGTCCGAGCAGGTCCCAGACGAGCATCGACCAGCCGGAACCCTGCAGGCCGGTGGCGCTGGCCTCGAAGTGCTTCTGGAAGCCGTCGAACGAGCCGAAGTACTCGTCGATCGCGGAGGCCAGTTCACCGTCGGGGCGGCCGCCGCCATCGGGGGACATGTTCTTCCAGAACACCGAGTGGTTGACGTGTCCGCCGAGGTTGAACGCGAGGTCCTTCTCGAGCTTGTTGATCGCGCCGAGGTCGCCGTTCGCGCGGGCCTCGGCCATCTTGTCGAGGGCGGTGTTGGCGCCGGCGACGTAGGCGGCGTGGTGCTTGCTGTGGTGCAACTCCATGATCTCGGCGGAGATGTGCGGAGCCAGTGCGCCGTAGTCGTAGTCGAGATCGGGCAGGGTGTAGACAGCCATGATGGGCCTTCCGGATCGGGGACTCGTGAACGCGAGGTGGGGCGGATGCCCCTGGTACCTGGCAACGGCCGGGTACCGATACCCCGTCAACCTCGATCCTAGGAGCGCTATTCCATCGGGCCCTGGTTTCCGGCCGAATGCCCGCCCCGTCGGGGGTGCCGGCTCAGGCTGACGGCGTCTCGGAAGTCGCGAAACTCGCCCGCCGGGCCGCCCGGCGCAGCACGTGGAGCAACGGCCGCCCCAGCACCAGGAGCAACACCACCGTGGTGATCGCGCGTCCGAGGTTCCAGCCCGTGCCCGTGACCGCCTCGTAGACAAGGAACCGGCGCAGGTTGGTCCAGGCGCGCGCTCCGGGCTGATAGCTGAGGCCGCCCCCGCCGCCGAGGGCGAACGGCCAGAAGGAAAGATCCATGAGCGAGCCGAAGACGAACGCGGCAACCGATCCATAGGCGCACAGAGCGGCCAGTTCCAGCCTGCGCAGCCGGGGCAGCAGGCCGGCCCCGAACCCCACGAAGGCCGCCGCGAGCATCTGGTAGGGAAGCCACACGCCGAAGCCGCCGGTGAGCAGGGCCGACACGAACAGTGTCGTGGTCCCGAGGACGAACCCGAAGCCGGCCCCGAAGACGCGTCCGGCGATGATCAGCAGGAAGAACACCGTCTCGATGCCCCCGGTTCCCGCGCCCAGCGGACGCATCACCGCTCCGACGGCACTGAGCACTCCCAACATTGCCAGCGCCTTGACGTCGAGGGAATGGTTGGCGAGTTCGCTGGCCACGACGCCCAGGCCGAGGGGCACGCTCGCGACGAGCAGCACGACGGCCAGCCAGTGACTCGCCGAATCGGCCGGCCACAGCAGCGGCCAGGCGAATGCCAGCAGGCCCACCAGGGCGGTCAGCCCGAGCAGCGACCCGGAGCGCAGGGTGAATCGTGCGAGCGGGCCACCGGTCATCGCGGCCGCCCGTCGTCGGCGCCGGGCAGGGGACAGGTGGGCAGCACGTCCTCGGGCGTGAGCACGGGGGAGGGATGGAACACCTTGGCGATCTGGGGGGCGTAGGCGGGTGACGACGTGACGATGTCGCGGGTGGGGCCGTCGGCGATCACCTCGCCGGCGGCAAGCAGCACGACGCGGTCGCCGATCAGGGCGGCGAACTCGACGTCGTGGGTACTGATCACCAGGCAGTGGCCGCGTCCGCGCAGGTCGCGGATGATCGCGGCCAGGTGGTCCTTGGCGTCGTAGTCGAGGCCTCGCGTCGGCTCGTCGAGCAGCACGACGGGAGGCTCGCCGGTGAGCTGCACCGCCAGGACCAGACCCAGCCGCTGGCCCTCCGACAGGTCGCGGGGGTCGGTTCGCGGATCCAGCGTGTGGCCGAGTTCCGCGAGCCGCGAGACGCAGGCGCCCGCCGGTTGTGACGACTCGGCGTCGGCCTGGTCGCACTCCGCGTGCACCGACGGCAGGTAGAGCAGGTCGGACGCCGTCTGGGGCACCAGGGCCACCAGGCCGCGAGCGCGGTCGCTGTCGGCGTCCCGGGGGTCGATACCCGCCACCCGCAGGCGGCCGGAACTGGGCAACGCACCGGCCAGGGCCCACAGCAACGACGATTTGCCCGATCCGTTGCGTCCCATCACCACCGTCACCGACGCAGGGGCGAGGTCGAGGTCGATCGAGTGCAGGGCATCGAGCTGGCCGTAGCGCACTCCGAGACCGCGGACACTCACAACGGGTGCGGCGGGGGGGTCGGGAATGCCGACAGGCTCCGAGACCGCTGGTGCGAGTCGAATGCGCTCTGCCTGCGCCCGTCGCCGGGCCGCGCGGACACTCACCGGCACACGGTCCCAGTGCAGCCGATCCGCCAGGCGGACGAGAGGGGGCCGGACGTCGGTGGCGGACAGCATGTCTTCGGGCGACCCGGCGATCACCCGGCCGTCTCCAGGGATCCAGACCAATCGGTCGGCGAACTGGGTCACACGCTCAAGCCGGTGTTCGGCCAGCACCACGGTGAGCCCGAGGTCGTGGACGAGGGCGGCGATCGCCGCGAGCACGTCGTGGGCGGCGGTCGGATCGAGCGCCGATGTCGGTTCGTCGAGCACCACCACCCGCGGTTGCCCGGCGAGCACCGCGGCGATCGCCACCCGCTGCTGCTGGCCTCCGGACAGGGTCGTCAGCGGCCGGTGCCGGAGATCGGCGATGCCGAGCAGATCGAGGGTCTCCTCGACGCGCTTGCGGATCGCGCGGGGCTCGATGCCCAACTGCTCCATTCCGTAGGCGATCTCGTCGTCGACCCGGTCGGTGACGAAGGACGAGACCGGATCCTGGGGGACGAACCCCACGACGTCGGCGAGATCCCGGGGACGGGTCGTGCGCGTGTCGCGTCCGCACACCACGACCGCGCCCCGCAGCTGTCCCCCGGAGAAGTGTGGGACCAGGCCGTTGATGGCTCCGAGCAGGGTCGACTTGCCCGTGCCGGTGCGCCCGACCACGACCGTGAGATCGCCCTCGGGGATCGTCAGGTCGGCGTGCCGCAGGGTCGGCTGATCGCGGCCGGGGTAGGTGACGGTGACGTCGTCGAAGATCACCGCGGGCTCCGGGCCGCTCATCCGGCGTCCTCGGCGGGGCGGGGGGCGATGACGGCGGGCAGCACGAGCAGCACCGCGACCGCCACCATGGCCGGGTCGAGCACCGGCCAGGAGATCGGGCTCGCCGGGGGCCACAGCGCCGCCGGGACGCTCACCCGCAGCCACACTGTGAGCGCCGCCGCGGCGGCACCGCAGCCGACCGTGAGGGACTCCGGCGCCCGCCACCACTCGGACCGGTAGCGACTGGGCCGGTGGTCCGAGCCGAATCCGCGGGACTCCATCGACGCGGCCAGCGACATCGACCGCTCGAGAGCGTCCTCGAGCACCGGGACGACGATGCCCCGAATCGCGTGCGCGCGGGTGACGTGGCCGCCCCGCAGGCGTCTGGCCCTGGTCACCCGCTGGGTGGACTCGACCAGTTGGGGCGCCGACGAGACGGCGATCGCGACGGCCGTGGCCAGGCGGTGCGCGGCGCGCGGCAGGGTGCGGAGCAACCGGCGGGGGTTGGCGAGGGTGTTCGCGGCGCCGACACACCACACGAGCACCGCGAGTCGTCCGGCATCACAGACGGTGAACCAGAGGCCCTCCGCGGTCACTGGGCCACCGATCTGAATGCCAGCGGCCCACGCGGGGAGGTCGACCTGCGGCAGCCGGAAGAGGACGTGTCCCTCCCGCAGGCCGCCGACCAGCACCTGGAACACCAGCCGGATGCCGATGATGGTGGCGGCGAGCAGCAGGTAGAGCCTGGCCGAGCGGGCCCATGCCGCGTCGGAGCGGCGGGCGACCACGACGTAGGACAGCGCGGCGACCACGAGGGCCAGCAACAGGGGGTTGCGCGTCAGGGACGCGACGACGGCCGCGCCGATCGCCCAACTCCACCAGGCCCCCGGATGCAGGTCGCGCCGCGGGCGGCCCGGGGCGGCCCGGAGCGCCTGGTGGCCTCCCTGGAAGGCCGTCACGGAGCGGCTCATATGATCCTTCGATCCGGGGCGGAAACCCCAACGGATGGTCGTGTCGGGTCGGCGTGGGCGTCGATGTCACGACCGGCGTCGTCGCCGGGCGACGAGGGTCCCCGCGCCGGCGAGCACCACCAGCCCGGCCGTGGCCACCGCCCCCCACGGCGTGCCCCCGGGCGTGGCCGACGTCGGGCTGGTGGCGATGACGGCGATCGGGGTCGCGGTGCTTGTGCCTGCCGGGGTCGACGCGGTGGTTGCCCGGGACGCAGGACTCGGCAGGCGGGTGGGTCCCACGCCGGACGCCGACGTGCTGGGCGTCGGCGGGCGTGGCGTAGCCCCGCGGGTCGTGGTGGCCCCGACGGTCGTGGTCCGGGTCGTCGGCACCCGAGTCGTGGTGCTCGACGTCGTCGACGTGGTGGTGCGCACGCCGGTCGGGCTGCTGGTGGTCACGGCCGAACTCGACGTGGTCGTCGCGGCGGCGCTCGTCGCGGCGGGCCTCGGCGGCGTGACGCTGGGATACACCTCGTTCCCGAAGGTCCACGCCCGCACATCCCCGGGGTTGGGCCAGTCGGCCGCGGCCCCGACGTTCGCGTAGGTCCACGCGGTCCCGTTCCAGTCCCAGTAGGCCCAGTAGTCGTCGGCCGGTACCGGGTCGGGGCAGGTGTTCGGATACCCCCCGATCTGGCAGATCATGCCGGTCGAGTTGGTGTTGACGCTGGTGAGGCTGCGCAGGATGGTCATCCCGCTGCCGCCCGCGTGGCTGCATCCTCCGCCTCCGGGCTGGATGTAGACGTACACGCCCCCCGACGCCTGGCAGGACGCGGCGTCCTCGGCGAAAGCCGCGGGCGGTCGCCAGGCGAGCAGCGTGGCGGCGGCGAGCAGTGCGAGAACGAGCCCGCGTCCCACCGCACGGACAGCCCGGGCGCGGGTCATGAGCGGCGACGTGAGCGGGCGGCTCCGGCCGCGACGAGGCCCACGGAGGCCGCGCCGATGATCGCCAGGGTGATCGGCGCGCCGCCGGCGACGGTCGTGGCGGGGGTCCCGTGGTCGCCGGTGGCGGGCAGCGGCCCGGTACTCGAGCTGCTGGTGGCCGCCGGTGACGGCGTCGCGCTCACCGATGGGCTCGGGCTCACCGACGGGGTCGGCGTCACCGACGCCGCCGGGGCGAGGACATCGGTCGCGAGCGACACCCCACCCAGCAGCAGCAGGCCCTGGGCCGTCGCGTAGGCGTCGGGGTGCGTGCCGTTGAGGTCGGCCGGCAGTCCGGAACCACCCGCGTCGGCCTGCTGGCTCTGCATCCAGGCCACGGCAGAGGTGACGTCGGTGCCCTGGTCGCGCAGGGCGGAGCCGATGAGTCCGGTGGTGTTGACCGGCGAGTAGCTCGACCAGTAGCCGGTGGGCGTGCGGTCGGCCACGGCCCAGGCGACGGCCCTGCTCAGCGCAGTGGCGGCCGTGCTGTCGGCCTTGACGAGCCCGAGCGCCGCGATCGCCACGCCGGTGCTGTCGGGATCGGTGAAGTAGCTGGATGTGCCCGAGGTTCCGAAGTAGAACTCGCCCTGGGAGTCCTGGCGTCCGACGAGGCCGGTGATGAGCGACGCCGGGACGGTCGCGCCGGCCCGGTGCAGGGCGATGATCGCGAGCGCATCGCTGTACGGATCGCCGAGGTCGCCGGTCGACGACGCGGTGACGGCGTCGGTGATCCTGGTGATGAGGTCGACGCCACCGTAGGACGCCGGGTCGTCGCCCATTGCGGAGGCCACGATCGCGAGCTTGGCCAGCTGTCCGGCCGAGGTGACCGTCGGTGTCTGTGCCTTGAGCCACGTGTCGACGGCGGTCGCGGTGGACTGTCCGGTGCGGCTGGCCAGCAGGCCGAGCAGCAGGTCGGCGGTGCCGCTGATGTCGGCCTTGTTCGTGTAGGGGCTGGTGTAGTACTGGCCGTCGGTGAACTGGCCGGCCAGCCAGGTGCCAGCGCTGGTGGCCGCCGCGGAGGCCGCGGGGGCGGCGATCGCGGGAGCGGCTGACAGGTATCCGCTGGTGAGCACGGTGACCGGTGTGAGAGCGACGGCGGCCGCAAACCCGGCAGCCGCGAGGCGTCGACGAAGTGTCATGAGAGGGTCCTTTCGCTTCGGGGAAAGCCGACGCGAAGGGGCCGACTCCCCGCTGACCTCGACGGGTAGTTGAGTCCAATCGACGCAGGCATTCCGGCTGCGGGCTCACGCCCTCACGGTTGCGGGTCAGCTCTGGATTGACACCAGATTCCCCTGACATGCGATTGTTGACAGCAACCTATCTCACGGTGGGCCCCCACGGCGATCGGGGTGCGAAGTCAGTCGCGGGACGGCCCGCCGGGGCGGACCTCGAGCACCCGGTACCCCTTCGAGGACGCCGCGCGGGTGACTGCCCAGCCCGCCTCCGACAACCATCGGGCCAGCGAGTCCGCCCCGAGGTTCTTCCCGACGACCAGCCGTGCCACACCGGTCGGGGCCAGCCGAGCGAGCCAGGTGGTGAGCAGATCGTGCAGTGCCGGCTTGCCGATCCGGATCGGAGGGTTGCTCCAGATCTCGTCGTAGCGGACGTCCGGATCCATCTCCGCCGGGGTACCCACCCGCACCCGGTCGGCGACGCCGTGGCGCTCCGCGTTGAGCCGGGTCAGGTCGATCGCGCGCTCGTTGACGTCGACGGCGTCCACGCTGGCGCCCGGCACGCGGAGCGCCAGGGCCACGGCGATCGGGCCGAATCCGCACCCGAGGTCGAGCAGTCGGGTGACGCCTTCGGGCGGTTCGGTCTCGCGGAGCAGCACGGCGGTGCCCGGGTCGAGCCGGCCGCCGGAGAAGACGCCGTCGGCGGCGACCAGTGTGAGGTCGAGATCCCACACGTGGGCGTACACGTCACGTCGATGGCCCGGGCCTTCGGGGGTGTGGAAGTAGTGACTCATGCGGGATCCTGGTCGTTCGGCGTGGATGGGGTGGGGATCGGCAGGGTGCGGACCGCCCGCGCCTCCGCCGCGCGGGCGGCGAGCAGATCATCGGGAGGGTAACCGACCTCCTCGAGGCACAGGCCGTGGGGCGGCAGGACGATCACCTGTGGGTGGCGCACTGGCGAGGAC
>JAJXWF010000238.1 GCA_021781735.1 Actinomycetes bacterium
TCCGCGCGGGCCGTGAAGCCGCGGCTCGCGGTCGCAGCCCGTGATCGCAGCGTGTTTCACGTGAAACAATCCGGCGCGCCTTCCCGTCGCAGCCGCCGCGCTACCGCTAAGGTTGGTACTTCTTCACCGTGCGGCAATTGTCCGCCGTTGTGGGCCGTGGGATACTCCGGGTGAGCTTTACGCTGCCATCCCGTCGTCGCGGTCGCCATCGCCTGCACCCGACCGTCGGCCCGTCAGCCGAGGATCGACCGCCACCATGCAACTCATCATCGCCGCGGCCCTCGCCGTGGTGTCCGCGCTCGCGGAGTTCACCATCGTCCCTTACCTGCAGATCGGGGACGCTGCGCTGCAGCCCGTTCTGATCTTCGGGGCTATCTGGACCGTCGTCGGCGGTTTCGAGGGCGGCATGGTCTGGGCGTTTGTCGGTGGCCTTGCGCTCGATGCGCTCAGTCAGCGCCCCCTCGGCTCCTCGGCGTTCAGCCTGCTGATCGCGATGGGCGTGGCCTTCCTGGTCGGCGGCGGACTGCGTCGGGCTCGCATCGCCGCCCCGATCGTGGCGACAGCCGCGGCCAGTCTCGTCTACACGGTGCTCCTCTTGCTGGTGACCTCACTGCTCGGCGGTGCCTCGATGCCAGACGGCTCCACGCACATCGTGATCCCCACGGCGATCTACAGCACGGTGGCCGCCGCGATTGTGGGGCCGCTTGCGGTGGCCGCGGTCATGCGCCGGCGTGATGCGCAACGGGTGGACTGGTGAGCAACCCCACGCTCCTCCCCCACCGCGAACGTGACCGGCGGCCGATCCGGTTCGTCGCGTTCGGTCTCGTCATGCTGCTCGTCTTCAGTTCGCTCACCCTTCGCCTGGGCTACCTCCAGATCACGAACGGACGGACCTATGCGGCCAAGGCGGAGGCCAATCGGACGGTCACCGTCTCGATCCCGGCGCCCAGAGGCCTCATCTACGACCGGCAGGGCCGGCTCCTGGTTGGCAACGTGCCCTCCTACACCGTTGAGATCACCCCTGCTGACCTGCCCTACGGCCAGCGGGACACCGTGTCCGCGCAGCTCGGCTCGCTGCTCAACATGCAGCCCTCGGACATTCTCGCGATCGTTGACAGCGCCACCGGATCGCGCTTCGACCCCGTGCGAATCAAGCAGGACGTCCCTAAGGACACGGCCGACATCGTGTCCGAGTCGGCGGCGCAGCTGCCCGGCGTGCAGGTGGTCATCGAGTCCCGCCGTGACTACACGACCGGGACGCTGTTCTCCCACATCCTCGGCTACACGGGACCGATCGACGCCACCGCCTACGCGCAGCTCCAGTCCTCGGGGTACCTGCCCAGCGACGACATCGGCAAGGCCGGCCTCGAGGCGAGCTTCGAGTCCGTCCTGCGCGGCACCTATGGCCAGAACCTGGTCGAGCGCGATGCCACCGGCAAGGACCTGCAGGTGCTCAAGACGGTGCAGCCTGCCGTTCCGGGCGCCTCACTCACGCTGACGATCGACTCGAAGGTCCAGACGGAGGCGCTGAAGGCCCTGCTCTGGGGCATGAAGGCCGCCGACCTCAAGCGGGGCGTCATCATGGCGATGAACCCGCAGACTGGCGAGATCCTCGCCATGGTCAGCATGCCCACCTACGACGACAACCTGTTCGCCAAGGGCATCTCCCAGGCGGACTTCCAGAAGCTGGTCACCGACCCTACGCAGCCCCTGCTCGACAACTCCATCCAGTCGCAGTACCCCCCGGGATCCACGTTCAAGCTCGTCACCGGCAGCGGCGCCCTGCAGGACCGAAAGATCACCCCCACCACGCAGATCGCGACGCGGCCCTACGTCACGATCGCCGGCACCAAGTTCTGGGACTGGAATCACCAGGGCTTCGGGATGTGCAATATCGGCTGTGGCTTCGGCAACTCGTCCGACACGTTCTTCTACCAAGTGGCCACGATGCTCGGCGCCGACCGTCTCTCCTACTACGCCCATGCGTTCGGCTTCGGCCAGCCGACCGGGATCGACCTGCCGGGCGAGGCATCCGGGATCATCCCGTCGAATGCCTGGAAGGTGGCGACCTTCGGCCAGCCGATGTACGCGGGCGACACGGCCTGGGCCGGGATCGGCCAGGGCTATGTCGCCGTCACGCCGATCCAGCTCATCACCGCGTATGCCGCCCTGGCGAACGGCGGCAAGCTCTATCGCCCGCAGCTGGTGGAGACGGTGACCGCCGCTGACGGCACGGTGATCACGCCCTTCAAGCCGGACCTCATCCGCACCGTGCCGGTGTCGGCGGCGAACCTCCAGACGATGCGCCTTGCCGCGCGGGAGACCGTCACCCTTCGCCACACCTACAACCTCGTGGACATGCCGATCGCGGTGGCGGCCAAGTCGGGCACGGCCGAGTTCGGCGTCAAGGACGCCCAGGGCCGACTCCCGTACCACTCCTGGTTCGTGGGGTGGGTGAACAAGGACCCGACCTCGAAAGACTTCACGCAGACCAACTCGCAGCTGATCGTCGTCGCATTCGCGTATTCGGCGCAGACGATCGGCAACGCAGGCACGGAGATCGCGAAGTACTTCTTCCAGGAGTACTTCCACATCAAGCACGACTACCTGCTGCCGCAGCTGATGGTCAAGGGCAACTTCGCGGGCGGCGGCTGACCGATGCGCGTGATGCGGGCCGAGCCGGGCCGATTCCCGGATGTGTCGAGTCGGGCCGTGGGGGCGCTCTGGCGCGCCTACGACCTGCAGCTGACCACGTACGCGGCGCTGCTGGGCGCCGTGGGCCTGGTGATGGCGTACGTGAACACCGTGGAGGCCGGGCAGTCGGCGCTGTCGAGCGGCGGGGTGTTCCAGCGAGCGCTTCTCTGGTCGGCCCTCGCGATCGTCGTGTTCCTCATCGGGACGGTGTTCGACTACTCGTGGATCAAGACGTTCACCTGGCCGGTCTACGTCATCAACATCGGCCTGCTCGTCCTCACCAAGCTCATCGGGGATGGCGTCGGCGGGTCCGCGCGATGGATCGCGATCGGGCCCCTGACCTTCCAGTTCTCGGAGCTGGCCAAGATCCTGATGATCGGCGTGCTGGCCGCGTATCTCGGCAACCGCGAGGGGAAGCTGGACTCGCTCGGGTCCATCCTCGGCGCCGTGCTGCTCGTGGTGCCCCCCTGGGTCCTCGTCATGCTCCAGCCCGACCTGGGCACCAGCCTGGTGCTCCTGGCGATCCTGGCGGGCATGCTCTTCATGTCAGGTGCCAGCCTCAAGTGGCTCATCGCCGGGCTGCTCGGCGTGCTCGCGGCCATTCCCCTGGTCTGGGCCTACGTGCTGCAGGACTACCAGCGCCAGCGCATCCTCACGTTCCTCAACCCCTCGACCGACACGCAGGGCGCCGCCTGGCAGGTGACGCAGGCGCAGATTGCCGTTGGCGCCGGCGGGCCGCTCGGCGTCGGGCTCACCAACGGGACCCAGTCGCGCGGCCAGTTCCTGCCGGTGCAGGAGAGCGACTTCGTGTTCGCCGTCCTCGCCCAGGAACTGGGGTTCATCGGCTCGGTCGTCGTGTTCCTGCTGTTCATCGCGCTGCTGTGGCGGGTCCTGGTGTCTGCTTGGCGGTCCAAGGATCCGTTCGGCACCCTCTATGGCGCCGGCGTGGCCTCGCTGCTCCTGTTCCAGGTGTTCGTCAACGTCGGCATGGTGGTCGGGATCCTGCCGGTCACGGGGATCCCGCTGCCCTTCATCAGCCATGGAGGCGCGTCGCTGGTGAGCATCGCGCTCGGGTTAGGCGTGATCCAGAGCATCAACATCCGCCAA
>JAJXWF010000052.1 GCA_021781735.1 Actinomycetes bacterium
CCAACAGCCGCTACGAGCCTTGCAGCCGGGGTCCCCGGGCAGAACAACGAGAGGCTGACCCTTGGGTGAACTGTCGCCGACGCGGCGGTGACGGGCAGAGGCCGGGTCCGGGTCGTCCGTTCGGGCGTGACGGACGGTTCGGCGGGATCCCGCTCACGGGTGCGCCGCCACCCACCGGAGGCCGGACCCGCCCGGGGACGCGCCGGAGGGGACGGCGTCCGCTCACGGGTGCGCCGCCACCGACCGGAGGCCGGACCCGCCCGGGGACGCGCCGGAGGGGACGGCGTCCGCTCACGGGTGCGCCGCCACCCACCGGAGGCCGGACCCGCCCGGGGACGCGCCGGAGGGGACGGCGTCCGGCGATGTCGGCAGGGTCGGCAAGAATGGGGCGCATGACCCACCTCGCTCCCCTGCTCACCCTGTCCGGCGGCACCACCATTCCCGCGATCGGCGCCGGAACCTGGCCGCTGAACGACCGCGAGGTCGCGTCGATGTGTCTCACCGCGTTCGAGGTCGGCTACCGGCTCATCGACACGGCCGAGAACTACGGCAACGAGACCGGGGTCGGCAAGGCGGTTCGCGACTCCGGTCTGAGCCGCGACGAGGTGTTCGTCACCACCAAGATCAACCGCCGCTGGCACGCCGACGCCGTCGCCGGCGTCGAGGGCAATCTCGTGCGGCTCGGACTCGACCACGTCGACCTGGTCCTGATCCACTGGCCGAACCCCGACCAGGACCTCTACGTGCGCGCCTGGGAGGGACTCATCACCGCCCGCGAGCGAGGGCTGGTGCGCGCGATCGGCACGTCCAACTTCAAGCCGGCCCACCTCGAGCGGATCGTGGCCGCCACCGGGGTGGCGTCCGAGGTCAACCAGATCCAGTGCAACCCGTTCACCGATCGAGCGGACGAACGCGCCTACCACGCCGCGCACGGGATCGTCACCGAGTCATGGGCCCCCCTGGCCGCCGGCAACGGGCTGGTCGGCAACCCGGTGGTTCACCGGGTCGCCGCGGCCCACGGTGTGACTCCGGCGCAGGCCGTCCTCGCCTGGCACATCCACCAGGGCATGCTGCCGATCCCGAAGTCGTCCGACCGCGGACGCCTCACCGAGAACTTCGCGGCTCTCGACGTGCGTCTCGAGGACGCCGAGCTCGCTGCTCTGTCGGCGCTCACCAACCCCGACTACGAGTTGGCCGACTCGGACAGGTTCGGGCACTGAGGTCGCAGCGACGCTCGCGATTCCTCACGATGTGCGGTCGAGTGACGGCGTCTTGGCCGGCGTGGTGATGACCCCTCCCGGTCGCCCGCGATTCGCGAGGGCGTCCGCGACCTCGGACGCCGTCAGCCCAGCGCCCACCCGTGAGGGTCCACGCCCAGCGTCCCGTGGATGCCGCTCAGCTCGACTGATTGGTCCGCGAGGTTGAGCGCGAGGGTGAGCCGGTCGGCGTCCCCGACAAGGTCGATGGCGATGGTCTCGTTGCTCACCTCGCGCACACTGAGCCTCGCCGCTCCCAGCCACGGGTGCGACCGTCGGAGATGGATCAGCTGCTGGTGGACGCCGAGGATCGCCCCTCCGAAGGCCGCCAGACCCGAGGGGTCCGCGGGGAACGGTGGGCGCACGGCGTCGTCGCCGGTCGGCCCGTCGGTCTTCTCGCCCGTGAAGCCCTGCTCGTCGCCGGCGTAGATCGCGGGCACCCCGGGCAGCAGCAGGAGCAGTGCGGCCGCCAGCGGCAGCTGACGCCGGTCGACCAGCTTCGTGGCGATCCGGGTGGTGTCGTGGTTGCCCACGAAGACCAACGGCCGGAACGCCTCGGCGAACGTCGCGTGCCGGTTCAGCGTCCACGCGAGTTCGTGGAGGTTGTGATCGTTCAGCGAGCTCCAGATCGCCTTCCACAGCTCGTACTGGGTGATCGAGTCGACCCCGGATCGGACCGCGAAGTCGGAGTAGTCGCCGTGGATCACCTCGGCCAGGATCCAGCAGTCGGGATGGGCGGCGCGCACCCGGCCGATGATCGGCGCCCACGCGTCCGGTCCCGGAGCGTAGGCGGCGTCGAGCCGCCAGCCGTCGGCGCCACGGTCGAGCCAGTGGGTCATCACGGCGACGACGTAGTCCTGCACGGGAGGGTGCGTGAAGTCCAGCTCGACCAGGTCGAGGTTGCCCTCGAACCCGCGCGGGTACTCCCCCACCCAGCGGATCCACGCTCCGGCGTCCGATGCCGGCCCCCCGGCCAGCGCGTGCCGAACGATCGGGTGCTCGTGCGACACGTGGTTGAACACCCCGTCGAGCAGAAGCCGGACGCCGCG
Source organism: Actinomycetes bacterium (assembly GCA_021781735.1). Taxonomy (GTDB): domain Bacteria; phylum Actinomycetota; class Actinomycetes; order Propionibacteriales; family Propionibacteriaceae; genus JAJYQH01. The sequence continues at coordinate 2,306 of JAJXWF010000052.1, forward strand.
CTGCGTCGCGCCGCGAACCAGATCGTCGAAGTCCGCCTCGTCGCCGAGTCTCGGATCGAGTCGGAAGTGGTCGAGCGTGTCGTAGCCGTGGGTGCGGGAGGCGAACACCGGAGCCAGCAGCATCCCGGGGGCACCGAGCCGGACGACGTAGTCGAGCCAGTTCGCCAGCCGTCCCAGGCGGTGCTCGACGTGGTCGATGGCCGTTCGCTCGGCGTCCACGAAGCGCAGCGGGTAGCAGTGCCACCAGATTACGGAGTCGGCCCAGGTCACCATTCGCTCCTCCCTGTGTGCGTCCCCCACGGTAGCGAGGACGCGCCCAGTCGTGTCCGACTCGACCATCCGAGCACGCGGACCGTGCCATCCGATGCCGTCAGCCGGCGGAGTGCGGTGGGGGACCCGGCAACGCTGGCGATCGATCCGGGCGGCGCCCGCCGCGCCGGAGAAAGCCATGGCCCGGGTCCGAACGGCTGGCGAAACCAACGACCCCGGCCCGAACGGCTGGCGAAACCAACGACCCCGGCCCGAACGGCTGGCGAAACCAACGACCCCGGCCCGAACGGCTGGCGATCTCTGCTCCGGCTGGCGAAAACGACACCCAATCAGCAGACATCGCCAGCAACTCAGCAGAGATCGCCAGCAGAACCGTCAAAATCGCCAGCCGACACCACCGACACCACCGACACCACCGACACCACCGACACCACCGACACCACCGACACCAATGACCAGAACGGACCCCACCGACCAGAACGGACGCCGGAACCAGCACCGATATGCGCGGGCGCGAACCGTGACGCCCGACCGCCGAGCGATGCCGGCGTCCGCCACACCACGGCGGGACGGCGGATCGTCAGCGTCCCTGGAGCCTGTCGAGCACCTCGGATCCACCCACGCGGAGCACCACGTCGGGGTCGCCGACGACGACCAGCCTGTCCGTGGCCCGGGACAGGCCGACATAGAGGCGTTCCCGGCTCCGGTCCCGGGTGCCGTCCTCGTTGATGCACAGCACCACGGCCCGCCGCTCCATTCCCTTGAAGGCGAGCACATGGCTGTAGAACACGTCGTCGTTCGACCAGTAGTCGTCCCAGTAGCCGGCGAAGCCCAGCGACTCCTGGCGCTCCTTCTGCACGGGGTGGCGCTCCCCCACCGTGAGCAGGGCGATGTCGCGGGGGTGCCAGCCCTCGTCGAGGAGCCGTTCGACCTGGTCGTCGGCGGCGCCGATCGCCTCCCCCGTCGGCACCGGGATGAACTCCACCGCCGGCCCCTCACCCCCGCGCAGCACCATGGACGCGGGCGCGAGCGGCAGGAAGCTCTCGGCGATCTGCCGGGTGTTGCGCAGGTTGTGGTCGAGCACGAGCGGCACCAGCGCGAGTGGCGGGCGTCCGAAACGGGCGAAGACCCGCTGACGCTCATCGCTGTAGGCGTAGATACCGCCGGTCGCCTCGTCGCGCAGTGCCCCGACGAGCGGCGTCCACCAGTCGTCGGCGAAGTCCTGCGCCTCGTCGACGACGATGGCGTCGAACCGTGTCGCGTCGGGCAGCATGCGGGCCCGGTCGGCCATCAGCACGGGCAGGTGGAACTCCCAGAAGTCGGAGTCGTTGCGCGACGCGGTGATCTCGATGCCCCAACCGCGGGCGAGGTCCTCGAACGTTCCGACGAAGGCCGGACGTTTGGCGGTCGAGCCGGTCAGCAACTCCCGGCGCAGATGCGAGGCCAGCCCATAGCTGTAACAGACGACCGCCACGCGCTGCCGGACGCCGGTCGTGCGGCCACCGGCGAGGTCGGACGCCTGTCGGATCGCGAGCACGGTCTTCCCGCTGCCGGCCCCACCGCGGATCTCGACCCGGTTGAGCAGCCTGGTGACCCCGAGCAATTGCGACTGTTCCATCGTCAGCCGGTCGGCGAGCGCGGCACGATCGTCGGCGACGGCGGTCGGATCGCGGGGCGGCAGGTTTCGTCCGACGAGGATCTCGCGGATCAGGTCGGTGTCGTCGCGGGTCGGCGGACGCGCGTCCGACCGGTGCAGCGAGGTCGTGTCCCAGATGCGTCGGCCGAGCTGCTCGAGGTCGTTCGCGCCACTCACCTGCCAGCGCGGGCACTCCGGCGTCGCGAAGTCGTCGTCCAGGTCGGTGTGCGCGAGCACCACGTGATGGCTCCACCGCACGCGGACGCGGGACCCCCACCGCGGGTCGCTCTCGACGTAGTGGCGCAGGGCGTACATGCCGTCGCGCGCCTGGTCGACCGGGTGGATCGCTTCGCCGTGCCCGTGACGCTGGATCATCCAGCCTCCGTCGGGCTCGATCCAGACGTGGCTGCCCTTCACCTCAACGACCACGATCCCCGAGTCGGGCATCAGCACGACGACATCGGCCTCGTGGTCCTTGTGTCGGTCGGACAGCCGGTGGTTGGTCAGCAGCACGCAGTCGTCGCCGAGCTGGCCGCACAGTCGCTGCCACACCTCACGCTCGGACGCCGTCTGGAACACCGGGTGGTCTGGAACGGACGTCGCCACCGCACCTCCTTGTCCGGGTGACGCAGCCGATCGCGCGCCACACGGGCAAGGGTGCCAGACGGGCTCGCCGCCGCCCACGGCACCCTCACCACGAGTGGTGGCGTCGGCGACCGCCGGGGGGTTACATGGGACTCGAGCGATGGCGCCCGTCAGGGGTGCCGCGTCTGGGAGGAGTCATCATGCACGTGCTGGTCACCGGGTCCGCCGACGGGCTCGGCCGTCTGGCCGCCGCCACCCTGCTGGACGCCGGACACGACGTGGTCGTGCACGTCCGCGACCGGCAGCGACTGGACGCCGTGCGCGATCTGCTCGACCGGGGCGCGCACGCGGTGGTCGGCGACCTCGCCGACCAGGACCAGACCCGTTCGCTGGCCGAGCAGTGCGACGCGCTGGGACGGATGGATGCGGTGATCCACAACGCGGGGGTCAACACGGGTCCGGCGGTCCTCCCGGTCAACGTCGTCGCACCCTACCTGCTGACCGCCACCATGCAGCGTCCGGACCGGCTGGTCTACCTCAGCAGCGGCATGCACCGCGGCGGGCACCCGGACCTGGGCCGCGTCGACTGGACCGTGCGCGGCAGGGGCTCGTACTCCGACAGCAAACTGTTCCTCACCGCGCTGGCGCTGGCCGTGGCGCGGCTCTGGCCGGGGGTGTTCAGCAACGCGGTCGACCCCGGGTGGGTTCCGACCCGGATGGGCGGCCCGGGCGCGCCCGACGATCTGCGGCTCGGACACCTCACCCAGGAGTGGCTCGCCACCAGCGACGACCCGGAGGCGCTGACCAGCGGTGGCTACTGGCACCACCAGCGCCGGACCGAACCGCACCCGTCCGCGCGCGATCAGCGGTTCCAGACCGAGTTGCTCGCGTCACTGGCCGGGTTCACCGGGGTCGACCTGCCCGCGGCGCCCACTCCTCGCTGAGGGACGCCGGTGGACAACTGGCCGCCGGGACTCACTCGTCGTCGTCCTCGACCAGTTCGCCGTGCCACGCCTCGAGTCCTTCGCGCACGGCGACGACGGCGATGACGAATCCCGCGACCGGGTCCAGCCAGGCCGCGCCGGTGAGCTGGAACAGCACCAGCCCGGCCAGCGTGGACGCGCTCAGCAGCATGCACACCCGGGTCTCCGCGGCATCCGCGAGGATCAGCGGGTCGCCGCCGAGCGCCACACCGACACGACGCTTCGCGCTCGCGAGCAGCGGCATGACCACCAGCGACGCAACCAGCACCACCAGCCCCAGGGTCGAGGTCTGCGGCGTCTCCCCGACGACGAGATCACGGGCACCCTGCACCAGGACGTAAACGGCGAGGACGAAGAAGCTCACCGCCACCAGCCTGAGGGCGCGTCGCTCGGCGTCCTCGTGGATCACGCCGTGTCGCAGCCGGGCCGCCAGGCGCTGGGCCACCAGCACTGCCGAGATCGACTCGATGGCCGAGTCGAGCCCGAACCCGAGCAGCGACACCAGGCCGGCGGACGCCCCGGCTACCACCGCCAGCACTCCCTCGACCACGTTGTAGCCGATGGTGAACCGGGCGAGGCGGAGCCCCCGACCGGTCAACTGGATCTCCGACGCTGCGGTCAGCGACGCCATGACGTTCACCGTATCCGACGCGCGCACGGCAGCGCGCGTGACCCGCCAGCCGGGCCGGGAGCGATGACCGGACGCTCCCGAGCGCGGCGCCGCGTCGGCTCAGAGCGTGACGACGATCTTGCCGTGGACGTGGCCTGCCGCCTGGAAGGCGACGGCGTCCCGGATCCGATCGATCGGGTAGGTGGCCGCGATCGGCACGGTGAGCTGCCCGTCGACGATCAGGGCGGCGACCCGGTCGAGTGCCCCCGGGTCGGAGGCGCCCGCGCCGGTGGCGGTGGCCGGCAACACCACACCGTGCGCCGCGATGGTGGAGATCCGCTCGGCCGGCACGCCCAACTCGGACGCGGCGACGGCGGTCTCGGTCCCGTGGAGGTCGGTCGCGGCGGTGATCCCGTCGGGGGCGAGCGCGCGCACCCGGTCGGCGAGACCATCGCCGTAGGCCACCGGCTCGGCCCCGAGTCCGCGCAGGAACTCGAACGACGCCTCGGATGCGGTCCCGATCACCCGGGCACCGGCCAGCCGGGCGAGCTGGACGGTGAACACGCCGACCCCGCCGGCGGCACCACCGACCAGCACCGTGTCTGCGGCGCCGACGCCGATCACACCCAGGGCGGCGTCGGCGGTTCTCGCCGCGATGTCGAGGGTGCTCGCGGTCGCATCGTCGAGCCCCTCGGGAGTGTGCCTGATCCGGTCGACGGCGGGGTCGACGACCACGTGGTCGGCCACGGCACGGCCGAACGCGCCACCGAAGACCCGATCGCCGACCGCGAAGCCGGTGACGCCGTCACCGACCTCGTCGACGACGCCGGCGAAGTCGTTGCCGAAGCCTGCGGGCAGGCTCACCCCGAAGGCGGACGCCGTCTGCTCGTTCGCGAGGATCTTCCAATCGACCGGGTTCAGCGACGCCGCGGTCACCCGCACCCGCACCCGTCCCGGGCCGGCATGGGGTTCCGGCACCTCCCGCAACTCCAGGGCCTCGGGGCCACCGAACGATTCCGCCATCACTGATCTGTTCACGGTTGCCCAACGCCGCGCCGGGCCGATGGATTCCACCGTCCCGAGGGCTTGATCCCCCACCCGGCGCGGGATCGATGGCTCGCCGGCGCTCGGCGTGGCAGGATCGCCCCATGCCAGCAAAGAACAGCGGACTGTCCCAAGAGGAGCGGGCCGCGATCAAGCAGTACGCGGCCGAGCGCAAGCGCGAGCAGGAGGGCAAGGCGGGAGAAGCGGATGTACTCGCGGCGATCGTGGCGATGGATGACCACGACCGGCCGATCGCCGAGGGGCTGCACGCCCTGGTGACGCGCGAATTCCCCGACCTCACCTGCCGCACCTGGTACGGATACCCGGCCTACGTCAACGACGGGAAGATCGTGTTCTTCTACCAGTTCGCCGCCAAGTTCAAGACCCGCTACGGCCATATCGGCTTCCAGGACGTCGCCCACCTCGACGACGGTGCCATGTGGCCGACGGCCTTCGCGATCATGGCGTGGAACGACGACGTCGAGGCTCGGGTGGCCGACCTCGTCCGTCGGGCACTCGGGTAGTACGCCTTGCGGCGACCCGGGATCCCGGCCGTCGACGATGACTAAGCTCCACCCGTGACCACCGAGCCGACCGACCCCGTCCCCTTCGTGCTCGTCGGCTGGGGGTACCGCTCCCGCGCCTGGCTGGAGGCGAGCCGCGGAATCGACGGCGTCCCGTGCGCCGGCGTCGTGGTCCGCACGCCCCGTGAGACTCCGGCACCCGCCTACACATCGCTCGGGGAGGCACTGGACGCCACGGGTGCCCGCTTCGTCGTGTCGTCGGTCAGCTGGCAGTCCGCCCCCGGCGTCATCGCGGACGCCGTCACCCGTGGGGTTCCCGTGCTCACGGAAACCCCTCCGGCCCGCGACACCGACGGGCTGCGTCGGCTGTGGGCCGAGGTGGGGGCGTCCGGTCTGGTGCAGGTCGCCGAGCAGTACCCGCTCTACCCCTCGCACGCGGCCCGGCTGGCGCTGGTGCGCTCGGGGATCGTCGGCATCCCGACCCAGGCGCAGGTGTCGTCGACCCAGCTCTACCACGCGGTCGCGCTGATGCGGGCCTACCTCGGGGTGGCACCCGGACCGGCCGGCGTGCGCGCCACGACGGTGTCCGCTCCCCTGCTGCAGCCCCTCGCGCGCGGCGGATGGACCGGCGCCACCGAGCCCGCCCCCGCGTCCACCACCCACGCGGTGATCGACTTCGGGGAGGGCCGCAGCGGAGTGTACGACTTCACCGACCAGCAGACCCGCAACCTGCTGCGCTTTCGGCGACTCGTCGTGCGCGGTACCCACGGGGAACTCGACGGAGAGACGCTGGTGCGCTGGGGCGGCCCCCAGACGATCCTCAATTCACGCATCGAGCGCCGCCAATCGGGCCACGACCTCGACATGTCGGGCTTCGATTCCGAGACCATCAGCCACGACGCCACGGTGCTGTGGCGTAACCCCTGGCCCGGTCGGCACTGGTCGGACGATCAGCACGCCACGGCGGCGATGCTGCGGCGGATGGCGGACTGGACCTGGAATCGCGGCCCCGAGCCCTACCCGCTGCGCGAAGCCCTCGAGGACGCCGCAATCGGCTTCGCCATCGAACGATCCGCCGCCGACGATCGTCGGCTCGAACTGGCCGACCAGCCCTGGTGGTGAGCCGCCAGGCGTGTCTCCAGTAGTTGAGGTCGTGGGTGAGGGATTGTCGGGGGCATGTCGCGTCTCCAGGTCCTGACCGATGCCCAGTGGGCTCGGATCCTGCCGCTGCTGCCGACCTCGGACGGGAAGCGGGGCACGCGGTTGCATGATCACCGGCCGGTGGTGGAGGGCATCACCTACCGGTACCGCCGCGGGATCGCGTGGCGGGATGTCCCGGCTGAGTTCGGGCCCTGGCAGACGGTGTGGAAGCGGCACCGCCGGTTCGCCGGGGACGGGACGTGGGACCGGGTCTTGGCGGTGCTGCTGGCTGAGGCGGACTCGCGGGGCCTGGTCGACTGGAACGTGTCGGTGGACTCCGCGATCAACCGTGCGCACCAGCATGGGACGAACCTGACCCGACCTGCCCAGGTCACGGGGGGCAGGATCGAATTGCACGAATCTGCGGGACGAGCCGGCTGACCACGCGGTCGGCCGGTCCCGCGGTGGGCTGTCGACGAAGATCCACCAGCTGTGTGACGGGACCGGGTTGCCGTGGGTGATGCTGGTCGGGCCTGGACGGTCCGCAGACTCCCCGATGCTGAGGCATCTGATGGCGGCGTTGAGGATCCAGCGTCTCGGGTCGGACGGGCAGCTCGGGCCGGGACGGCCCCGCACCACCCCGGACGCGCCGCTGGGAGACGAGGCGTACTCCTCGCGCGGGACCGGGAGCCTGCTGCGGTCACGCGGGATCACAGCGGTCATCCCCGAGCCGTCGGATCAGATCGGGCACCGGAAACGCCGTGGCCGGGCCGGTGGCCGCCCACCCGCGCTCGACACCGCCGCATGCAAGGGCCGCAACGTCGTCGAGCGCGGGTTCAACACCTTCAAGCAGTGGCGTGCCCTGGCCACTCGCTACGCCAAGCTCGCTCTGACCTACCGGGCCGGCGTCGTCCTACGCGCCGTCGTCCTGCGGCTCAACTCAACGGGAGACACGCTAGGGCGACGCGGTCCGCACCGGCCGGGGCCCGGCGGCCACCAAGGAGTGCACATGGACATCCACCTCATGCAGCACGGCGCGGCCAGGTCCGCGGAGGATGATCCCGCACGCCCGCTCACCCCGGCCGGTCGGCCGCTGTCGGCCAGGTCGCCGGGCGGGCCGGTGCCTGCGGCGTCCAGGTCGGCCGGTGTGTCCACCGCGGGAAGCTGCGGGCCGAACAGACGGCCCGGATCCTCGCGGGGCGCTCTGTGCCCGGGTCGAGACCCGGGCCGGGCTCAACCCGTCCGACCTCGTCCACCCGATCGCCGACTGGTTGCGCGCGGAGGCGGCGGCCACCAGCGAGGGCGCGATCGCCCTCGTCGGACACCTGCCGTTCCTCGACCGCCTCGCGTCGGTGCTCATCGTCGGACAGCAGGACGCCCACCCGATCCGGCTCCAGAATGCGGGGCTGGTGAAGCTCGTGCCGAAGCAGGAGGCGCACGGCTTCGCCGTGGCGTGGATCCTCACCCCCGACCTGGCGGTCGGCGCCGGCCGCGGCTGAAGCCCGGCACCGCTCGAGGCACGACCGCAGATTCCCCCTCCGACCGTCGACGGGCCCCGGGCGCCACGAGGGCCAGGGCGGACCGATCCGGCGTTGACGCTCTCATAGTGGGACACGCCGAGTGGCGGGGTCCCCGATGGAGCCGGTCAGCGGGGCTCGGAGCTTCACCGCCGGCGCCGACGCCTACGACGCGTTCATGGGCCGATATTCACGACCCCTCGCGGCGGTGTTTGCCGACTTCGTCGGCATCCCGGACGCCGGGCACGCGCCGGATGTGGGGTGCGGTCCCGGCGCTCTCGCCGCCGAACTGGTGAACCGGCTCGGCGCGCACGCGGTCGGGGCCCTGCGGTCACATCGCGCGAGCCTGCGCCTCCGGCACCAGGGGTGACGTCGTCGGGTCGAGCAACTGGCGGATCGCCTGCACGCCGTCGGTGTTCACCCAGTACCAGGTCTGGCGCCCGTCGCGTTCCCGCCCCAGGAAGCCCGCGTCGAACAGGGCCCCGAGATGGTGGGTGACCGTGGGCTGGGTGAGACCCAGCCGCCCGGCCAGCACGGCCGTCGTTGTTCTTCCGCCCTCCGCGCAGCGGATCAGGCTCAGCAGCCGGAGCCGCGCCGGGTCGCCCAGCACCTTCAACGCGCCGGCCAGCACCTGCGCCTCGTCGGGCTGGAGCTCGGCCTGCAGCACCGGTGAGCAGCACAGGTCACCGACCTGTCGCGCCGGGCGAAGCACTCCTTGAGATTCCATAGACATATGTCGATCATATCGATCACCATCTATCAATAGGCACCCGTCTATGCGTCCCCGGAGTCCGCCATGCTCGATTACCTCACCCACTTCGCCGCCACCGTCGCGGGAGACGTGTGGACGACGGTCGTCCACAACTGGCCCTACCTGGTCGCCGGCGTGGTCGCCGCCTCGCTCATCCAGGTCTACGCCGATACCGACCGGCTCTCCGCCTGGATGCGGCGGCGCCGGGGTCGCCGTCCTCGGAGCGGTCGCGCTGGGCGCGCTGATCCTGTTCTGCTCCTGCGGCACCATGGCCGTCGTTCTCGGCGCGATCGCCTCCTTCGTCCCGTGGGCGCCCGGCGTCGCGTTCATGGCCTCCTCGCCCCCCACCAGCCCCCGGGAGTCCCTCATGTCGGTGAGCCTGTTCGGACCGACGTTCGCGATCACCTTCTTCGTGGCAGCCATCGCGGTCGGGCTCGCCGGCGGCGCCGCGGCCTGATGGCTCGAGCGCCGGGAACCCCGCCTGGTCGGCGCCCCTCGCGGCCATTCTCGGCATCCCCGTACACATCAACAGCGACGCCTCCCTGCCCCTCGTCGCGGGGCTCCTCCACGGCGGCATGGCACCCGGGGCGGGCATCGCCTTCCTCATCACGGGCGCGGGCACGAGCGTCGGAGCGATCAGCGGGATGCTGCTCATCGCCCGTTGGCGGATCGTCGCGCTCGTCATCGCGACGCTGCTCGTGACGGCCATCGCCACCGGCCGGCTCGCGGGCCTGTGGCTGTAGTGCCGCGGCGCTCGGGTCCCACCGGCCCGACGGGGCCGGCTCGGATGGGCTGGGCAGGGCCGCCCGGGGTTCCCAGCCTGCTACCCGGTGCCGGCGAACCGGCTGCCGGACGTCGCGCCGGCCGCCTGCGCCGCGGCGTACAGCAGCCGCTCAGTGAGGCCTCGATAGTCTCGGCACCGGCCGGGGGCCGACAAGACTCCCGGCCACCATCACTCGCCGCCCTCCCCGTGGCGGCGGGGCCGCCCTGACGCGCGACGGATCACGCTCGCGGAGCGAAGGAGAGACCACCATGACCCGTGCCACAGCGCCCTCAGCCTCCCAGGCCGTCTACGACGCCGTCGCCGCCGGCCTCGGGAAGTTCCGGCGCGAGGACGTGGTCGAGCGACCCTTCGGGGGCCCGCGCGGCAACGCCCAGCTCACCGCCTGGACCGGACTGCTGCTGTTCGTCCTGTTCGCCGCCGAGGGCATCACCATCGTCAGCCTGCGCGGCCTGCTGACGTGGCACATCGCCATCGGCGCGATCCTCATCCCGGTGGCACTGCTCAAGACCGCATCCACCAGCTGGCGCATCGTGCGCTACTACGCGCGCAGCCGGACCTACGTGCAGGCCGGACCGCCACCTCTCCTGCTGCGGCTCCTCGGGCCCCTCGTCATCGTCACCACGCTCGCGGTGCTGGGAACCGGCGTCATGCTCATCGTCGTCGGACCCACCGACCCCGGCGGGATCTGGCTCGCGCTGCACAAGGTCACCTTCGTGCTCTGGTTCGCCGTGATGGCCGCCCACGTCCTGACCCGACTGCTCCCCGCGCTCCTCACCGTCCGTGAAGGCACCCGGACCAGGGAACGCGTGCCCGGACGCTGGGGGCGGGCCACTGCCCTGATCGCGAGCGTCGCCGTGGGGGTCATCCTCGCCATCGTGCTCGTCCGGGCCGATGGCGCCTGGGCCGCCATCGCCGGGCACGGCGAGGGCGAGGGCGGACCGGGCAGTACGTCGATCTCGACGGGCCACTGAGCGAACCGTCCCCGACCCCGCCGGGACGGCCAGGCCGACCGTCGAACCGGCCGCTTCCGTCGGGGCGCGGGGACGCTAGACCTCCGGGACGGCGAGAGGCTCCCCGCCCGACATCCCACCCGCGGCCCCGGCGTCCGCGGGCCGGGTGAGGATGTCGACACCGTCGGGGGTGATGGCGATCGTGTGTTCGGTGTGGGCGGTGCGGCAGCCGGTCGCGCTGCGCAGGGTCCAGCCGTCGGGGTCGGTGACGAGCGTGGCGGTGTCGACCATCGCCCATGGCTCGATCGCGAGCAGGAGGCCCGGACGAAGGCGGTAGCCGCGGCCGGGGCGTCCGTCGTTCGGAATGTGCGGGTCCTGGTGCATGGTCGAGCCGACGCCATGGCCGCCGAAGTCGGTGTTGACCCGGTAGCCGGAGCCCTGGAGCACGGAACCGATGGCGGCGGAGACGTCGCCGATGCGGGCATCGGGCAGGGCGGCCGCGATACCGGCGCGCAGGGCGCGTTCGGTGACGGCGATGAGTGCCACGCTCTCCGGCGGCGGCGATGTCCCGACGACGAAGCTGATGGCCGCGTCCGCGACGATGCCGCGGAGCGACACGGCCAGATCGAGGGACAGCAGGTCGCCGTCGGCGAGCGCGTAGTCGCGCGGGAGGCCGTGCAGGACGGCGTCGTTGACCGAGGTGCAGATGTAGTGCCCGAACGGCCCGCGCCCGAACGATGGGGCGTAGTCGACGTAGCAGGACAGCGCCCCCGCCCCGACGATCAGGTCCCGGGCCCACCGGTCGATGTCGAGCAGGTTGGTACCGACCGTCGCGCGCCCCTTGAGCGTCTGCAGGATGCCGGCCACCAGGGCTCCGGTGGCCCTGGCCCGGTCGACCTGACCGGACGTCAGGATCTCGATCACCCGACCCTCCTTCCAATAACTATCCCGGCCATACTATCCCGGTATTACAATCGGCGCATGGTCAGACTCCCGCTCACCGCCGCCGAGGTCCGTCGCGGCCAACGGCTCGGGGCCCTGCTGCGCCGCGCACGCGGAGAACGGTCGATGCTCGTCACGGCCCTGGACGCCGGCATCTCGCCCGAAACCCTGCGCAAGATCGAGTCCGGTCGCGTCGCGACCCCCGCGTTCTCGACCATCGCCGCGGTCGCCCACGTCCTCGATCTGTCCCTCGACGAGGTCTGGGCCGAGGTCAGCGACGGTCACCGGGACGCCGCGCGAACCGGACCCGACGACCGGCCCCGCGAGCGCGCCGCGTCATAGCGGGCGCGACGGCCACCACCCCACCCGATCCCGGTCGTGGTCTCATTCCGGGCGCTACGGGGCCGCCTCGCCGTCGTCGGACATCCGGCCACGTCCGTTCGTGGCCGCGTCACACCGGCGACGGGTCCGTGTCGTCCTCCGGGGGCCGTTCCGAGGCGGCTGCGACGATCGTGAGCACGTCGTCCCCGTACTGCTCGAGCTTCTTCAGGCCGACGCCGTTCACCGCCATCAGCTCCTCGAGCGTCGAGGGTCGGGCCTGCGCAATCCCGGTCAACGTGGCGTCGGGGAACACGACGTACGCCGGAACCGACGCCGTTCGGGCCGTGTCGGCCCGCCACGCCCGGAGCAGTTCGAAGACCTCGCGATCACCCGCGGCGAGCATGTCGGCCGCCAGGGAGCGCGTCCGCGGCACCCCGTCGGGACGGGTGGCGGTCCTCCGTCCGGACCGCTGGGTCCGAACCAGCGTCTCGGTCCGCAGCTGCACCTGCTGGTCCCCTCGCAGGACCGGCCACGATGCCTCCGTCAGGTTCAGCGTGCCGTGGCCGTCCCCGGACACGGCCAGGACGCCGTTCGCCAGCAGCTGCCGCACCGTCGCCCTCCACTGCAGCTCGGTGAGGTCGGTGCCGATCCCGAAGGTGCTGAGCCCGTCGTGGCCCCACCGCTCGACCCGCTCGGTGCGCCTGCCGAGCAGGATGTCGATGAGGTGCCCCGCGCCGTACTGCTGGTTGCGTTCCCGCTTGAGCCGAACGATGGTGGAGAGCAGTTTCTGCGCCGGCACGGTGCCGTCCCAGGCCTCGGGCGGGTTGAGGCACGTGTCGCAGTTGCCGCACGGCTCGCTGGCCTCACCGAAATGGCCGAGGATCAGCTGCCGCCGGCAGCGGAGCGTCTCGCACAGCCCGAGCATCGCGTCGAGGTGCTGGCCGAGGAGCCGCTTGTGCTGGGCGTCGCCCTCCGAGCCCTCGATCATCTGCCGCTGCTGCACGACGTCGGCCAGCCCGTAGGCCATCCACGCAGTCGCGGGAAGCCCGTCGCGGCCGGCGCGTCCGGTCTCCTGGTAGTAGCCCTCGATGCTCTTCGGCAGGTCGAGGTGCGCGACGAAGCGCACGTCGGGCTTGTCGATCCCCATGCCGAAGGCGATGGTGGCCACCATCACCACGCCGTCCTCCCGCAGGAACCGGGTCTGGTGGGCCGAGCGGACCGCTGACGGCAGGCCCGCGTGGTACGGCAGCGCGGTGATGCCCTCCCGGCTGAGCGCCTCGGCGGTCTTCTCGACCGACTTGCGCGACAGGCAGTAGACGATGCCGGCGTCCCCGGCGTGCTCGGTGCGGATGAGCTTGAGCAGTTGGGCCAGCGGCTGCTGCTTCGGCTCGATCCGGTACTGGATGTTGGGGCGGTCGAAACTCGCGACGAAGGTGCGCGCGTTCTGCAGGCCGAGCCGCTCGACGATCTCGCGGCCGGTGGCCGGCGTCGCGGTGGCGGTGAGCGCGATCCGGGGAACCGTCGGCCAGCGGTCGTGCAGGATCGACAACCGCAGGTAGTCGGGGCGGAAGTCGTGACCCCACTGGGACACACAGTGCGCCTCGTCGATCGCGAACAGCGACACCTCGAGTCGGTCGAGGAATTCCTGCGTCCACTCGGTGCCCAGGCGCTCGGGCGCGAGGTACAGCAGGTCGAGCTCACCGGCCACCGCCGCCTGTTCGGTCGCGCGCCGCTCGTCGGGGGAGATGCTCGAGTTGAGGAACCCCGCGCGGACCCCCAGCCTGTCGAGGGCGGTGACCTGGTCGTGCATGAGCGCGATGAGGGGCGAGATCACGACGCCCACACCGGGGCGGATCATCGCCGGGATCTGGTAGCAGAGCGACTTGCCACCGCCGGTCGGCATGAGCACCAGGGCGTCGCCGCCGTCGACGACGTGGCTGATCACCTGTTCCTGGGTGCCGCGGAACGAGTCGTAGCCGAAGGTCAGACGCAGCACGTCGAGGGCAGCGGCTGGGGTGGACACGCGAGCCATGCTAGACGGCGTCCCCGACACGCCTCTGCCCTCGCTCACGGGACGGCCCGCCGGGGCACGCGTGGGCGGTGCGTCGCCCGCATCGCCCGGCCATCGGTCACGGCACCCCTTCCTCCGGAGGGAGCGGACGCCGACTAGCCTCGGGTCATGCGCGCGATCCAAGCCATGCGGGCCGGCGGCCCGGACGTCCTCCGATCGGTCGACCTGCCCGATCCCACACCGGGTCCGGGCGAGCTCCTGGTGAAGACGGCCGCCGCCGGAATCAACTTCGTCGACACCTACCGCCGCGGCGGGATGTACCCGATGCCGTTCCCCCATATCCCGGGCAGCGAAGGCGCCGGAGTCGTCGTCGCGCTCGGCGACGGGGTCACCGACTGGGCCGCGGGCGCCACGATCGCCTGGTCCGACTGCCCCGCGTCCTACGCCGAACTCGTCCGTGTCCCGGCCGCGAGGGCGCTGCGCATCCCCGACGGCGTCGGCCTCGACGTCGCGGCCGCGCTCCCCCTGCAGGGGCTCACCGCGCACTACCTCGCCACCTCCACCTACCCGGTGCGGGCGGGCGACACCATCCTGGTCCACGCCGGCGCCGGCGGCGTGGGCCTGCTGCTCACCCAGCTGGCGGTGGCGCGGGGCGCCCGCGTCATCACCACTGTGTCGACCGCGGAGAAGGAGCGGCTGTCGCGGGACGCCGGGGCTGCCGAGGTGATCCGCTACGACCTGCTCGGCAACCTCACCGCAGACCTGCCCCCGCTCGTCCGCGACATCGCCGGCGGCGGCCTGCCGGTCGTCTACGACGGGGTCGGACGCTCCACCTTCGACGCCTCCCTGGCGTGCCTGCGTCCCCGGGGGCTGATGGTGCTCTTCGGCGCCTCCAGCGGACCCGTGCCGCCCTTCGACATCCAGCGTCTCAACGCCGGCGGCTCGCTCTATCTCACCCGGCCGACCCTCGGCGACTACACCGTCACCACCGAGGAGCTGCGCGGCCGGGCCGAGGAGTTGTTCGCCGCCGTGGTCGCCGGGACGCTCACGGTGCGCATCGGGAGCCGCTTCCCGCTCGCCGAGGCCCGCGCGGCCCACGAAGCGCTGGAAGGACGCGCCACCACGGGCAAGACCATCCTCGAGGTCGGCTGAACCTGACCGCGCTGGCGCGATGTGCAATCCTGGCAGGCGTGATGGCAGCGTCCGGTCCGACGGGACCCCGAGCGTGGCGGCACGCCGGGCGGCTCGCCCGACGGAGCCTGCTGGTGCTTGCCGTCGCGCTGCTGCTCGCCTCGTGTGCGCGCGTCGTGGCTGGTCCTGCGACGTCCCGGCGATCGGGCACTGGGTCGGGCCCGCCGGGGTCGGCCGCGTCCCCGGATCCCACGCCGACCGGGCCGCAGCCCTGGTCGTC
>JAJXWF010000239.1 GCA_021781735.1 Actinomycetes bacterium
CGATGCGCCTCGCCCCCGACCCCGGCGCCAAGACGGCGCTCTACGACGCGTTCGCGACCACCGGCAAGGCTCTCGGCAACGGCACCCGGCTGGAACTGCTCGACCTCCTCGCCCAGGGCGAGCGCAGCGTCGACGCCCTCGCCCGGGCGGTCGGCGCCGGCGTCACCACCACGTCCGCCCACCTCCAGGTGCTCAAGAGGGCGGGACTGGTGGTGGCCCGGCGTGACGGCGTCCAGATGCACTACCGCCTGTCCGGCGAGGATGTCGCCCACCTGCTGGCGCTGCTGCGCCGGGTGGCCGACCGGCACCGGGCCGAGGTCGGTGCCGCCCGCGACGACTACCTGCGTCCCGACGAGTCCACCCGGGCGGTGCTGGACGTCGGTGACCTCGCGCACGACATCACGGAGGACCCCGGGGAGCGGCATCCCCGGCGGACCATCCTCGACGTGCGCCCTGAGGAGGAGTACCTCGCCGGGCACATCCCCGGTGCGGTGTCGATCCCGGTCGACCGGCTCGCCGAGCGGGTGTCCGAGCTCCCCCGGGACGCCGACGTGGTCGTCTACTGCCGCGGCGAGTACTGCGCCTTCGCCTACGACGCCGTGCGGATCCTCACCGAGGCCGGGCGCACCGGGATCCGACTGGCCGACGGCATGCTGGAATGGCGGCTGGCCGACCAGCCCGTGGATGTGGGAGAGGCATCATGAGCGATCCGAGCGTCTATCTCGACCACAACGGCACCGCACCCGTGGCCCCGCAGGTCGCGGAGGCGATGTGGCCGTATCTCACCGTCCACTTCGGCAATCCGTCGAGCCTGACACCGCAGGGCCGGGTGGCCCGGGCGGCGGTCGAGTCGGCGCGCGAGCAGCTGGGCGCCCTCATCGGAGCGCACGCCGACGAGATCGTCTTCACCTCCGGGGGCACCGAGTCGAACAACCTGGCCATCCGGGGGGTCGCCGCGCTCGCCGGCACGCGGGTGGCCGTGTCGTCGGTGGTGGAGCACCCCGCCACCGCCGAACCGCTCGCGCTGCTGGAACACGGCGGCTGGACGGTGCACCGGATGCCGGTGGACGCCCAGGGCCGGGTGTCCGCGGCGTCCGTGCCCGGCGGTGAGATCGGACTGGGCACCCTGATCCTCGCCCAGAACGAGGTGGGCACCATCGAGCCCGTCGCCGAGGTCGCCGCGCGGGTGCACGCGGGCGGGGGCCTCATGCACGCCGACGCGGCGCAGGCGGTGGGGAAGATCCCGGTGTCGGTCGACGACCTCGGCGTCGACATGCTCAGCATCGCCGGCCACAAGCTCTACGCGCCGAAGGGGGTCGGCGCGCTGTTCGTGCGCCGTGGGACGCCGCTGCGTCCCCTGCTGGTGGGAGCCGGTCAGGAGCGCGGGTTGCGCCCCGGCACCGAGAACGTGGCCTCGATCGTGGGGCTGGGCGCGGCGGCCGACCTGGCCGGGGCGGTGCTCACCGAGGAGCCGGGCCGGCAGGAGTCGCTGCGGGAGGTGCTGTGGGACCTGCTCTCGGCGGGACTCCCTGGGCTGGTGCGCCTCAGCCCGGTGCGGGGCTGCCTCCCCAACACCCTGATGGTCTCGGTTCCGGGACGCACCGGCACCGAGCTCCTGGACGCCGCACCGGCCGTGGCAGCGTCCACGGGCAGCGCCTGCCACGCGGGAGTGCACACGCCCGCGACCACGCTGCTCGCGATGGGCGTCGATCCGCAGGTGGCCGTCGGCGCGGTACGGCTGACGCTCGGGAGGTCGACCACCCGGGCCGACGTGGTCCGGGCCGCGGAGGCGCTGGTCGCAGGGATCCGTCGCGGCCGCTGAGGCGGGCACCCCCCTCAGCCGGCCGGCAGCACCGTGATGACGCCGTGGGCGCCCTTCTCGGCGTCGGCCATGATGTGGTTGACGAACGGGTAATGCCCGGCCTCGGGCAGGGTGAGCTCGACGAATCCGCCCTGGGCGGGCTGCAGCGCGACGGCCTGGCTGCCCCCCGTCGTGTCGCCGAACGCGTCCCTGCCGTTCTTCAGTTGGTAGGCGCCCTCGACGTAGACCGTGTCGAACTGGCCCCCCACCACGTGGAAGTCCATGTCGCCGGCGGGGCCGGCGTTCAGCAGCCAGATCCGGATCCGCCGGCCCGCTCGCACCTCGAGCGGTCGGTGGTCGTACTGGAACGCGGTGCCGTTGAATGTGTAGAAGGTGGGGCTCCCGGTCAGCGCCGCGGCGGCGTCCACCTCCTGCGGCGTACCGCGGCCGTCTCCGGCGAGGTAGACGGCGTCCTGTTGCAGCACGAAGGACGCCGACACCGGCGCGAGACCCGGAGGGTCGATGACGATCGCGCCGTGCATGCCGGCGGCGATGTGCGCGCTCATCGGCATGGTCGAGCAGTGGTACATCCAGATGCCGGCCCGGTGCGCGGTGAACGCGTAGGTGAGCGACTGGCCGGGGGCGATCGTGCGCATGGGGATGTCCGGGGCGAGGGTGCCCGCGTGGAAGTCGATCGAGTGGCCCATGGTCGAGCGGTTGACCAGGGTGACGACGAAGGTGTCCCCCACCCGCCCGTGCAGGGTCGGGCCCGGAACGGTGCCGTTGTAGGTCCAGCGCTTCTGCCAGACCCCGGGCGCCACCTCGAGCACCTTGTCCTCGACCGCGATGCTGACCCGGTGGACCGTTCCGGGGCCGATCGGGGGCAGCGCGGCGTCCGCGGCCCGGAAGCTCGCGGGGACGGTGGTGTCGACGAGGGCGGACGCCGACGGGCCCGGGGCGGCACTGGTTGCCGACGCCGGCGCCGGCACCCCGGTGACCACGATGGTCAGGGTCATCCCCAACTGCCGGTGGCCGACCACCGAGCACCAGCCGGCGATGTCGTGCGTGACGACCCCGGCGTCGACCGTGGCGCTCTGGCCGGGCATCAGCCGCCCGCTGTCGGCACCCGAGTCGAGGACGAGATCATGCGGGGTGGTGGTGTCGGTGTTCGTCACCTCGATGACCAGACGGTTCCCGGCAGGCACCGCGATCCGGCCGGGCGTGAACCGCATCCCCGCGGCGCTCACCGTGACCGTCGTGGTGCGGCCCGTCGGAGCCACCGAGGCGACCCCGTTCGGGGCCGCGGGTGCGGCCCCGAACCCCGCCGCCGCCGGGTCCCAGGCGATGGCCAGCGACAGCCCCACCGCCACGGCCGCCAGGGCCCCCACGAACTGACCCGGAGACCAGATGCCGTGCTCCTCGACCAGCGGACCGGGCCGCACGCCGGCGGCGTCCCCCTGCCGGCGGACGAGCTTCTCCCGCACGGCCACATGGATCGCCAGCATCATGATCGGGAGGAACACGCCCAGCGCACCCAGGCTCAGCGCCGCCCCGACAGTGTGGATGGCCGCCGTCGACGGGACCAGCCACAGCACCAGGCCGAGGTTGGTGACCGTGATCCGGGCGACCGCGTACCGGTCGAAGACGGCCTGCGCGGTGCGCCACACGTGCGCCCCGCCGCCGAGCACGACGGGCACGAGGTACGACAGCGCGCCCTGCACGATCTGCGCGGCGAAACCGACGGTGACGGCGATCGCGATCGTGGTGTAGCCGTCATCCATCGACGCCCATGTGCGCGCCGTGGCCACGTGCACGCCGACGAGGACCATCGTGACCACGAACCACGCGAGTGCCGCCGAGACCGACCAGGTCGACGCGTGCCGCGGGAGCGCCGTGCGCGCGGGTCGCACGAGGGCGCGTCCCCACCAGACGAGGGCCGCGCCGTAGGCGAGGAC
>JAJXWF010000053.1 GCA_021781735.1 Actinomycetes bacterium
GTGTAATCGAACTTCTCGACCGCGCGGATCAGGCCGAGGTTGCCCTCCTGGATGAGGTCGAGGAACAGCATGCCGCGCCCGGTGTAGCGCTTGGCCAGCGACACCACCAGGCGCAGGTTGGCCTCCAGCAGGTGGTTCTTGGCCTGACGGCCGTCGCGGGCGATCCACTCGTAGTCTTCGAGGTCCTTGGCCGCGACCTTGACATCGGGGTCGTTGAGCTGCTCCTCGGCGAACAGTCCGGCCTCGATCCGCTTGGCGAGCTCGACCTCCTGCTCGGCGTTGAGCAGCGCGACCTTGCCGATCTGCTTGAGGTAGTCCTTCACCGGGTCGGCGGTGGCGCCCGCCGAGACCACTTGCTGCTCGGGCTCGTCGGTGTCGTCGGCGTCGGACACCACGAAACCCTGGTCCTCGGTGAGCGACTTCTCCTCGACGGCCACCTCGGCCGAATTGAACGCCGACTCGTCGATGTCGTCGAGGCTGCGCTTCTTGGCGGGAACGGTCAGCACGACGTCGTTGCCCTCAAGCTTCACCTCGACCTCGATACTCTTCGTGGCCGTTTCGACGACCGTTGGGCTGGACTGGTCCTCGTCGATGACGTCGTCATCGTCGGTTTCGATCTCGTCGGTGACCTCGACCTCGTCGGCGACGACCTCGGCGAGGTCGTCGAGGTCGACGTCGTCGTCGAAGTCGTCGTCATCGGCCGTGGCTGGCTCGACCTCGTCCGAGGTGGCCTTGCGGGCGGCGGCGGAGGATGGCTTCTTCGTCGGGGCGGTCACGCGCCCGGCACCGGCGGACCGACGCTTCGTGTCACCCTGCTCGTCGGCGATCACCTGATCGACCGGCTCGGGATCGACGCCGGTCGGTGCCGCCTTCGACACGCGCCGGCGAGTGGCGGCCGAACTCGGCGTGGCAGTGGTGGACGTGGAGCGTGAAGGCACCTGGAAAGTCCTCTCGCAGCTGACAGGGGGTTTTTGGGCAGCGCACGACCCGCTGAAGTCAAGAACGCTCTGGTGGACATTCTGACACGGCGGCCCAAACGACGACGAATCCGGAGGTCCTTGACGGGAACCACCCAGAGTCTGATTGTCTGCTCAGGGTGAACTCAGGGGAAAACCGCCTCGTCTGATGCATCATTTGCCGTCGTCCCGTCGTTGTGTCAGTCGAAGGTGTCGCCCGAGGGCGGCAGTCCGACATCGACGGAAGGACCACCGTGGAGTCACGCGCACGAGTTCGCAGCACCGACGGGATCGACGGGAAGGACGCCGTCGGCCTCTATCTGGACGAGATCGCTCGCACGCCCCTACTGAGCGCCGAGGAAGAGGTCGAGTTGGCCCGCACGATCGAAGCAGGACTCTACGCCCAGGAGGTGCGCGACGGTAACGTCACCTCGGCGGTGGAGGCCACCGATGAGGAACTGGCCGACCTCGTTCAGGCGGGACACGACGCCATGCAACGCTTCGTCAAGGCGAACCTCCGCCTGGTGGTTTCGGTCGCCCGCAAGTACGGCCGGTCGCAGATGCCACTGCTCGACCTCGTTCAGGAGGGCAACACCGGGCTGATCCGCGCGGTCGAGAAGTTCGACTACACCAAGGGCTTCAAGTTCTCGACCTACGCCACCTGGTGGGTTCGCCAGTCGATCAGCCGTGGCATCGCCCAGCAGGGACGCATCGTGCGCCTGCCCGTGCACGTCGCCGAGCAGATCAACCAGGTGTCCGCGGTGCGCCGGACCCTCGAACGTCGGTTCGGACGCGACCCCGAAACCTACGAGATCGCCGAGGAACTGGGACTCGACGAGGACCGCGTCATCGAGTTGATCCGCTACTCGCGCGATCACGTCAGCCTCGATGCTCCGGTCGAGGACGACGGCGACACCGCACTGGGCGACCTCATCGCCCGTGAGACGGCGCCCGGCCCCGACGAGGTGGTTCTCGACGCCCAGGATCTCGCCCGTCTCGAGGAACTGCTGTCGACCCTCGATGCGCGCTCCGCCGACGTCGTGCGCCGCCGCTACGGCCTGCTCGACGGCCGCCAGGCGAAGCTCGCCGACATCGGAGCGGTCTGGGGAATCACCGCCGAACGGGTGCGCCAGATCGAGCGGCACGCCCTCGAAACCCTCCGCACCGCCGCCTGACCCCCCGAACCGCGCGGCCCCGTTCCCCCCGGACGGGGCCGCGCTCCTGCCCGGGGAGGTCCCGATCACCGGCCGGACAGCAGCCGGATGAGTCCCTCCTGGGCGGTCGAGGCGACCAGCCTCCCCGCCTGGAACAGTCTGCCCTGCGAGAACCCCAGGGCGTGCGACGCCGACGGCGAGACCTGGTCGTACAGCAGCCACTCATCGGCCCGCACCCGCCGATGGAACCACATGGCGTGGTCGATCGAGGCCGATTGCAGGTTGGGCGACAGGAACGCCACGCGGTGCGGCACCGTCGACACGCTGAGCAGGCTGAGGTCCGACAGGTACGCGAGCACGGCTTCGTGCAGCCGGTGCCCCGAGTCGGGAGCCTCCGCGTCCAGCCGGTCGGTCGTGCGGATCCACAGCCGCATGTGCGCCCCGTGGGAGCGGGGTTCGATGCCGCCGCCCGGGCCCGAGGTCCCGGCGATCCGCACGTCGAGGGCGTCCCACTCGCGCCACAGCGGCGAGTCCCCGAACCGGGAGCGCATCGTGTCGGCGAAGCCGGGGCATTCGTCGGGTGCGGGTACGTCGGGGACGGGGTCGTGGTGCTCCAGTCCGGGTTCGTCGATGTGGAACGACGCCGACACCTGACAGATCACCCGACCGGCCTGGCGTGCCTCGACCCGCCGTGAGCTGAACGTGTTGCCGTCGCGCAGGTTTTCGACGTCGTAGAGGATCGGCCGGTCGACCTGCCCGGGCCGCAGGAAGTAGGCGTGCAGCGAGTGGACCGAGCGCGCGTCGTCGACGGTGTCGTAGGCCGCGGTGAGGGCCTGGGCGAGCACCAGGCCGCCGAACGTGCGCTGCAGGTTCGACCGCAGTTGGTGGCCACGGAACAGCCCCACCTCGAGGGGTTCGAGATGCAGTAGATCGACGAGATCGGCGGTGGTATCGGGCATGGCGCCAACAATGCCACCGACCGGTCGTGACAAGGGGGCCGGGGGGCCGGTCAAACCTGGGCGGCGAGGGCGGCCCGGATCCGCTTCGGCGACACGGTGACCGCGGTGCGCAGCTGCTGCGCGAACAGTTGCACCCGCAGCTCCTCGATGAGGAAGCCGATCTCCTCGACCGGTCCGGGCAACGGCCCCGGGGGCTGGCGGTCGCAGAGCTGGGCATAGGCGACCTCGAGGTCCTCGACGACCTCGGCCTGCTGGCGGTCGCGCACCGGGTTGGACGCGGCCGCCCGCAACCGGTGAGCCATCGCCGTGATGTACCGGGGCAGGTGGTCGTACCACGGGTCCGCGGTCGCGGAGATGAAGTTGCGGAACACGAGGTTCGCGAGTTGTTCGCGCACGTCGGCGGCTGCCGGGTTGGCGGGAGTCAGCAGCGCGTCGACCTCGTGCCGGGCGCGCAGGACCGACGCCGCACCGGTCACGACCGCCCGCATCTCATCGGCCTGCCGCTCGCGCACGGCCAGCGCGAGGGCGTCGTATGCGGTCCGGTCGCGCACCGTCGCCGGATCGCCGAACCCCCGGGCCAGCCGGTCGACGGTCTTGAGTCGGGCGTCGGCGAGCAGGTCGGGCACCGACGGGTAGGGCGAGGCACCCAGGGCCAGCTTGTCGGCGTTCCCGAGGTGGGACACGACCCAGCGGGTCGGGTCGGGATTGGTGAGCGTCAGCAGCCGCCGGACGCCGGCCGCGTGGAAGCGCGCCTGCCGCGCCGCCGAGTCGAGCGTCTCGAGCCTCACCTCGCTCATGTGATCGATCAGTGCGGGGTAGCCGATGGCCTCGACCCCGTGGCTGTGGACGCTGATGGTCGCGGGGATGGCGCCGAACACCCACGTGGTGCCCGCGACGGCATCCTCCCCGCGGGATGCCCGGGTGAGGGTGCGACTGATCCGGTCACGGAGATCCTGCTGCAGGACCGCGAGGTTCTTGCCCTGCGTGCCTCCGCGGTCCTGCTCGACGACCCGGAAGCTCACCCGGAGGTGATCCGGAACTGCGTCGGGCCGCCAGGCATCGGGGTCGACCAGCTCACCGGTCAGGTGACGCAACGCCCGGCCGAGTTCGACATGGAAGCCGACCCGGTGGTCGCCGTCGTGCGTGTCGAGCCAGTCGAGGGCCCGCCGGGCGACATCGGGGGCCGGGACGAACTTCACCCGGACCTGTTTGGGCAGCCCGCGGATCAGCTCGGTGGCGAGCTCGTGGCGCAACCCCGGGACCTGCCAGCTGAACGGGGCGGGGTCCAGCTGGTTGAGCTGGGCGATATGGACCTCGACGGTGACCCCGTCGTGGCCCGACCCCGGGTCGAACACGTAGGTGACGGGCAGGTCGAGGGTGCCCGCGCGCCAATGGTCGGGGAATGCGGCCGCATCGACGGCCGCGTCGTCGACGATGAGATCGTCGAGGGCCATCTCGAGCAGCCGCTTGTCGGGGTGGCGACGCCACCACGCATCGAAGTGGGCGACCGACACCACCTCGGGCGGGATCCGGGCGTCGTAGAACGCGAGGATCGCGGCGTCGTCGACGACCAGGTCGCGGCGGCGGGTGCGCTCCTCGAGTTCCTCGGCCTCGCGCCGCACCCTCTCGTTGTGGTGGAAGAAGTGGTGGCGGGTGCGCCACTGTCCCTCGACGAGGGCGGCGCGGATGAAGATCGCCCGCGCCTCCTCGGGGTGCAGCAACGCGTAGTTGACGGTGCGCTGGGCGACGATCGGGATACCGAAGATCGTCACCCGCTCGTAGGCCACGACCGACCCCGAGGCCGCCGACCAGTGCGGTTCGGACACGCTCGATCGGATCGCGTGGCCGCCGACCTGTTCGATCCACTCGGCCCGGATCGCCGCCACGGTGCGGGCCCAGAGCCTGCTCGTCTCGACGAGCTCGACGGCCATGACCAGTTCGGGGGGACTGCCGGCCAGCGCGGAGCCCGGTTGGATCGCGAACCGGGAGCCGCGCGCGCCGAGGTATTCGCGGGGGCCGCGGCCCCGCTTCCTTCCGCGCCCGGCCGGCTCCTCCCGCTCCTCCAGCAGTCCGATGTGGCTGAGCAGTCCCGAGAGCACGGCCGTGAGCACCGCGGCGTCCGGTGCCGGGGTGTGGTTGCGGTCGAGTTCGAGTTCCTTGGCGATCTGGCGCAATTGCGTGTGCAGGTCCTGCCACTCGCGGATGCGCAGGAAGTTGAGGTACTCGTCGCGGCACATGCGCCGGAACGCGCTGCCGGACAGGGCCTTGCGCTGCCCGGTCAGGTGGTTCCACAACCGGACGATCGCGAGCACATCGCCGCCCGCGTCGGGACGCTCCTCCTGCTGGTCGCGGCGTCCGGTGTGCACGGTGTAGCGGAGCGGCTCGCCGTCGGCGTCCGGTGTGGGCCGCTCGGCGACTCCGCCCTCGGTCCAGAACCTGCGATGCAGCGCGTCGGCGCGGTCCCGCTGCTCGATCGGGCGCTCCCGGACGTCGGGGATGGCCAGGGCGGCCACGATGATCAGCACCTCTCGGAGGCTGCCGAGCCGGGAGGCCTCGATGATCATCCGGGCGAGCCGGGGGTCGATCGGGATCCGCGCGAGCTGATGTCCGACGGGGGTGAGCCGCGGCCGGGTGCGCTGCCCGGGTTGCAGCGCGCCGAGTTCGTCGAGCAGCCGCAGTCCGTCGCCGATCTGGGTACGGTCGGGTGCCTCGACGAACGGGAAGTCGGCGATGTCGCCCAGCCGGGCCTCGGCCATCTGCAGGATCACCGAGGCCAGGTTGGTGCGCAGGATCTCGGGCTCGGTGAACTCCGGCCGCGCCTCGAAATCCTCGCGCGAATAGAGGCGGATGCAGATGCCCGGCGCCACCCGTCCACAGCGGCCCGCCCGCTGGTTGGCGCTGGCCCGGGAGATCGGCTCGATCGGCAGCCGCTGCACCTTGGTGCGGGCCGAGTAGCGGGAGATGCGGGCGGTTCCCGGATCGACGACGTAGCGGATGCCGGGCACGGTGAGCGAGGTCTCGGCCACATTGGTGGCGAGCACGATCCGCCGCCCCCGGTGCGGGCTGAACACCCGGTGCTGCTCGGCGGCGCTCAGCCGGGCGAACAACGGCAGCACCTCGGTGTCCGGCAGGTCCAGCGCGGTGAGCCCGTCGGCCGCGTCGCGGATCTCGCGTTCACCCGACACGAACACGAGGATGTCCCCGCTGGTGGGCAACTCGGCGACAGCCCGGCAGATGCCCTCGACCTGGTCGACTGCCTCCTCGGACGCCGCCGCTCCCCCGGTCCGGTCGGTGTCCGGCCCGGATCCGTCGAGGGGCCGGTAGCGGATGTCGACGGGGTAGGTGCGCCCCGACACCTCGACGATCGGGGCGGCGTCGAAGTGCGCACTGAACCGGGCCGTGTCGATGGTCGCCGAGGTGACGATGACCTTGAGGTCGGCCCGGCGCGCCAGCAGTTGCTTGAGGTAGCCGAGCAGGAAGTCGATGTTGAGGCTGCGCTCATGGGCTTCGTCGATGATGATCGTGTCGTAGCGACGCAGGTCGCGGTCGTGCGAGATCTCGGCGAGAAGGACGCCGTCGGTCATCACCTTGAGCCGCGTGTCGCGCCCGGCCTTCCGGGTGAAGCGCACCTGGTAGCCGACGACATCGCCGACCTGCACGTTGAGTTCCTCCGCCAGCCGCTCGGCGACGCTGCGGGCGGCGATCCGACGCGGCTGGGTGTGGGCGATGGAACGACGCCCGAGCTCGAGGCACATCTTCGGCAGCTGGGTCGTCTTGCCCGATCCGGTCTCACCGGCCACCACGACCACCTGGTGCTCGCGGATCAGCTCCCGGATCTCGTCCGCGTGCGCGGCGATCGGTAGGGCCGGGTCGTAGCTGATGCGCACACCGGCGGGGAGGGGCCCGTGGGCCGGCTCGCGCGACCGGAGGGCCGGCGCGGCGTCCGGAATGGGGGTCGGGGACTGGCTCATGACCGAGCCAGCCTACTTGCCGCCCCGACGTCCCCACCCCGGGTTGTGCGTGCGGTCAGCCTCCACGCACCTTCCCGGCGATGCGGCCCACCACGGCTCCGGCGCGCCCGGCGAGCCCGGTGTTGGTCGGCAACGGCTCGCTGAGGTTCGCGATGGCCACGATCGCGCTGGTGGCCAGGCCGGACAGGATCTGCACCCGTCCGCCGCCCACCGCACCTGTGCTGACGACGACGGTGCTGGTCGTGCCACCCGAGAGCACCGTGACCGTGGCCCTGCCGCTGCCACTGCTGATCACCGCCGACTCGGGAAGGGTGAGCGCGTCAGCGACCGAGGTCGTCACGATCGACATCAGGGCGACGTCGCCGCTCGGCAACCCCTGGGTGCCGGAGGCGATCGTCACCGTGACCGGGTAGGTGGGCGTCGATCCCGACGTGGACGCCGGCAGCACCCCGATGGTGGTGACCGTGCCGGTGAGAGTGGCGGATGACCCGACCGGGTTCACCCGCACCGTGTCACCGAGGGCGAGCTTCGGCATCTCCGCCAGAGTCACGGTGCCCGTGATGGTCGCGGCACCGGCACCGATGATCGTGATGCCCTGCGAGGTGGAGGCGGTCGTCCCCGTGGTGAGCGACACCTGGGCGACAAGCCCGCCGATCGGTGCGGTGAGGGTGGCCGCGGCCAGGTGCTGCTGGGCCTGGGTGAGGGTCTGCTGGTCGGTGGCGAGCTGGCCCTGGTCCTGCAGCAACTGGGCGGCGGGGGTCATCGCGCCGCCGCCGGAGCCGCCACCGGATCGGGTCCCCGTGGAGCCCGACGTCGTGGTGCCGGGCGCTCCCGCACCCGCCACCGAACCCGTACCGGCGCTCCGGCTGGTTCCGGCCGTTCCGCCCGTCGAGCCCGTGCGGCCGGTGGTGCCGCCCGTGCCGATGGACGCCGTGCCGCCGGACGTCGTGCCGGTCTGGGAGACGCTCGCCTGCAGCGCCTGGGCGGCCGCGCGCTCCGCCCCGGCCAGCTTCGTGAGGCTGGTCAGGCACGCCGACAGCTCGGCGGCGCTCGGCGTCCCGGAGCCGCCCGCGGTCGGTTCCGCGCTGGGAGTGCCCGGGGCACTGGACGACGGCGACCCACCGGGCGAACCCGACACGGTCGGCGACGCCGACATGCTCGGCGTCCCCGACACAGTGGGTGACGGCGACCCGCCGGGCGAACCCGACACGCTCGGCGTGCCCGACACGCTCGGTGATGGCGACACGCTCGGTGACGGCCACACGCTTGGCGTGCCCGAGGCACTCGGCGAACCCCACGTCCTCGGCGTCGACGACATTCTCGGCGTCGGGGAACCCGATGGGGTGAAGTGCCCGGTCGACGGTGCGGAGCCGGAACCGCCGCCGGCGAGCCCGCTGAGCACCATCGAGCAGGTCTGGTTGACCAGTTTTTGGGCGGCGGCCACACTCGCGAGCAGCGCGGTGGCCGAGGGGCCACCCGACCCGGCGCGCGCGCCGGTGCGGGTCGACGAGTGGCTGCTGGCCGGCGACGTCGACGATGACGTGGTGCTGGTGGAACTCGGTGCCCGGGTGGCCGTCGAGGGCGTGGTCGCCGGGGCGGTGGTCGATCCGGCGGTGGTGCCGTTGGCGATCGACGTCTGGTCGGTCTCGATCGCGACCTCGTCCTGGGCCACGGTGGCCTCGGCGGCCAGCACCGCGGCCTCCAGCGGGGTGGTGTCCATCGTCGCGAGCTTCTGGCCCTGGGTCACCCGCTGCCCGGCGGTGACGAGTACCGACGTCACCCTGCCGGACGCCGGGAAAGCGGCCTTGATCTGCGAGACGGGCGTCAACGTGCCGTTGGTGGAGATCACCTGGTCGACCGCTCCCCGCGACGGCGTCACGGTGCGGTATGAGGCCAGCGCCGTGGCGGGGCTGCGGACCGCGAGGTAGCCGATCACCCCGATGACCAGCAGCACGACGACCGCGACGGAGATGGTGGCCAGCCGTCGACGGCTGGCTCGTGACCGAGGATCAGCCATTGCGCTGGGCACCCCCGCCGAAGCCGAGGCCTGCGGCGCAGCTCCCGTTCACGGGCTGGCTCAGAACCAGCGTGGTCGCCGTCACGGCACCCGTGGAATCGGACGGCCCGGTCGCGAGCGCGCATTCACCGGTCTTGACGGCCGACCGGGTCACCGCCCCGATGGTGGTGTAGGCGGTCGATGAACCGGTGAGCACGCTCACCGACGAGGTGGTTCCGCCACGGTCCTCGGTGACGACGAAGCCGGTCGAGCTGACCGAGGCCACCTGGCCGGTGGCCCCGAAGGCCCGGAACTGTCCGCCGAACCCCCGGCCCTGGAACCCCGAGGGCGCCCCTGACGGGCGTGCGCGCGGGGTGAACCTGCCCGACGCGAAACCGTTGGCGAGTGTCGAGCACGAGCCCTTGACCGCGGGACGGATCTGCACGGTGGCCGCGGTGATCGGCCCGGTCGACGGCGCGGTGGGCTGCGGGGACGCCGGTGCCCCGGAGACGGCCCGGGCGGTGGCGTCCCGCACGGTCACGCACGCTCCGACGGTCACCGCCTTCGCGGTCGTCGGCCTGTCCTCGGTGATCCGGGTCTTGGCCGTGAGGGTCACCGCCGTCTGCGCGCTGGCGCCCTGCACCTGCATGGTGTTGTTCGCCCAAGCCGCGATGAGCCCGGAGACGGCCGGCGTCCGGGCGACGGCCGCCTGACCCGAGCCGCCACCGGCGGCGGCCGAACTCCGGGGCTGTTGCGCGGCTGCCTGGGACGTGCTGCTCCCGCAGGCGGCGAGCGCGAGGACCGACGCGCCCGCGGTGATGAGAACGGACACCTGCCGGGCGAACCGGCGGTGGTCGGCGGGGTGGAAAGTGGTCATGACGGGAGTCACTCCATTCGCAAGGCGTCGATGGGGGCGAGCCGGGCGGCCCGCGAGGCCGGGTAGACCCCGGCGATGATTCCGATGAGCAACGACACCAGCAGGGCGCCGACCGTCGCGACTGGCGACACCGACACCGGCTGGCTGATGACCCCAGGCAGCAGCCGCGCCCCGATCACGCCGACGATCACGCCGAGGGTGCCGCCGATGAGTCCGAGCAGGCTCGCCTCGGTGAGGAACTGGCGCATGATGACGGCGGGCGTGGCGCCGAGTGCCTTCCGCAGCCCGATCTCACGGATCCGCTCGGTCACCGACACCAACATGATGTTCATCACCCCGATGCCCCCGACCAGCAGCGAGATGGCTGCGATACCGCCGAGCAGCACGGTCAGCGTCCGTGAGGTCGAGGTGGCCGTCTGCACGAGCGATGCCTGACTGGCGATGCTGAAGTCGGCGGCGTCCGCGGTGGTGCCGTGGGCGGTGTCGAGGGCCTGCTGGGCCTCCTGGTAGGCGGCCGACAGCGTCGACTGGCCGGAGGCCTCGAGGTAGATCGACGAGACGCTGCCCACCTGCGCGCTGGAAGCGATGCGCTCGGCGAAGGTGGAGATCGGGATGAGGAGCGTGTCGTCCTGGTTGCCGGCGATCGACGAGCCTGCGGTGTTGAGTTCGCCGATGATCGTGAAGGTCGTCCCGTTGACGGTCACCGACTGGCCCACCGGCGAGCCGGTGAACAGCTCAGATGCGGTCGTGGTTCCGATCACCGCGACCGTGGCGCCATCGGACGACTCCTGCGAGGTGAAGAACCGCCCCGACGTGACGGTGCGGGCCCGCACCGGCAGCCAGCCGGGCGTGGTGCCGATCAGCGACGTCGTCCAGTTCGAGGTGGCGCTCGTCACCGACTGCGACGAACTCATGATCGGCGCGACCGCCGAGATGTCGGGGCAGTTGTTCTGGTCGGCGAGCAGGTTCGCATCGGCCAGGGTGAGGGTCGTGGCGCTGCCGAAGCCGCCCCGGACGCCGTTGCTCGAGGTCGAGCTGCCGGGCGTGACGACGAGCAGGTTGGACCCGAGGGAGTCGATCTCGGAGGCCACCGCCTGCTGGGCGCCCTGACCGAGGCCGACCGTGAGCATGACCGCCGCGACGCCGATGAGGATCCCGAGCATCGTGAGCCCCGAGCGCATCTTCCGGGACAGGATCGCGCTGATCGAGGTGCGGAGGGTTTCGAGAGGGTTCATCCGCGCACCCCCGTCGACAGCGTGAGGTTGCCGATGCCCTCACCGAGCACCAGCAGCCCGTCCCGCACGGAAACCTGCCGACCCGAGCGCGCGGCGACGTCGTGCTCATGGGTGATGAGCACGATCGTGTGCCCGGAGGCGTGCAGTTCGTCGAACAGCGCCAGCACGTCGCGGGTGGCGACCGAGTCGAGGTTTCCGGTGGGCTCGTCGGCGAGAATCAGGTCCGGGTCGTTGACCAGGGCCCGGGCGACCGACACGCGTTGCTGCTGCCCGCCGGACAACTGGCCCGGCCGGTGGTCGACCCGGTCGCCGAGGCCGACGGCGTCCAGGGCCTCCAGGGCACGGCGCGCCCTGTCCGCCGCGGGGACACCGGCGTAGACCAGCGGCAGTTCGACGTTCCGCAGGGCGGTCAGGGACGCAAGCAGGTTGAACTGCTGGAACACGAACCCGATCCGGCGGTTGCGCACGTGCGCGAGCTCGCGTTCGGTCATCGTGCTGACGTCCTGACCCGACAGGAGGTAGGTGCCGCTGGTCGGCACGTCCAGGCAGCCGATGATGTGCATCAGCGTCGACTTGCCCGACCCCGACGGCCCGGTGATCGCGAGGTACTCCCCCACGTCGACCCGCAGGCTGACCCCCCGCAACGCCTCGACCGCCACCGATCCCGCGGAGTAGGTCTTCCGGATCTCGTCGAGGTCGACGATCGGCTCCCGGTCGAGCCCTTCGATGACGCGGGAGTCCCCGCCCTGGGTGAGCATCACGGTCAGCGCCCCCCGGCCGACGAGCCGGCACTGGCCCGGGTGCCCGCCCCGCCACCCGCGGCCCGCGATCCGAACCCAGCCGCTCCGGGCGCCACCGTCCGGGTGCCGATGACCACGACGTCACCAGTGCTCAGGCCCTTGGTGATCTGGGTCTGCTGCCCGAACACCTCGCCGAGGGTCACCGGGCGATCGACTGTCGTGCCGTTGACCTGGACCCGGACCGTCGGTTGGCCGGAGACGTCGGTGATGGCCAACGTCGGCACCGCGATGGCGTTGGTCACCTGCCGGACCAGGATCGACACCGAGGCGGTCGAGCCGATGTAGACGCCACTCGGCTTTCCGGTGACCGTGATCGTCAGCGGGAAGGCGGCGGTGCCACTGGAACTCGAAGCGATCTGGCTGACGCTCTGCACTGTGCCGAACACGAGCTGCGCGGACTGGGCGGCGCCGCCCGACGTCGTCGTGCCCTGGGATGAACCGGCGGAGCTGGCCCCGCTCGACCTGGTGGTCGTCCCGAGACCCCCGAGACCACCCAACCCGCCCCCGAAGCCGCCGAACCCGCCGAACCTGCTGACTCCCGACCCGCCACTGGTCGTGGTGGCCGCCGACAGGTTCATCGTGGCCTGAAGGCCGGCCTTGAGACTCGGAAGGTCGGCGGCCTCGACGGTCGCGTTGACGATCCACGACGACGTGTCGACGACCACGACCTCGGTGCTCGAACTCGACGAGCCGCTGCCCGACGACGATCCGCCGAGCTGGCTGGACCCCCCCGCACCCCCGGAGCCGTTGGTCGACGTGCCGCCGCTGACCGTTGTGCCGGCGGTGAGGTTGACCTGGGCGACGATCCCACCGATCGGGGAGGTCATCGTGGCGCCGGCGAGGTTCTGCTGCGCCTGACTGAGTTTCGCCTGGTCGGAGGCGACGGCGGCCTGGGCGGCGCTGAGCTGGGTGGCGGTGGTCGAGGAACTCGACTGAAGGCTCGACAGCTCGGTCTGGGCGGCGTCCAGCGTGGCCTGGGCGCTGGTCACCGCGGCCGACAGGGCGGTGGTGTCCTGCGTGGCCAGCACCTGGCCCTTACCGACCTTCTGCCCGACGGCCACCCGGACGCTGGTCACCTCACCCGATGCGGGGAACGACAGGTTGTCCTGGACTGCGGGAGCAAAGGTGCCGGTGGTGGTCACCGACTGCTGCAGGGTGGCCGGCTGCACGGTATAGGTGATCGTCGTCACCGTCGCGGCCGAGGCAGTGCGGGACCGGCTCCACCACCAGCCTCCGATCGCGAGCGCGACGACCAGCACCGTGACGCCGGTGATCAGCAGGACGCGACGCCTCGATCGACGCCTCCTCCTGGACCCGGCGGAGTCCGTCGTCGCGGGTGAATCCTCTGGGGACTGACCGAACATCACGTCTCACTTTCCGCAGGCCCCTCAGCGAATTCTCCCGGGCCGGAAATAGGCCATACCCCGGCACTGTCAGATCGCTCTGAGGAAGCTGTGTGCCAGCTGTGCGGAACCCTGAATGCTCCCTGAACGGAGCGGGGCCGGGGAACGTTCGCTCCCCGGCCCCCATCGACGTGATCGCCCGGCGGGCCGTTCAGGGGATCAGGCAGATCGGCGACTGCGAGTGGGCCATCAGCCCGCGCACGGTGCCGCCGACGGCACGCCCGGGCCCGGGCTCCTGAACGCCCATGACCAGAAGGTCGGCGTGCCCGGTGCGTCCGACCAGGGCATCGACCGGGTTGCCGTAGAGGATCTCGACCGAAACCTCGACATCGGGCATCTTCGCCCGGGCTGCGGCGACGAGCTCGTCGACACCGTGTCGGGCCGCCCGCATCTGCGTCTGCTTGGCCTCCTCGGTGACCGCGCCGCGCCCGAAGAACCCGGTGGACTTCGGCTCGGACACGTGGACCACCTCGAGCTTCGCTCCGCGGGCCTGCGCCTCGGCCATCGCCCATTCGAGGGTGCGACCGGCGTGCGGTCCGGCGTCGAGCCCGACAACCACCCGGCCGTACTGGCCGGTGGGATCGGGATTGACCGCCTGCGACACGATGACGGTCGGGCAGTGGGCCGAGGCCACCGCTGCCACGCTCGTGGATCCGACGAACATCCGCTCGATGCCGCTGACCGAGCGGCGTCCGAGCACCATCAGCGCCGCCTTCTCGCTCTGGCGGGCCAGCACGGCGGCGGCGTTGCCGAGTACGACCTCGGAAGTGACCTGACCAGGGTCGATTCCCGTCTCGAGCGCGGCGGCCACCGCGACCTCGGTGGCCTTCTCGCCCGCCTGTTGCAGGATGGTCGGATCGTAGACGACGCCCCAGGCGCCGGCCAGCACGGCGTCGTCAACCGAATGGACAAGGTGCAATCGGGCGCGCGTGCCGGCGACTCTCGCACCGTATCGGGTGGCCCTCAGGCCGTCCTCGGATCCGTCGACGCCCACGAGGATCATCGGTCTGGTGTCGACCGCCTGCTGCTCGGCACCGCTCACGACGGGTTCATCGGTCATTTCAGCCTCCTGCCGTAGTCCGGTCGGGCATCGCCCGGCGGCCGTGCCCGGGCCGGCACCCTCACGGCCGAGACTAGTCCCGGCGGAGGCCCGGCGTGCCATTGCCACCGACAAATCCCGTGGTGACGGGCACATTACGAGCCGGTGACGCGTCGTTCACTCGGCCCGCGACACGATCCGTCCGCTGAGCCGGTCGATGCGCAGGCCGATCGCCAGGTGACGCTCTCCACCCGGCCACGGACGCAGGGAGTCGAGCAGTGCGGGGTCGATCCTCTCGGTGTGGCAGGCCGCCAGCACGCTCCAGCCGGTGGCGGTCTCGACGTCGATATCGTCGATCTCGAAGCCGATGATCCGGCCGGGAGTCCGCAGGCTCCCCAGGACGCCGGCGGCACCGGTGAGGATCCCGATCACACCGTCGTCGGTCAGCACGTAGGCCACGGGCAGCACCACGATGCCCTGCCCGTCGGGGATCGAGGGATCGGTCAAGGCGACGCGTCCGACGCGCTGGGAGCCGAGGAGGGCGAGGCATTCGGACTCGTCGAGGACGGCGAATCGGCCGGGACCAGGCGTTTCGGACATCTGCTCGGTGTCGCGCACGTCAGTCATGGTGGCGGTCCCTCCTTCGCTCGCGACACGCCGACGGCGCCGCAACCCCACTGGGGCCCAAGTTACCGCGAATGGGGGCGCGCCCACGTCAGGGTTTGCCGGACGAAGCGCCCGGCGGATCGAAGGTGGTGCGGCCGCGCAACTTGCGGGCGAGGTCGTCGTCGATCCCGTCCGCCACCTGGCTGATGATCCGAAGTGCCGCCCGCAGATGCGCCGGCACGAACGGCTCGGCCAGCAGCGACATCGACACGAACAC
Organism: Actinomycetes bacterium; assembly: GCA_021781735.1. Classification (GTDB taxonomy): domain Bacteria; phylum Actinomycetota; class Actinomycetes; order Propionibacteriales; family Propionibacteriaceae; genus JAJYQH01. The sequence goes on from JAJXWF010000053.1 coordinate 15,274, forward strand.
CTTGTCGCGGTGCAGGGCGAACCGGCCGAAGCGGGACTCCGCGTTGAGGTCGTTGAGGATCTCCGCCGCACGGGACCGGCCGTCCACGTCGTGCACGAGCACCGAGAAGACGATCACCTCCTGCGCATCGGGGGTGACCCGCACGAAGACGACCGTGCTGCCGACCCTGATCGCGATGTCGCCCTCGCTGTCACGGAACGGCTGGTGTCCGAACATCTGGGTGAGTTCGGCCATCACCCGGTCCTGCAGGTCGCGCCAGCGCGCGGTGCGCGCGTCCCACGCGATGGGGAGGCCATCGCCGAGCAGGGAGCCGTTGGCGACCAGACCCTCCTCGACGAGTTCGCGATCGACCGGCGAGTCGGGGTCGGGTTGCAGGACCTCTGCAAGCTGGTCGGGGGCCAGGAACACCGGATGCTGGACGCCGAACACGTCGCGCACGGTCGCGACGACGGTCCTGGCGAGACGGATGCAGTCGTCCTGGATGTGGTCGATGGCGAAGTCCTCGCCGTCGTCGGACCAACCCAGGTCGTGCAGGGCCCCGGCCTGCTCGGCGCTGAGCTGGAAGGTGTGCCCCAGCGCGTGGTTGCCGACGGTCACGAGGTGCAGCCACAGGTCGTCGTCGCGGCGACGGCAGGTGATGTCGATCGAGGGGGCCGGATCGTCGGGGCGCGATTGGGTACCGAGGTGCAACTGGCCGTCGAGGTCGATGACCGATAGCACCACGGCGAGACGCCCGGTGAACTGCGCCCAGGCATCCGCCATGGCCCGGTCGAGGTCGAATTCGATCCGCTCGTCCGACACGATCCTCCGCTCCTGCGCCGTGGCTGCTCATGGTTCCGGCGGCCGTGCGGTGCCGGTGCAGCCAACCTAGCCGACGCTCCCCACCGGAACCGACGCGGATGGGAACCTCGAGGCTCCGCTCGGGCGCGTCACGCCCCAGCGGACTCCCCGTGGGCGGACTCCTCGTCGCCACCGGCCTCGGCGGGTGCCGCCTCCCCCGCGACCTCCGCCAGGTGTCCGACCGTGTTCCCGGCCTGCGCGGCCTCCACCGACGCGTCCGGCTCTGCGAAGGGGTCGGCAACCTGACCGGCACCGAGCGTCGCGAGCATCTGACGCACGTTGTGCAGCTGCGCGGTGATGGCATCGCGCCGCGCGGTGGCGGCATTGAGCTCACGCTGCGACTCCCGGCGAACGCGCTCCGCGTTGCCCCGGGCGTGCTCGACCAGGGCCGAGGCCTCATCGCGGGCCGAGCGCAGCAACGACTCGGCCTGTTCCCGAGACTCCAGGCGCAGGCGTTCGGCCTCCGCCTCGAACGCGGCCAGCCGCTCCTCGGCACGCGCGAGCACCTGCTCGTTGGCCTGCATCTGCGCGGTGAAGTCGGTGGCCGCCTTGTCGCGCCGATCGGCCAGGGTCTTCTCGAAGTCGGCCGCCGCGGCGGCCGCGCGGGCCCGTTGATGCTCGTACACCGCCTCGGCCTCCTCGCGACGGGCGGTGGCTTCCCGATCCGCCTGATCGAGGATCTCGTCCGCCTGACGCCGGGCCCCCTCGACGAGCGCTGTCGCATCCGCCTGGGCCTTCGATGTCACGTCGGCCGCCTGTCGATGGGCCCCGTCGGCGTGCCGGGCCGCCGCGTCCCGGGACTCCGTGAGCACCGTGTCCGCCTCGGAGCGCGCCCGGTCCCGCATCTCCTCGGCCTCCTGCTGCGCGAGGGCGAGCATGGAACCGATCCGCTCGCCGAGTTCGGCGAACGACGGCGGTGGGGTGTGCTTGCGCTCGTCCTCCAGGTCTTGCACCCGATCCTGGTAGGAGGCGACCCGCCCGGCGAGATCGTCGAGCATCGCCTGCAGCTTGGCGACCTGGACCCCGCGCTCGGCGGACTCGGCCCGCGCCGCGTCCAGTGCACGCCGCAGGTCGGCGACGGCCCGGTCGACCTGGGAGGTGTCGTAGCCGCGCATCACGGTGCGGAAGGCGGCGGACTGGGTGGTGTCGCTCATGCTGGATCCTGTTCTTCAAGCGGGTGGGTCGACCCGGAACCGGTGGTCGGACCGGCGTCGAGGGCGAATGCAATGGCGGGGTCGGATCGTGATGGAACGTCGCGCTGTTCGGGGACCGCCAGGGCCTCGATGACGCCGGAGAGATGACCGAGCTGGCGGGTGATGTCGTCACGACGGCGGGCAAGAGCGGCCACCTCGCCGCGCGCCCGCTCGAGCAGCTCCCGGGCCTCGCCGCGCACGGCGTCGGCGTCGGCCCGGGCGGCGGTCAGCAGCGCGACCGCCTCCTCTCGCGCCGCCCG
>JAJXWF010000001.1 GCA_021781735.1 Actinomycetes bacterium
CCCAGATCGACACGACCGCCCCGTCGACGATCGTGACCGGCACATGATCGGTCCACGCGGACCGGACCACCGGATCGGACCGGTCGAGATCGACGATCTCGACCGAGACCCGATCGGAGGCGGCGATCAGCCGCGCCTCCCGCTCGGCGGTCTCGCAGAGATGGCATCCCACCCGGGTGAGCACCACCAGCCGAGCGCCACTGTCGGGCAACGGTCCGGACGGCAGTGACCCGGACGCGACGCGAACCGCGGGCACCCTGTCGGGCTCCGCGGATGTCCCGTGTGATCGCGTCAAAAACCTCGTGGGAGGCCTCCGGTAGGTGTGGTCGGCCGAGCCGCGAGGATTCTACTTGCCGGCGCGACGACGCTGGATGCGCGTCTTCTTGAGCAGCTTGCGGTGCTTCTTCTTCGCCATCCTCTTGCGGCGCTTCTTGATGACCGAACCCACTGTGAGCCTTTCGACGTCCGGATCGATATCCGGCACGGTGACCGCTTGGACGACCTTCGCCCAAGGGCGCCCGATTGACCGGGCAACCAGGGAATTCTAGCCGCGCGTGAGGGTGGTGGGCGAATCGTCGTTCACCCGAGGGCCACGCTACGATCACGGGCCGCCTCGAGCGCCGCAAGGAACGCCGCGCGGACGCCCCGATCGTCGAGGACCCGCAGGGCCGCGGCCGTGGTGCCGGCCGGCGACGTGACGTTCTCGCGCAGCACCGCCGGGTGGGTGCCCGACTCGCTGAGCAGTGTCGCCGAGCCCAGCAGCGTCTGCGTGGCCAGGCGGGTGGCGATCGGGCGAGGCAACCCGAGGTGCACGCCGGCCTCGATCATCGCGTCGGCGATATAGAAAAGGTAGGCGGGCCCGGAACCCGACACCGCGGTGACGGCGTCCTGGTATTTCTCGGACACCACGACGACCTCGCCGACCGCACCCATGAGACGCTCCGCCACCTCGACGTGTTCCTGGGTGGCATGGCTTCCCGGCGAGATCGCCGACATCGCCTGCCCCACCTGGGCCGGGGTGTTCGGCATCACCCGCACCACGGGGGTGCCGTCGGGCAGGTGACTCTCGAGCCGCGCCGTGCCGAGACCGGCGCACAGCGACACGACCAGGGCCCCGGGGCGCAGCGTGCGCGACAGCTCCTCGAGGACGCCCCCGGCGTCCTGCGGCTTGACGACCAGCACGATGGTGTCGGCCCGCTTCCCCACCTCGGCGAGCCCGGCCACCTGGACGCCGGTGCGCGAGGACATCTCGTCTGCCAGCGCGCTGCTGCGTTCGGCGATGAGCAGGGTGCCGGTGTCCCACCCCGCGCGCACCAGTCCGCCGAGCAGCGTGCCGCCCATCATGCCGACGCCGACGACAGCGGTGACGGTGGGGGCGTTCATCGTGCCGCCACCAACTCGGCGATCTGCACGGCGTTGAGGGCGGCACCCTTGCGGAGGTTGTCGTTGCTCACGAACAGTACGAGCCCGTGCCCCGCAGGGGCCGACTGGTCGCGACGGATGCGTCCGACGAGACTGGGATCCTTGCCAGCGGCGTCGAGGGGGGTGGGCACGTCCATGACTGCGACACCCGGCGCGCTGCTCAGCAGCTGGGTGGCCACCACCGGGTCGATCTCGCGCTCGAACTCCGCGTGGATCGCCAGCGAGTGACCGGTGAACACCGGCACCCGGACGCAGGTGCCGGCGACCAACAGGTCGGGGATGTGCAGGATCTTGCGCGACTCGCCACGCAGCTTCTGCTCCTCGTCGGTCTCGCCAGTGCCGTCGGTCTGCAGCGATCCGGCGATCGGCAGCACGTTGAACGCGATCGGCTTGACGTAGGGGGCCGGGTCACCGAAGTCGATGATGCTGCCGTCGAGCGCGAGCCGGGCCAGCTCATCGGACGCCGTGCCCGTGCGGAACTGCCTCTCGGCCACCTGCACCGCGGCACCACCGCTGCCGGAGATCGCCTGGTAGGTGGCCACGACCAGCCGCGTGAGGCCGGCGGCGTCGTGCAGCGGCTTCAGAACGGGCATCGCCGCCATCGTCGTGCAGTTGGGGTTGGCGATGATGCCCTTCGGCGTGACGAACGCATCGTCGGGATTCACCTCGGAGACCACGAGCGGCACATCGGGATCCATCCGCCAGGCCGAGGAGTTGTCGACGACGATCGCCCCGGCCCCGGCGACGCGCGGGGCGTACCTGAGCGAGTTGGGCTTGCCGTTGCTGAACAACGCGATGTCGAGCCCGGAGAAGTCGGCCGTGTCGGTGTCCTCGACGACGACCTCGCGGCCACCCCACGCAAGCACCGTGCCGGCCGATCGGGCCGAGGCGAAGAACCGGATCTCATCGACCGGGAAGTGACGTTCCGCCAACAGCGTCCGCATGACGCCGCCGACCTGACCAGTTGCTCCGAATACACCCACACGCATGGCATCCAGGGTATCGGGGCGTCGTCGTCGCGCCCGTCGCGCCCGTATCGCTGGGCAGGGGGTCACACCCCAACGGGTCGGGCGGTGATCACAGCCACGACACCCGTCCGTGCAGCAGCGAGTAGCCGACGAAGCTCGCGACGTCGAGCAGGAAGTGGGCGACGATCAGCGGCCCGAGGCGTTTGGTCCGCAGATAGAAGGTGCCGAAGATCAGGCCCATGATGAGATTGCCGATGAACCCACCGAAGCCCTGGTACAGGTGGTACGAGCCGCGGATCAACGCGCTGGTCACCACCGCCACCACCGGGGCCCACCCGGCCTGGCGCCACCGGGTGAACAGGTAGCCGAGCATGACGGTCTCCTCGAGCACGCCGTTCATCAGCGCGGACAGCACCAGCACCGGGATCGTCCACCAGTGCGACGCCAGGTTGGCGGCGGCGACGGTGGTGTTGATGCCGATCGCGCGGGCCCCGAGATACAGGCCGAGCCCGGGGACCCCGATACCGGCGAACAGCAGGGCCCCCCAGCCGACGTCGAACCCCCACCGGCGCGGAACGACCCCGAGGGCGACGCCGACACCCTCAGCTGGGCGGTGGAACGTGGTGAGCAGGTAGAGCGCCAGCGCCACGGGCACGAGCGGGAAGACGATGTCGGACAGTTGGTAGGTGAGGTCGAGCCAGGGCCGGTTGGGCGTGACCGAGACGTTGAGGGCGGACGTCTGCGTCGACAGCGCGGCCTTGCGGGTGAGCAGGTCGATGATCGACAGCACCGAATACCACGCGGAGCGTCCGAGGCTTACGCCGAGCACGAGCACCGTCTCGAGAAACAGGAGCCGCGCGAGAGGGCGCACGGGCGTCGCCGGGGCGGCTTCGGTGGCGCTCGTCATGGGCCCACGATAGCCCGCGACCCCGCGGGTCAGCGGCGACGCGACCCCTGGTGCATCGACTGCCCCAGGTGCGTGCGCATCAGCTCGAGCGACCGCCCGAGGGCCTCTTCCCGTTCGGCCCGGGTGCCCCGTCTGCGGGTGTTCACCTCGAGCACGACATGGCCGGAGAAGTGGCGTTCGGACAGCCGGTGCAGCAGTTCGACCGCCCGCTGGTCCCCCTCGCCCGGCAGCAGGTGCTCATCCTTGATCGATCCGCTCCCGTCGGTGAGATGCACATGCCGCAGCCGCTCGCCCCAGGCGTCGAGGTAGTCGAGGGACTGCACCTGCGCGGTCGACGCGTGCGACAGGTCGAGCACGAGGTGGTCGTAGGGCAGGTCGGTCGGATCCCAGGCCGGGCTGTACGCCTGGAAGCTGGGCCTGCGCGGCGTCCGCCAGGGGTACATGTTCTCGACCGCGAAGGTGATGCCGGTCTCCTCGTTGAGCCGTCGGATGCCCTCGACAAAGTTCCGGGCGTAGTCGCGCTGCCACCGGAAGGGGGGATGCACGACCACCACATCGGCCCCCAACCGGTGCGCGGCCTCGGCCGATTTCTCCAGCTTCGTCCACGGGTCCTTGCCCCACGTCGTCTGGGTGACCAGCAGGCAGGGGGAATGGACCGCATGGACCGGCACCTGGTGATAGTCACGCAGGTCGACCATGTAGTCGATGTCGGAGGCCACCGGGTCGATCCCGACCATCAGTTCGACGCCGTCGTAGCCGAGCAGCGCCGCCAGCTCGAAGCCGCTGCCGGTGCGTTCGGGGTAGACCGACGTGGTCGACAGAAGCACCTTGCAGGGCGCCGGCTCGAGGTGCTGCGGGGCGTTGGGTTCGCGCTCGCTCACCCCTCCACCGTATTCCGCCCGCGCAGCGGATGCAGCTTCTTGACCCGTCCGGGGCGACATCCCGGGCCCACCGGGGGAGGTCGGCCCCCGATTCGCGTCGACGGGGCGGTCAAGCAACAATGTCCCTATGCATGTCGACCATCTGGTGTTCGCGGCAGGTCCGGGAGGCCTGGAGGCTGAGGTTCAGCGTCTGGGGGAACGGTTGGGAGCGAGGTTCAAGGACGGCGGCTTCCATCCGCGGTTCGGGACGCGCAACAACATCCTTCCGCTGACCGGTGGACGCTACCTCGAGGTCGTCGAGGTGCTCGACCACCCGGCCGCCGACAAGGCGGTCTACGGGCAGGCCGTGCGTGCCCGCAGCGAACTCGGAGGCGGCTGGCTGGGATGGGTCGTGCGGGTCGACGACCTCACCCCGATCGAGACGCGGCTTGGGCGTTCCGCGGTCGACGGTTCGCGACACTTCCCCGACGGGCGCCTGCTGGAGTGGAAGCAGATCGGCATCAAGGGCCTGATGGCCGACCCGCAGTTGCCGTACTTCCTCAAGTGGGAGTCGCCGGCCGATGTGTTGCCCAGCGCCCTGCACGGTGAGATCGGCATCGAGCAGATCGAGATCAGCGGCTCCCGACCGCGGGTCGAGGAGTGGCTCGGCCAGGAGGTCGGCGCGCACTTCGACGGCATCCGGTTCGTCTTCACCGCGCCGCACGGCATGCCCGGAATCGACGCCGTGACCTTCAGCGTGCCGGGCCAGGGTGAGATCCGCATCTGAGCCGACCCTGCCGTCCCACGCGTGCCACAGGGTGAGCGACCGCGCGTCCGGGTGGACTGTCGGCGGGCCCGCATAGGGTCAGCCCATGGCCAAGACGCAACAAGCGGGCTTCGTCTGCAGCGAATGCGGCTGGACCACCGTCCGGTGGGTCGGCCGCTGTGGCGAATGCCAGACGTGGGGCAGCGTCGGGGAGCGGGGCGCGCCGAAGCTGCGTGACATCACCTCCGTCGTGCCCACCAGCAAGGCGGTGCCGATCCGGCAGGTGGCCATTGAGGCGTCCGACCGGCGGCTCACCGGCATCGGCGAACTCGACCGCGTCCTGGGTGGGGGGCTGGTGCCCGGCGTGGTCGTCCTGCTCGCGGGCGAGCCGGGCGTCGGCAAGTCGACCCTGCTGCTCGAGGTCGCGTCCAAGTGGGCCGGTTCAGGGCAACGCACCCTCTATGTATCCGGTGAGGAGTCCGCCGCCCAGGTGCGGCTCCGGGCCGAAAGAACCCACGCCCTGGCCGACGAACTCTTCCTCGCCGCCGAAACCGACCTCGGCACCGTGCTCGGGCACGTCGAGGAGGTCGACCCGTCGCTGCTCGTGATCGACTCGGTTCAGACCATCGCCACCACCGAGGCCGACGGTTCCCCGGGCGGCGTGAGCCAGATCCGGGAGGTCACCGGCGCCCTCGTGCGCACGGCGAAACGCCGCAACATGGCCGTGGTGCTCATCGGCCACGTCACCAAGGACGGCGGCATCGCCGGCCCGCGCATGCTCGAACATCTCGTCGACGTCGTGCTCGCCTTCGATGGCGACCGGCACTCGGGGTTCCGCATGGTGCGCGCGTCCAAGAACCGCTTCGGTCCCGCCGACGAGGTCGGCTGTTTCGAGATGGCCGAGGCCGGCATCGTCGAGGTCGCCGACCCGTCGGGACTGTTCACGACCGGGCACGACGAACCGCTGGCCGGCACCTGCGTCACCGTCACGATGGAGGGACGCCGGCCGCTGCTGGCCGAACTTCAGGCCCTGGTCGCGTCCACCTCCGACCAGGCCCTGGCGCGGCGGGCCACCCACGGCGTCGAGAGCTCCCGGGTGGCGATGATCCTGGCGGTGCTCGAGAAGAAGGCCCACCTGCGGCAGGTCGCCCGCTCCGACGTCTACGTGTCGACCGTGGGGGGTGCCCGGGTCACCGACCCGACCGCGGATCTGGCGATCGCGATCGCGATCGCCTCGGCAACACACGAACGCAACTATCCGCAGCGGGTCGTGGCCTTCGGCGAGGTGGGGCTGGCCGGCGACCTCCGCCGCGTACCCGGGCTCGAACGGCGCGTCGGTGAGGCGGCCCGGCTCGGATTCGAGCTGGCACTCGTACCCGTCAACTCCCGCGACACGTCCCAGCGCCTGCCCCGCATGAACGGGCTCAAGGTCGTCGAAGTGAGCGACCTGGCTCAGGCCCTGGCCGCCCTCGACCTGCGCCACTGACACCCGAAACCCGCCCGGCCGACCCCTACACTGGGCGGGTGGCAGCGGATCAGGCGCAGGTGCGGCGCTACCGGGCGCTTCTCGCACCGGGCACCCCACTGCGGGCCGGTCTCGAACGGATCCTGCACGGCCGCACCGGTGCGCTCGTCGTGCTCGGCTGCAACGACGACGTGGTGCGGATCAGCACCGGTGGGTTCCGGATCGAGGTCGAGTTCACGCCCACCGCGCTGCGCGAGCTCGCGAAGATGGACGGCGCGATCGTGATCAGTTCCGACTTCGAGCGGATCCTGCGCGCCGGGGTGCATCTGGTGCCCGACGGCAACCTGCCCACCCTCGAGACCGGCACCCGCCATCGCACCGCCGACCGCGTCGCCCAGCAGGCCGGCGTCCCCGTGGTCACCGTGTCGTCGTCGATGTCGACGATCGCCCTGTTCGTCGGCGGGGAACGCTACGCGATCGAGGACTCCGACCAGATCCTCGCCCGCGCCAATCAGGCACTCAGCGCGTTGGGCCGTTATCGCGATCGGCTGGCGCGGTTGTCACGCGTCCTCACCGCCCGCGAAGTGCAGGACTCGGTGCAGGTCACCGATCTGGTGCCGGTGGTCCAGACGATCGAAACGATCCGGCGGCTCGACGCCGAACTGCGCGGCTACGTCGCCGCCCTCGGCATCGACGGACGCCTCGTTGAGCTCCAACTGTTCGACCTCACGGCCGGCGTCGACGACATGGCCAGCCTGCTCGAGCGCGACTACCGCGCCGACGACATTCCCCCCGACAGGATCGAGCGCAGCTTCCGGTTGTCGCTGCTGTCCCGGCTCAGTAGCGGTGAACTGCTCGATCAGGCCGCCGTGATCCACGTGCTGGGGCTCGACGAGATCGACGAGGACAGCCTGCACGCTCGCGGCCATCGGCTGCTCGGACAGCTGTCACGGGTGCCCGTCCCGTCGGCGAACCGGCTTGTTGACCACTTCGGGTCGCTCCAGGCACTGCTCGGCGCAACGACGTCGGAACTCATGGCCGTCGACGGGATCGGCGAGCAGCGGGCACGGACCGTGCGTGAGGGGCTCGCGAGCCTGTCGGAGCAGGCGTTCACCGACGACGTGGTGTAGCGGGCGTCGTCAGCCGTGCAGTTGCATGATGAGCTGCGCCGGTTGTCCGCCGGGCAGCACCGCCGTGGCAACGTAGGTTCCCGGCTGCAGGTAGATGTTGAGCAGCTTGCACCCCGGCGCGGACCGCAGTGTCGGCCACTCCTCCTTGAACGTGTAGCTCTTCGACGCTGCGAGCGGCTTGACCCCGGTAGGCGCCCACGACGTGCAGTCGGCACTGGTCCAGATACGGTCGGTGCCCGAATAGATCTTCAATGTGAGCGGCGTGCGGGAGAAGTCGAGCTTGCAGGCGAGACTGCCCTGGTTGGTGAAGGCGACGGACAGGCTGGTGGGACTGCCGGACTTCACCGAGGTGGCACCGTTCACCGCCAGGGCCACGTCGGTGGCCGCACACACCTGGGGCGCGGCGGGAGTCGTCGGCGTGGGTGAGGGCGTCACCGGTTTCGAGGCGGACGCCGAGGCACTCGCCGACGCCGACCGGGTGGCCGAGGCCGAGGCCGACGCGGACGGAGGGGGAGTCGGCGTCGTGGAGGGGGCGACAGGAGCATCGCTGGCCAGCGTCGGGGCGTTCGGCGCCGGCTCCGGGCTGGCGGTGGCGCTGTTCGAGCCGAACAGCATCGACAGCACCCAACCGGCCAGCGCGATCGTCGTCACCACCGCCACGGCGAGCACTCCTCGCCGGGCCCAGTAGGTGCGCTCCGGCTCCGGACCGGTCGGACGGGTCAGCGGGCTCATGCCCGCATGGTAGGTGCCGCCCCGGCACCGATCGGCGCACCACGCCGTGCGCGTGGCTACCCTGTGCTGGTGCCGGATCGCGACCAGATGACCGCCCCCGACCGCCTCGAGGTCATGCACCGCACATGCGCCTGGTACCGCGAGCACGCGCGCGACCTGCCGTGGCGGCGTCCGGGAACCAGCCCGTGGGCAGTGGTGGTGAGCGAGATCATGGCCCAGCAGACGCCGGTGTCACGGGTCGTCGACCCCTGGCGCGCCTGGATGCACCGGTGGCCCACTCCGGCCGCGCTCGCGGCCGACCCGCCCGGGGCTGCGGTCGCCGCATGGGGCCGGCTCGGATATCCCCGGAGGGCCCTGAGATTGCACGAGGCGGCCCGTGAGATGGTCGAACGCCACGGCGGCGAGGTGCCCGGCGACCTCGCGGCACTCGAGGCGCTCCCCGGCTTCGGGCGCTACACGGCGGCCGCCGTGTTCAGCTTCGCGTTCGGCGGGAGCACGCCGGTGCTCGACACCAACATCCGCCGGGTGCTCACCCGTGTCGAGGATGCTCGACAGTTCCCGCCGGCATCGGCGACCGCCGCCGAGTGGCGCCGAGCTCAGGCGTGGCTGGACACGGCCGCGGGCGTGCCCGACCCGCCGCCCGCCGCGTTGTGGGCCGTGGCGTCGATGGAACTGGGCGCCCTGGTGTGCACGGCGCGTACCCCCGCCTGCGGGCTGTGCCCGCTGCGTGATCGGTGCGCCTGGCTCGCGGCGGGACGTCCCGCTCACGACGGGCCGCCCCGACGCACCCAGGCCTGGCACGGGACCGACCGCCAGTGTCGCGGCGTCCTGCTCGACCTCGTGCGGACCGCGGACGCCGGGGGCCTCGCCGTCGACGTCACCCGGCTGCTCGTCGGATGGCCCGAGCCCGACCAGGCGCGGCGCTGTCTCGACGGCCTGCTCGCCGACGGGCTCGTGCACCAGGGGCCCGACGGCGTCCACCTGTAGCCGCGGCGTCCCGGCCCGGACCCGCCGGCGTATAGTGGATGCCGCACACGGGAGTCCGGAGCACCGGGCTGAGAGGAAGGTCAGACCTTCGACCGTCACACCTGATCCGGATCATGCCGGCGTAGGGACAACTCTCATCGAGTTCCACGATTGGTGGAACCCACCCGTGCCCATCCCAGGAAGGGCACACAGCATGTCATCCAACGCACCCCTCACCTCCACCACATCCGGCGCGACCGATCTCACCGCGCCCGCGCCCTGGTCGCGGTACGGCTGGCGCATCGTCGACATCGTCGTCGGCGCCGTGCTCGGCGTGGCCACCGGCCTGATCTTCTGGGCCTACAACACCCCCGGCAACTGGCTGTGGACCGCCGCCGACGCCGCCCTACCCGGGCTCTCCGGGTTCGCCAACGGCCTGTGGCTGCTCGGCGGACCGCTCGGGGCGCTCGTCATCCGCCGCCCCGGGGCGGCGATCTTCGTCGAGACGCTCGCCGCGGTGGTGTCCGCCGTGCTCGGCAACCAGTGGGGCTGGAGCACCGTGTGGATCGGCATCTTCCAGGGCGTCGGGGCCGAGATCGCGGTGCTGGCCGTGCTCTATCGACGGTTCACTCTGCCGGTCGCTCTGCTCTCCGGTGCCCTCGCCGGGGTCGGCTGCTGGTTCTACAGCTTCATCACCGGCGGCCTGGTGATGACCGCCGCGTACAACCTCATCTACGTCGTCACCTCGGCCCTCTCGGGCGCCGCCTTCGCGGGCCTGCTCGGCTGGCTGATCACCCGGGGCCTGGCGCGGGCAGGGGCACTGCAGCGCTTCACCGCAGGGCGCGACGCCGTGCGCGTCTAGCCCATGGCAACCATCACCGCCCGCGGCTGGGGTTGGCGTCATGCCGGACGCCGCGAGTGGGCCGTCCGCGACGTGGACTTCGATATCGCCGACGGCGAGCACGTGCTGCTGCTCGGACCCAGCGGGTCGGGCAAGTCGACACTGCTCGCCGCCATCGCGGGCGTCCTCGGGGGACCGGACGAGGGCGACGAGGCGGGCCTGCTGCTGGTCGACGGGCGGCACCCGACCCGCTGCCACGGCCGGGTCGGGCTCGTGCAGCAGGATCCGGAGTCGAACATCATCCTCGCCCGGGTCGGAGACGACGTCGCCTTCGGCCCCGAGAACCTCGGGGTGCCGCGGGACCTGATCTGGCCCCGGGTGTGGGCTTCGCTGGAGGCCGTCGGGCTCGATCTACCGCTCGATCACCCGAGCGGTCACCTGTCGGGCGGCCAGAAGCAGCGGCTGGCGATCGCGGGCTCGCTCGCCCTCAGCTCCCCCACCGGAGGCGCCGGCACGAGCGTCCTGCTGCTCGATGAGCCGACGGCCAACCTCGATCCGTCGGGGGTGGTGGAGGTGCGCGACACCGTGACCCGGCTGGCGCGGGAGCGCGGCGTCACGCTCCTGGTGGTCGAGCACCGGGTGGACGTCTGGGCGTCCCTCGTCGACCGGGTGATCGTGCTCGATCCGGTCGGCGGGCTGCTGGCCGACGGCGAACCCGCCGAGGTGTTCGCCGCCCAGCGGGAGGCACTGGTCCGGGCCGGGGTCTGGGTTCCTGGGGTGGGCAGCGGGCTGACGCCACTTCCAGCGGCGTCCGGGACGCCGGTGCTGTCGGGCGAGCGCCTCGGCATCGGTTATGTCGCCGACCGCCCGGTGCGCACCGGCCTGGCCGTCGACCTGCCACGCGGCGTGTCGAGCGTCATCACGGGCGACAACGGCACCGGCAAGACGACGCTGGCACTCACCCTGGCCGGCCTGCTCCCCCGCCTCGGTGGCCGGGTCGTCGCCGCACCGGACCTGAGCCCCCCGCCCCGCCGCGGGAGGCGCTCGCGTCGGCGTCCGAGCGCCACCGGGGACGATCCCGGCGACTGGACCTCGCGTGAGTTGCTCACCCGGATCGGCACCGTGTTCCAGCAACCGGAGCACCAGTTCGTCGCCGGGACGGTGCGCGACGAACTCGCCGTGGGACTCGACGCACTCGGGTGGCCGCCCCACCGCGCCGACAGGCGGGTGGAGGAACTGCTCGGCGCCCTGCGCCTCGACCGCGTGGCCGCGGCGAACCCGTTCACGCTGTCGGGTGGGGAGAAGCGGCGGCTGAGCGTCGCGACCGTGCTCGCGGCCGGCCCCGAGGTGATCGTGCTCGACGAGCCGACCTTCGGGCAGGATCGGACGACCTGGCTGGAACTGGTGAGTCTGGTGCGCCGCATGCTCGACGAGGGACGCACGATCGTCTCGGTCACCCACGACGCCGCCTACATCGCGGCGCTCGGTCAGCACCGGATCGATCTGGGGGCCGCGTGATGAACCTGCTCGCCCGCACCAACCCGGTGACCCGGATCGTGCTGGCCACGATGATTTCGCTGCCACTGCTGTTCACCCTCGACTGGGTGAGTGCCTCGTCGACGCTCGCGGGAGAACTGCTCCTGACGCCCCTGTGTGGCGTCGGCATCCGCCTGCTCGCCCGGCGCAGCATCCCCATCGTGATCGCCGCCCTGTTGGGGTCGGTCACCATGTTGCTCTACGGCCAGCCGGGTGGGCGCACATGGTGGCACTGGACGCTCATCACGGTGTCGGACAACTCCGCGCGACTCGCCACGGCCATCTGCCTGCGTGTGCTGGCCCTCGGGATCCCGGCGATCCTGCTGTTCAGTCACGTCGATGCCACCGACATGGCCGATGGCCTCGGTCAGGTGTTCCACCTGCCGGCGCGGTTCGTGCTGGGCACCCTTGCCGGGTTCCGCATGCTCACGGTGTTCGTCGACGACTGGCGCTCGATCGGCCAGGCCCGGCGGGCCCGCGGCCTGGGCGACACCGACCGACTGCGCCGCTTCGCCACGATGGCCTTCGGCCTCCTGGTCGTCGCGATCCGCCGCGGCACCCGTCTCGCCACCGCGATGGAGGCGCGCGGGCTCGGCGCGCCGGGCATCACGCGCACCTGGGCGCGCCCATCCCGGCTCGGTCGTCCGGACGCCGTCGCGGTCGCCGTGGTTGCCGGCCTGATGGCCCTCGCCCTCGCCCTGGCGTGGTGGGCGGGAACCTTCTGGCTGGTGTGGACATGACCCGGCAGGTCGTGATCATCGACGGAGGTTCGGGGGCCGGCAAGACCACGTACGCCGGGGACCTCGCGGAACGCATGCGCGCGTCCGGGCGTCGGGTGCAGGTGGTCAGCCTCGACGACATGTACCCGGGTTGGTACGGGCTGGCCGCGGCGTCCGACATGGTCGTGCACGACGTGCTGGCCGCGGGCCACTACCGCCGGTGGAACTGGCCCGAGCACCGCCCAGCCGAGCGGATCGAGCTCGACCCCGACACGGATCTCATCATCGAGGGGTGTGGGGCGCTGACCCGGGAGTCGGCTCCCCTGGCCACCCACCGGATCTGGCTTGACCTGGCCGCCGGGGAACGCAGGAGCCGGGCGCTGACGCGCCCGGACGGCGACGGCTACCGTCCGTGGTGGGACGTGTGGGCGGTGCAGGAAGCCGAGCACTGGGCCCGGAACCACCCGTGGGAACTCGCCGACGAGATCGTCCGGCCGACCTGAGGCGCCGCACACGCGGCGCCGGTCACGACCCGAGGTTGAACTCCTCACCGACGGTGGAATCGTCCTCGAGAGCATCGAGGATGAATCTGGAGACATCCGCCCGGGTGATCCGCGAAACGAAGTCGGGTCCACCAGTGGTGACCTGTCCGGACGCCGGCCCGTCGACCAGCCCACCCGGCCGCACGATCGTGTAGCGCCGACCCGACCGGCGTACGAGGTCTTCCTGGTCGGCATGATCCGCGAGCGCTCCCCGGAGCACCGTGCGCGCGAACAGCCGCTCCGGGGCACCCAGCAACTGTGCGGAGTCGCCGACGCCGAGCGCCGACTGCACCACCAGTCGCACGTCGCGGTTCTCGAGCGTGTCGAGCACGGCCCCCGTGACATTGGTGCGATTCCGGTCATCGTCGGAGTTGCCGCCGACGGTGATCACCACCGCGTCGCAGCCGTTGAGCGCCACACCCAGCACCCACGGGTCTGTCGCGCTTCCGGTCACATCAACCACCCCGGGCACGTCGCAGCCGTGGTGTGACACCGCGACCACCTTGTGCCCCCGGCCGAGCGCCTGCGCGACGACCTCTCGTCCGGTGCCTGAACTGGCGCCGATCACGGCAATTCTCATGCTCCGCTCCACCCCCCCGATCGCTGCAATTGTGTCGCATCCGAAGCCATGTGTGGAGCGGAGAGCGACGCGCCGTCCACATTGTCGCGCATACGCCGATCGCGAAATGGCACGCGGCTACTCCGGACCAAGAGTGCCAGACGCCCGGCGACTTCTCAATGGCGCTCCGCGGGGGGCGAGTCGCGACCGGGCCGCCGGGCGCGAGCAGCTCCCCGTCGGCGGCCTCACGCGTTCGCCGACGGGCGATGCGAGCAGGAGACGGACACCGAAGAGACCGCCCCCACAAGGGTTTATCGTCGCGGGTCCGGCTCCCGGGCACATCGACCTCACCGGTCCGGGCACCGAGGCACGTCCCGCCCCATCCGGCCTGTCGCGCCCCCGTCCGGCGGTTCGTCAACCGATCGATGGGGGCGAACAGTGCCGACGGAACGATCCATCACGCGGGCCGAGTTCCGCGGCCCCGGCATTCCCGGGCCGGGGCCATGACGCAGGGATGAATCCGTCGAATTAATATGACATGAGTGAGTCGGGAATAATCTGCGGAAGAATCGCGGGTCGCACCCTATTGGCCGGACATGCGACCCCGGCATCCGGCAACCCGGACCGGATCCCGGGGAATCGGCCGCACCACGTCCCCGGCTCGCGCTGCGCCGCTTCGACCGTGGAGTGGCCGTGCGCACCGGCGCTGGACTCGACCGGCTCACCGATCCGACCTGGAATCCGTTCCGAGCGGGTGCCGTGGCCCGCCTGCTGGCCTCCGACAGGCACGCATCCGCGGCCCTGGCGCGCTGGCTCGTCCCGGCCGTCCGCCGCTCTCATGGACCCGCCGGTGCCGGCGCCGACGTTGATCTCGACCGGTCGCTGGACGCCGCCGGCGTCCGCGGGGGCTGCGGGACACCCTGATGGAGCCGTTCCTCACCGCGGTCCTCGACGACCCCGGCGGCCCGACCTCCTCGGCGTTCGTTCACCGGCTGCTGCACTGGTTCGCGCTCGGGACCCCCGCCCTGCCGGCTCAGGGGATGGCCGCCCTGCCCGAACTGCTCCGCGACTCGTGGCGCGCACCCGTGCGACTCGGCGTCCGGGTGACCAGGGTGGAGCGCACCGGGCGGACGTGGACCGCACACAACGACGCCGCCCCCGTGTCGGCCCGGGCGCTCGTCGTGGCCGCCGCCCCGGTGACCTCGGTCACCCTCGTCGGGGCCGAACCCCCGCGGATGCGCGGACTGTCCACCTGATGGTTCGCCCCCGAGGAGGCCCCCACCGATTCGGCTCTGCTGCATCTCGACGGGAACCGCGGTGGCCCCGTCGTGAACACCGCCGTCATCAGCAGCGTGCAGCCCGCCTATGCGCCGGCCGGACGCCACCTCGTGCAGGCGTCGACGCTCCTCGGAGCCGGCTCGCCCGACGAGTCCGCGGTGCGTCGGCACCTGGGCGTGATCCATGCCCCCGCCGGACCGGCCGGTGCTCGCCGTGCACGAGATCCGCGGGGCGCTCCCGACGATCGCGGCCGGTGGGTTCGAGCGACCGGTTCCCGCCGCGGAGGGTGTCGCGGTCGCCGGGGACGCCGGGGACGCCTCGATCCAGGGGGCCCTGGCGTCCGGGGTGAGTGCCGCGGAGTGGATCATCACCCGGTTGCGCGGCTGATCCACCGCCGCCCCGCCTCACCCCCAGCCGAGGTCGTGCAACCTCTTGTCGCTGATCCCGAAGTGGTGGGCGACTTCGTGCACGACCGTCACGGCGATCTGATGGACGAGTTCGTCGCGGTCGACGCACATGCGCTGCAGGGGTCCCCGGTAGATGACGATGCGGTCGGGCCACAGGGGGCCGCCGCTCACCCGGCTGGTGAGTGGCACGCCCTCGTAGAGGCCGAGCAGATGGCGGTCGCGCCCGTCGGGTTCGTCCTCGACGACGATCACGACGTTGTCCATGGCCTCGAACAGGTTGTCGGGAATGGCGTCGAGGGCGTCGTTGACCGCGTCCTCGAATTCCGCACGACTGATCGCGGCCATGATCAAGGTTAGCCGGGACGCAGCGTGCGGCGGGCCCTCAGGAGGCCCGCCGCACGCTGGTGAGGATGGTCGGGGTCAGTTGTTCTCGCTGCCCACGTGATCGAAGTCGGCCGGCGGAGTATCGGGCAACTCGCTCATCGGCTCGCCCTTGAAGGTGAACGGCGTCTCGGAGCCCTCGGGAGCGACATCGACGACGACGATCTCGCCGGGCTTGAGTTCCCCGAACAGGATCTTCTCGGCGAGCATGTCCTCGACGTCGCGCTGCAGGGCACGACGCAGCGGCCTGGCTCCGAGCACGGGGTCGAATCCACGCTTGGCCGCCAGCGCCTTGGCCGCCGGGGTGAGCTCGATCGACATGTCCCGGTCCTTGAGCCGGGTCTCGATGTCGCTGATCATGAGGTCGACGATCCGCTCGATGTCCTCCTCGGTGAGCTGGTGGAACACCACCACCTCATCGACCCGGTTGAGGAATTCGGGGCGGAAGTGCTGCTTCAGCTCGTCGCTGACCTTCGCCTTCATCTTCTCGTAGCTCGTGTCGGCATCGCCCTGACGGGAGAAGCCAAGGTTGACCGACTTGGAAATATCACGGCTGCCCAGGTTGGTTGTCATCACGATGACGGTGTTCTTGAAATCGACGACCCGCCCCTGCGCATCGGTGAGGCGACCCTCATCAAGAATCTGCAACAGGGAATTGAAAATATCGGGGTGGGCCTTCTCGATCTCATCGAACAGCACCACGCTGAACGGCTTGCGGCGCACCTTCTCGGTGAGCTGGCCGCCCTCCTCGTATCCGACGTACCCGGGCGGCGAACCGAACATCCGCGAGGCGGTGTGCTTCTCGGAATACTCGCTCATGTCGAGGGTGATGAGGGCGTCCTCGTCCCCGAACAGGAACTCGGTGAGTGCCTTGGTGAGTTCGGTCTTTCCGACCCCCGACGGGCCGGCGAAGATGAACGAGCCGGACGGGCGACGCGGATCCTTCAGACCTGCGCGGGTGCGCCGGATCGACCGGGACAGCGCCTTGACGGCGTCGCGCTGACCGATGTAGCGCTTGCCGATCTCGTCCTCCATCCGCAGCAGGCGCGCGGATTCCTCTTCGGTGAGCTTGAACACCGGAATGCCCGTCGCCGAACTCAGCACCTCGGCGATGGCCTCCTCATCGACCTCGGCCGGCGAGGAGTTCTGCTCGAGCTTCCAGATCTGTTCCTTGCCCGCCCGCTCGGAGACGAGCGCCTTCTCCTGCTTGCTCAAGTCACCGGCGCGGTCGAACTCCTGAGCGTCGATGGCCGCCTTCTTCGCGGTCGCGACGCTGGCGATCCTCGCGTCGAACTCCTTCAGCTCGGGCGGCACGGTCATCCGCTTGATCCGCAACCGGGCGCCCGCCTCGTCGATCAGGTCGATCGCCTTGTCGGGCAGGAAGCGGTCCTGGATGTAGCGGTCGGCCATGTTGGCCGCGGCGGTCAGAGCCTCGTCGGTGATGATGATGTGGTGGTGCGCCTCGTAGCGGTCACGCAGCCCCTTGAGGATGTCGATCGTCATCGCGATGCTCGGCTCGGCCACCTGGATCGGCTGGAAGCGGCGCTCGAGAGCGGCGTCCTTCTCGATGTGCTTGCGGTACTCGTCGAGCGTCGTGGCACCGATCGTCTGCAACTCGCCACGGGCGAGCATCGGCTTGAGGATCGACGCAGCGTCGATCGCTCCCTCGGCCGCACCGGCTCCGACGAGCGTATGGATCTCATCGATGAACAACATGATGTCGCCACGGGTCTTGATCTCCTTGAGGACCTTCTTCAGTCGCTCCTCGAAATCGCCGCGGTACCGCGAGCCGGCAACCAGTGCGCCGAGATCGAGGGTGTAGATCTGCTTGTCCTTGAGGGTTTCGGGCACGTCGCCGCGAACGATGGCCTGGGCCAGCCCCTCGACGCAGGCGGACTTGCCGACGCCGGGCTCGCCGATCAGCACCGGATTGTTCTTGGTCCGGCGACTGAGCACGGTCATCACGCGCTCGATCTCCTTCTCACGCCCGATCACCGGGTCGAGCCTGCCCTCGCGCGCCGCCTGCGTGAGGTTGCGGCCGAACTGCTCGAGCACGGTGGCCGACGAGGGCGCGGGACCGACGTCGGGGGCACCCGACGTGGACGGTTCCTTGCCCTGGTAGCCGCTGATCAGTTGGAGGGTGGTGGTGCGGATCTTGTTCAGATCGGCGCCCAGTTTGATGAGCGCGTCGACCGCGACGCCTTCCCCCTCTCGAATCAGGCCGAGCAGGATGTGCTCGGTCCCGATGTAGGAGTGGTTCATCTGCAGCGCCTCGCGCAGGCTGAACTCGAGCACCTTCTTCGCACGCGGCGTGAACGGAATGTGCCCCTGAGGCACGTTCTGTCCGTGCCCGATGATGTCCTCGACCTGCTCCCGCACCGCTTCGAGAGTGATGCCGAGTTCCTCCAGTGCCTTGGCCGCAACCCCATCGCCCTCGTGGATGAGGCCGAGCAGGATGTGCTCGGTACCGATGTAGTTGTGGTTCAGCATCTTGGCCTCGTCCTGGGCCAACACGATGGCCCTGCGGGCTCGGTCGGTGAACCTTTCGAACATTGCTCTCCTCACTTCGGACCCGTGGTCCGGGGTATCCCGTCGCGTCCAGCGGCTCTGGCACTCGAGGAATGGGTCAATCCTACTAACCGACCCGCCCCGCCACCTGTTCCGACGTTCGCCCCTGGCTCAACCCCCACGGCCCGCAGGAGTCCCCCGGAACACTGGTGGCCCGCCGCACGCTCTCGCGTGCGGCGGGCCACCAGTGTGACAACGGACGGGGCCCTCAGTGGGCGGCCTCGTAGGCGTCCTTGATCTCCTGCGACACCCGGCCGCGGGAACTCACCTTCATCCCCTGGGCGATGGCCCAGGCCCGCACGTCGTTGGCCGTCCCGGGGCGTGCCTTGCGTCCGGTCGCGCGACGGCCGCCGGTGCGCCGGGCGTGCGACACCCAGGGGGCCAACGACTCGCGGAGCCTGGCGGCATTCTGGGGATTGAGATCGATCTCGTAGGCGACGCCGTCGACGCTGAAGCTCAGCGTCTCGCTCGCCACCGAACCATCAAGGTCATCTTCCATGACGATCTGGGTACGCTTGGCCATATTAATTTGCCTTTCAAAAAGCTACGGGGGGAGTTGGTTGCTCAAACCCTATTCACGCCTCAGGATGGGCCCGGGAGTTGATGAAGTTGGACGAACGAGCAACTGAGACAATTCTAAACACTGTTCGGCCCAGAAATCCAAATTCCCAGCTATCGGGCACAACGTTCATCCCCCCCAAGGGGTGCATTACCTCCGGCCGACGCCGCGCGGATGCACGGCGGCGCATGATGGTGCAGTCTGGAAACCGTGACCCGCGACACCCTTGCCATCGGATCGCTCGGGCAATTGCTCGACCGCCACTGGATCAGTCTCGACCTCGGACCCGAGCATCCCACCCGAGCCGGGCTGCTACTGATCGACGTCGATCACACCGACGGAATCATCCGATCCGTGCGAGTGCAGCCGGGACACTCGCATCGGGCGGCCGAGAAGTTGTTCGAGGTCCGAGACATTCGGCAGGTGTTGAGCCTGGCGGACCGGCACGACTGGACCGCCGCCGTGCACGGCGAACTGCTGACCGCCCGGGCAGCCGAACACCTGCTCGGACTTCCGGTGCCCTCCCGGGCGGACTGGGCGCGTTCGATGCTCGCCGAGCACGCGAGGATCGCCAGCCACCTGGCCCACCTCAGCTTCGTACCGTTCCGCCTCGGCAGGCACGATCTGTCGGCCCGGATCCGCCTCGCGCGAGAAGACGCGCGCGACCTGCTCGTGGAACTCACCGGCAACCGCGTGCACCCCATGGTGATCCGGTTGGGCGGGTTCGCGGCCGATCCGACACCCGCGTGGGTCGGGCGCCTGCTCGACTGGGCAGCGCGCACCCGGCCGGTGGCCGGAGAACTCCTCGCGGCGCTCGCGGGTGAGGCGTTCACCTCGATCGCCGGCGGTGTGGGCATTCTCGGTCCCTACGACGTCGATGCCTATGGCCTGGCCGGCCCGATCTCGCGGGCCAGTGGGTGCCACCGCACACCCACCGATTCGGACGGACCGGTGCTGCATGCCGGGGACGCCCAGGCCCGTTTCGTGATGCTCGCGCTCGAGATCGAGGAGTCCATCGCCCGTCTCGACGGGCTCGGCGCCGAGCCCGTCGAGACGGGCGGACCGATCGACACGAAGCTGTCGAAGATCATCAAGCTGCCCGATGGCGAGGTGTTCATCGACCAGGCCGCGCCCATGGGAACGGCAGGCGTCCACCTCACGTCGCGGGGCGGCACGTCACCGTGGAGGCTGCGGCTCCGCACACCGAGCTTCGCGAATGTCCAAGCGCTGCATGCGGCCCTTCCGGGCACTCCCCTGCACCTGGCGGACGTCGTCGTCGCGTCGCTCGGCTACACGATCGGCGACCTCGACAAGTAGCGGCCGGCGCCGGCGGGTCAGTGGCCTGCGGCCTGGTCGAGGTGGTCGAACTCGGCGTCGTCGGATGCGGGCAGCGACACGGCGCCACGGGACGTGATCTGCAGACGTCGCGGCAGGACGAGGATGTCTGCCTCCGGGGAGGCGAGCACCTCCTGCAACTCGACCTCGAACAGAGCGATCCGCTCCTCGAGATCGACGATCCGCCGACGCATCTCGGCCGCATTACCGAGCAGGGTCGCCTGAGTGGAAGTGAGGGTGGCGATCCGGGAGTCGCGCTGCTCGAGCTGCGCGAGCGCCTCGTCGCGTTCGGCGGTGAGCGTATCGATCGTGGCCCGCAGCGCCGAGACCCTCGCGGTGAAGCGCACGATCGTCCCCATCGACTCGTGGTGGTGCCGACGCTCGGACTCGACGGCCTCCTGGACCGCCCGGTGGGCCTGTGCCGCCGAGTGCTCACGCTCGGCGACGAGCACCGCATGAGCGCGCCACAGCGCCAGGCCACCCGCGGCGGCCACCACCAGCACGCCGGCGCGAATCCACCACGGGCCACCGACACTCAGGCCTGCCGCGGCCAGGGTACCCACGACGAGGATCACCACGCCGATGAGGATGTCCGACCGACCGCTCTGCGCATGCTTACGTTCCACGGGAGAAGTTTAGGCGCCGATCCCCGCGGATCATGCATCGACATGCCCTCGGCGAGCCATTTCCCGGCCGAGCGTTCAGGAATCCTCGGCGGATTCGCCGTCGTCGCCAGGAGGAACGATGCAGGCCCGCTCGAGGAGCCATCCCGCGACGGCGAACAGCGCGGACGTGACAATCGTCAGCGCCCCATGGATGACCCGTTGCTGCGGGGCCGGCACGCCGACCCGGGCGACGTACTTGAGCACATAGGAGACATGCCAGCCGACCAGCACCGCCCCGCCGAGAACCATCACCTTGCCCAGAACGAGCGCCCGCACGCCCTCCTCGGGTGTGATGCTGCCGCGCTGGTCGCGGAGCCGACGGGCGAGGTTCCGGGAGTAGAACCACCCGCCCACCGCCAGGGTCGCCAGCATGCCCGACAACGACCACGGCGTGATGGGCACGGTGGAGCCGGCCAGTTGGATCACCGACACGACGACATAGCCGGCCACCACACCCACGAGGCCGCCGGCGAGCACGACCCGCCAGGAACTCGGGCGCAGACGCGGTTCCGGCGGCGGCCCGCCGGACGGTGGAAACGACCGACGGGATGTCACAGGGTGCCGTCCGTGTCGATCCGCCAGGCGGTCGGGTGCACCCCCTCGCGCCCCACCCGGGTCGCGAGCTCCTGGACGGTCCCCTCACCAGGGATCTCGGCCTCCGGCTCGACGTCGAGCCAGGGGATGAGGACGAAGCCACGCTCGCGGGCACGAGGGTGCGGGAGCGTGAGGTCGGGCTCGTCGAGCCTCACGTCGGCGAAGCTCACGATGTCGATGTCGAGGGTGCGGGGACCGTGGACGGTCTCCCGCTGCCGCTCATGATCGCGCTCGATGTCGTGGCAGGTGGACAGGAGGGCCTGCGGCGAGAGTTCCGTGTCGATCAGCACCACGATGTTGAGGAAATCGGGCTGGTAGCGGACTCCGACCGGATCGGTGCGGTAGACCGACGAGACCCCGACCACTTCGACGCCGAACGCGCGGCGCAGTTGCGCCACCCCACCGGTGAGATGCCCCAGCGGATCGTCGAGGTTCGATCCCAGCGACAGCACCGCGCGGTTACGCGGACGCCTGCGCTCGATGTCGACGGTGACGTCGGTGAACGCAACGGGGATGGGCGCGTGCGGCTTGTGCACCCGCACGCTCACCCGCTGCACCATGGGCCGGGCCAGGCAGGTCGCGGCGATCCGCTCGGCGAGGGTCTCGATGAGGTTGACGGGTTCACCCTCGACGTCGGCGACAATGGCGACCGCCAGTTCCGAGTAGTCGACGGTACTGCGCAGGGAGTCGGCCCGGTCGCGCCGCAGCACGCCGCAGGTGACGTCGACGACGAACGACTGACCGTCGTGCCGTTCGTCGGGCAACAGGCCGTGATGACCGGTGGCGGCGATCCCCGTCACCGAGATCCGGTCGAGCGCGTGGGCGCCCCGGTCTGCGGAGGGCGGGAGCGGCGCGGGCTGGTCGACGGGAACGGCTGAGCTCATGGTCATCTCCTGGAGCGGGCCAGCCGGTCGGCCACCGCGATGGCGTCCCGATGCTGGCGCACGGTATGGGTACGAACCGCCCACACGCCCTGTTGCGCGCAGACGACACTGATCGCCGCGGTGGCGTCGTCACGGCCGCTGGGCTCACGTCCACCGAGGAGCGCGCCGAGGAACCGCTTACGCGAGACGCCGACCAGCAGCCGCTGCCCCATCGTGACGAACCGGTCGAGGTCGGCCAGCAGTTGCCAATTCTCGTCGGCGTCCTTCGAGAAGCCGATACCCGGGTCGAGGATCAGTCGTTCCGGGGAGATCCCGGCTGCAAGACAGGCGTCCCGTCGGGCGCCCAGTTCATCGAACACGTCGGTGGTGACGTGTGTGTAGGTCGCGTCGGTATTGCTGTCGCCGAGGAACCCGCGCCAGTGCATGCACACGTAGTCGACATCGAGTGAGGCAACGGTGTCGAGCATCGCCGGATCGGCGAGCCCACCGCTCACGTCGTTGATCATCGTGGCACCCGCCTCGACCGTGGCGCGGGCCACCTCGGCGCGCATCGTGTCGACCGAGACGGGGACGCCGGCCGCGGCACCGCCGGTGACCAGGGCGGAGACGACCGGCAGCACCCGCCGGAGTTCCTCGTCGGTGTCGGGACGCACCGCGCCGGGCCGCGTGCTCTCACCGCCGATGTCGAGGATCTGGGCGCCCTCGGCGATGAGGTCTCGGGCATGCGCCACGGCCGGGTCGGGATGGAACCAGCGTCCGCCGTCACTGAACGAGTCGGGCGTCACGTTGACCACAGCCATCACCAGGGTCATCGACCGCTCCTGATGAGGCTCATGGCCTCCGCCCGGGTGGCCGGATGGCGCATCAGCCCCCGGACGGCGCTGGTGACCGTGCGGGACCCGGCCTTGCGGACGCCACGCATCGACATGCACAGGTGTTCGCAGTCGAGGACCACGATGACGCCCCTGGCATCGAGATGGTCGACCAGGGAGTCGGCGATCTGGGTCGTGAGTCGCTCCTGCACCTGGGGACGCCGCGCGTAGATGTCGACCAGCCGGGCGAGCTTCGACAGGCCGGTGACCCGGCCGTCCTTCGCGGGGATGTAGCCGATGTGGGCGGATCCGGTGAACGGGAGGAGGTGGTGCTCGCACATGCTCCACACCTCGATGTCCTTGACGATCACCATCTCGTCGTGGGCGAGGTCGAACGTCGTCGACAGGAGCGTCGCAGCGTCCTGGTCGAGACCGGCGAACACTTCCGTGAAAGAGCGGGCCACCCGCTGGGGCGTATCAGCCAGTCCGTCGCGGTCGGGATCCTCCCCGATCGCGATGAGCAGTTCACGCACCGCGGCGGCAACACGTGCCTGGTCGACCGCCATCGGACCTCAGTTGCTGCCGGAGGGGCCCGGAGGCCCCCAGGGGTTCGAGACCGGCTGCTGACCGGGACCCGTCTCGGGGGGCTGGGGATTGGGCTGCCATGCGGGCGGGGCCCAGGCGTCGGGCGGCGTCCAGGCACCCGACACCGGCGAGGTGGCCGGGGGGCCGGGGGGAACCGGCACCGCACCCGAGGGCGGCAGCTGCGGCGGCTGGTCGTCGGGCTGCTTCGCGGGGGGCGGGGTGATCGGCGGGAGTTCCGAGGGAACCCGGGTCGACGACCCGGTCCAGGCGCCCCGCGCGGGACGCCGGCGGAGCGGCTCGAAGACGCGCGCGACCTCGGCCTTGTCGAGGGTCTCGTGCTCGAGCAGCTGGCGGACCAGCTCGTCGAGCACGTCGCGGTTCTCGTTCAGGACGTCGAACGCCTCCTGGTGGGCGGCGTTGATGAACTGGCTGACCTCCTCGTCGACGACGCGGGCCGTGAGGTCGGAGAAGTCGCGACTGGACCCGGTGCCCATGCCGAGGAACGGCTCGGAGTCGCCGGTGCCGAACTGCACGGCACCCAGACGCTCGGTCATGCCGTACTGCATGACCATGTTGCGCGCCAATTTGGTGGCCTTCTCGATGTCGTTGGCGGCGCCGGTCGTCGGGTCGTGGAACACGAGCTCCTCGGCAGCGCGACCACCCATCATGTACGCCATCTGGTCGAGCAGCTCGCCCCGGGTGGAGCTGTACTTGTCGTTGTCGGGCATCACCATCGTGTAGCCGAGGGCGCGACCACGCGGCAGGATCGTGACCTTCTGCACCGGATCGTTGCCTGGCATCGCCGCGGCCACCAGGGCGTGTCCGCCCTCGTGGTAGGCGGTCACGAGCTTCTCGTGGTCGTTCATCAGCCGGCTGTGCTTCTGCGGGCCGGCGATCACCCGGTCGATGGCCTCGTCGAGCTGGCCGTTGCCGATCACGGGCAGGTTGAGCCGGGCGGTGAGCAGGGCGGCCTCGTTGAGCACGTTCGCGAGGTCGGCGCCGGTGAATCCGGGCGTGCGTCGCGCGATCGACTCGAGATCGACGTCCGCGGCCATCGGCTTGCCCTTGGAGTGCACGCGCAGGATCATCGTGCGGCCCTTGAGGTCGGGGGCCTCTACCGAGATCTGGCGGTCGAAACGCCCCGGACGCAGCAGTGCCGGGTCGAGGACGTCGGGGCGGTTGGTCGCGGCGATGAGGATGACCCCGCCATGCACGTCGAAGCCGTCCATCTCGACGAGCAACTGGTTGAGCGTCTGCTCCCGCTCGTCGTGGCCGCCGCCGAGGCCGGCACCGCGGTGGCGTCCGACGGCGTCGATCTCGTCGATGAAGACGATGGCCGGGGCGGCCTCCTTGGCCTGGTCGAACAGATCACGGACGCGGGACGCGCCGACGCCGACGAACATCTCGACGAAGTCCGATCCGGAGATCGAGAAAAAGGGGACGCCGGCCTCACCGGCGACGGCCCGGGCGAGCAGGGTCTTGCCGGTGCCGGGCGGCCCGTACAGCAGGACCCCCTTGGGGATCTTGGCCCCGACGCGCTGGAACTTGCCGGGTTCGGCGAGGAACTCGCGGATCTCCTGGAGTTCCTCGATCGCCTCCTCGCAGCCGGCGACGTCACTGAAGAGGGTCTTCGGGGTGTCCTTCGCGGCGATCTTCGCCTTCGACTTGCCGAAGCCCATCACCCCCCCGCCGGCACGGCCCTGGACCATGTTGATGAGGAACACGAACAGAATCGCCATGGCGACGAACGGAAGGATCGAATACAGCAGCGTCGACAGCAGCCCGGGCTTCGGATTCTGCCCCACCCACTGATCGAGGGTCTTGTTCGCGATCCGCTTGTTGAGGGTGTCGATGATCTGCTGGCTCTGATTGCCCACCCAGTCGGCCTGGTACTTCTTGCCGGCGGCGGTGGTGACCTTGATCGTCTGGTCGCCGTCGACGAGAATGACCTCGCTGAGCTTCTGGTTGCTGTCGAGGATCGTCAGCACCTGCGACGTGGGCACGTCGGTGTAGCCGGATGCTCGGTTGACCAGGCTCATGACGCCGAAGATCACGGCCATCGACACCAGGATCCACACGAGTGGTCCCCGTAGGCCGCGTTGTGTGTTCTTCATTCGTTTCCGATCATCGCTCGACAGCATCCGCAGGCAGCGGTGCAAGGCACAGTGAGTTTACCCGAGTTGGCTTTGACACCCCGAGGATCCGCTCACGGCGAAGCGGCTCAGGCTGCCAGCGCGCCGAGCACGGCGAGAAGGTAGGCCCGCTCGGCGTCGACATGGACATGGCGGCTCCCATCGCTGAGGACGACCGCGAACCCGCCCACCGGGCCCGGGAGTGCCTCGAGCCGGCCGAACCGGACGCCGAGAAGTTCCCGCAGCTGGTCCTCGCGGGGCAGCCACAGCACCTCGGCCGCGGCAATGCTGTCGAGGGCCCACTCGGTGGTGCCGTTGAACTTCATGATCGCCCCGCCGGTGGCCTGTTCGATGTCGATGGTCATCTCGGAAACCACGAACACCTGGTCGTCGAGATCGCGATCGGGTACGGCGAACCGGTCCCCGGAGCGGGGTTGCCAGCTGCGGCCGGCGGCGTCCATCGCGGCCTTCAGGCGTCGTGCGTCGGCAATGTCCATGGCCAGGTGCTCAGCTGTACACGTGGGGTGCCAGGGTGACCACATCGCGCAGGTTGCGGTAGTGACCGGCGAAGTCGAGTCCGTAGCCGACAACGAACTCGTTGGGGATGTCGAAGCCGACGTACTTGACCTCGACCTCGGTTGTGGCGGCGTCGGGCTTGCGGAACATCGTGAGGATGTTCAGCGACGCCGGCTGGCGGCTGCGGAGGTTGCTCACCAGATAACTGAGGGTGAGGCCGGTGTCGATGATGTCCTCGACGACCAGCACGTGCCGGCCCTCGATGTCGACCGTGAGGTCCTTGAGGAAACGGACCACGCCGGAGCTGCGGGTTCCGGAACCGTAGGACGACACCGCCATCCAGTCCATCGCGCAGTGACGCGACATCGCGCGGGACAGGTCGGCCATCACCATCAGTGCCCCGTTGAGAACTCCCACGAGCAGCACATCGCGTTCGGCGTAGTCGGCGTCGACCCGCGCGGCCAACTCGGCCACCCGGGCCTGCACCTGCTCGTCGGTGAACAACACGCGCTGGATGTCGTCGGCAATGTCTGCGGCTCGCACCCGAGCAGGCTACCCCAGCCGCCCCAACGCCGCGAGGCCGCCGGCCGGACCCGAGGCCACGAGCAGTCCCCCGCTCCGCCGGACGCGGACGCCCCCCGGCAGGTGCAGCGGGCCCTGGCCGCGCCAGTCATCGACGAGCTCGAGGACCGCGGCGACGTGGCGGCGGTGCACCTCGGGGCAGCCGGCGGCGTCCAGCCAACTCCGCACCACCCGGGAGCGCAGGGCCTCGGGGAGCCTGTCGATCGCCTCGACGCGGAGCCGCCCGCCGTCGAGCGCCGCGGCCGCGGCCGCCCCCGCGAGGGTGTCGAGGGCATCGGCGTCCGCCCTGGCCAGGCCCGCGGTGCGGGCCAACGCCTCGACGACGGTGTCGCCGAAGACGACGACGAGCGCGGGGATCGCGTGGGCGCGCACGGCGGATCGCCGGAACCGCGAGTCGGTGTTCGCGGGGTCGTCCCACACCCGGATGCCCCAGTCGGCGCAGGCCTCGCGGAGCACCGAGCGGCGCAGGCCCAGCAACGGGCGCACCACCTCGGCGTCCGCAGGAACGCCCAACATCCGTTCGCCGCGCCGCGGAGCCATCCCCGCCAGGGAGCGTGTCCCTGACCCCCGGGCCAGACCCAACAGAACGCTTTCGGCCTGGTCGTCGAGGGAGTGGGCGAGCCACACCTCCTCGATGGCGCGGCCGCGGATCGCCGGGGTCAGCCACAGCGCGCGATGCCGGGCGGCACGGGCCGCCGCCTCGACTCCTCCGTCACGAGTGTCGACCTCGACCCGGGCGACCCCGACGGGCAGGCCGAGGCCCTCGACCTGCGCGGCGACCTGCCGCGAATGGCCATCGGACCCGCGCCACAGTCCGTGGTCGACGACGAGGGCCTCGACCGCCCGCGCGCCCGCGACGTGCGCGACGGCGGCCGCCAGCGCCATCGAGTCGGCACCGCCCGAAACGCCGATCCGGGTGGGTCGATCGCTCAGCACCGGAGCGACTGCTTGGACGACCGCGAGGGACGCCGGAGACAGGGCACGCCGGGCCATGTCAGCCGTGCACCCTGGCCACCCAGGCGTCCGGGTGGCCGATCTCGTCGGGACTGGGCAACAGGTCGGCCGAGGTCCACACCGCGTTGAGGCCGCCGACACCGACACGGTCGATCACCGCGGCGCAGAACGCGGCCCCCTCGCGGTATTGCGCCAGTTTGCGGTCGAGCCCGACCAGGCGTCCCAGCCGCGAGCCGAGCATCGTCGTGCTGCGCCTCCGCTCGAAGCGCCGGCGGATGGTGCCGAGCGTCGGGATGGCGCTCGCGCCGGCACGGTCCATCATCACGTCCGCATGTCCCTCGAGCAGCGCCATCACCGCGTTCGCACGGGCGAACAGGCTCCGCTGGGCGGGGGACCGGAACACGTCGTCGATGGTCCGCGATTCGGATCCGCCCGGTCTGCGGACGAGGTCTTTCAGCACGTCGGCGAGACCCCGCTCGTCGTCACTGAGCGCCAGCTCGGTGACCATGCCCGACAGGTGGCCCGCCAGCCACGGGGCCGCCGTGAACTGCAGGCGGTGGGTCTGCTCGTGCAGGCACACCCATAGTCGGAAGTCCCGGGGCACCACCCCCAGCGTGCTCTCGACCTCGACGATCGAGGGCGCCACGAGATAGAGCCGGCCCGGTGGGGTGAACGGGTCGAACTGCCCGAGCACCCGACCGGCGAGCAGGGCGAGGGCCCCGCCGATCTCCGCACCCAGCGCGGCGGCCGCCACCGCGTCGCGCGGCGTCACCGGACCGGACCCGCGGTGGAGCGGTTCCAGCAGGCCGGCCGCCAGGAGAGTGTTCGCCCGCACCCAGCCCGGCCGGTCGACCACCAGTTCCAGCGGGGCGTCGGACGCCGCGATCGCGGCGGCGTCCTCCCCCAGCGCGACGGCTCTCCGGGCGGCGACCCGCAGGCCCGCCACGAGCCGATCGCGCGAGGCGGCGTCGAGCACCGGGCCCGGCCGGACCAGCCGGCGTCCGATGGCCTCGGCAACACGCCAGTCGACCCTGGGGATGTCGTCGCTCATGAGCAGCCGCAGCCCGCCAGGACGCTGGCCACCTCGTCAAGGTAGTTGCGCATGTTCCAGTCGTTCGTGCCGACGCTCGTGTTCGTGATGGGAGTGCCGGGGGCGGCGCCGTTGACGATGAACGCGAACCCCAGCAGGGCCCCGCTCGCCGTGGTGACATAGCCGGCCTCGCTCGACACGTGGGTGAGGGTGCCGCTCTTCGCGTGCACGAGCCCCCGCCCCTCGGCCGCAGGGGGCACGAAGAAGCGCATCGCCAGCGTGCCACTGACCCCGGCGACCGGCATCCCGTCGAGGATGGGCCTGAGCTCGGCCGTGGTCGCGGCCCGGTGGATGATCGCGGTGATCAGGGCCGGGCTGACCCGGTCCTTGCGGGACAGGCCCGACCCGTCGACGAAGTTGACACCACCGAGCTGCAGCCCCAGCCCGGCGAGCCGCTGGGTGACGGCCCGGACGCCGCCCGCGAAGGTGGCCGGCTGTCCGCTTGCCAGGGCGACCTGCCGCAGCAGCACCTCCGCCGCCGAGTTGTCGGAGTTCAGCAGCGTCTGCTCGACGATGGTGGCGAGCGGCCAGGATCGAACCTCGGCGACGGTGGTGGCGTGCACGGGGGCGACGATCGGTGCCGACCGGGGACGCACGGTGATGCCCCGGCGGGCGAGTTGGGCCGCGAAGATGCCCGCCGCGGTCGCCGCCGGATCCTTCGTGAACTTGGAAGTGACCGGATCGCGCCCCTCGTCGATCCACAGCGCACTCACGGGTGACACCTGGCTGCGATAGCCCACGGGCCAGTTCGCGTTCCAGGACGCCCCGGCGAACAGCGAGTCGTCGTAGCCGAGGGTCACGGTCGTGATGCCCTGCGCCTTGAGTGCGGCCGCAGTGCGGCTGGCCAGGGTCGCCGAGGTTGCGGGGGTGGGGGCCGCGACGGAGGTCGCGCTCGAGGCGAGGAACGGGTCTCCCCCGCCGACGAGGATGATCGTGCCCGGCGCCGCGCTGACGACCTTCGTCGTGAACCGATGCCACGGCCCGAGGGCGTTGAGCACGGCGGTCGCGGTGAGCAGCTTGAGTGTCGAACCCGGCATCATCGTGGTGGCGCCCGACTGGTTGAAGAGCACCGCCCCGGTGGCAAGGTCGATCACCCGGCCGGCGACCGTGCCGAGCCGGTCGTGGGGAACGGCTGCGATGCGGGCGGCCAGCGTCGTCGGGTTCGGCAGCGTCCCCGGGGACGCCGCCGCGGCCGGCCCGATCACCCCGGCACTGGGTGGAGCGACAAGCACCGACGCCGCAGCCGGGGCCGATGCTGCCGGCGTCGCGGCGCCGAGCAACTCGGCGCGGACATCGGGTCGTGCGGCCACGAGAATGGTGCCCGATGCGATGAGACCGGCGACGACCGTCACCGTGCTCACCCGCCAGGTGAGCCACCGACGGCTGGTTGCTCGACTCACTCCACCTCTTGACTTACCGATAGTCTTTGCCCTGTACAGCCGTGCACGACGACGCGCACACCTGGCCCCGCCCATGATAGAGAGAGCCTCCCGTGTCTGAAGACTTCCGTACCGTCCCGGTGACCAAACTTCCCGACTCGATGACCTTCGATGTCACGGTCGAGATCCCCCGCGGCACCAAGAACAAGTACGAGATGGATCACAAGACCGGCCGGATCCGCCTCGACCGCACCCTGTTCACCTCCACCCAGTACCCCTACGACTACGGGTTCATCGAGGGCACGCTGGGAGCCGACGGCGACCCGCTCGATGCCATGGTGATCTGCTACGAGCCCACCTTCCCCGGATGCCTCATCCAGTGCCGTGCGATCGCGATGTTCCGGATGAGGGACGAGATGGGCGGTGACGACAAGGTGCTGTGCGTGCCGACCGCCGATCACCGTCGCGACTACCTCACCGATCTCGCCGACGTTCCCGACTTCCTGCTGCTCGAGATCGAGCACTTCTTCACGGTCTACAAGGACCTCGAGCCCGGCAAGAGCGTCGAGGGGTCGACGTGGGCCGACCGCGAGGCTGCCGAGCGCGAGATCCACAAGTCGGTCGAACGCGCCAAAGGCACCCCCTTCGCGCACCACCACGTGAATCTGCTCTGACGCCGATTCCGGGCGCCGTACGACCCGGCCGACGGCGTACGACCTGACAGCCCGGAACAGACCAGTCGGACGCCGCGGGAATCACTTCGGACGCCGCGCGACCACCCCTTTGCAGCACGCATTTGCAGCACGCACCTGGGACACCGGTGCCCACCCGGGACCTCATGGCCCCGAACGGGCCGCCCCGGTGGGTCGGCCCGTTCGGCCGGCTCCTCACCCATCCAGGTCAGTCGTCGCTGAGCAGTTCCTCGGCCCGCCAGCGTCCGAGCAGCACCGCCAGTTCCCGGATCGCATCGGGATGGTCATCGATGCGCAGGTCGACATCGAGTTCGGGCCACTCGGTGTCCGGGAGCGTGTGCGGGGCCGTCAGCACAGCCGCGCTGTGCCGCCCCCGGCGGTTCCCGCCCGCGGCGTCCCCCGCCAGCAGGCAGTCGACGAGCAGCGTCGCGAATTCGAGCCCCTGGCCCGCACCGTCGCGGAAGCGATCACGCATCGCGGTCAGAACCCCCGGCCCCACCAGGTCGTGGCCGACAAGCACCAGCTCGGGTTCGACGATCGCCCCCGCCCAGGGATCGGTGTCCTCGCCGGTGTGGGCGGCTCCGGCGCCGCTCGCCGACAGCAGCGCGACCTGGCGTGACGAGAACGCGAGATCCATCGCCGCGAGGTCGTGCAGCACCTCCGTGACGGTGGCGCCGCGCCGCATCCCCTCGAGGGCGGTGTGCCGGAAGGCGCGGTTCGTCCACGCCTGGGTGACGACCGCCCCGACCCCTGGTGCGATGGCCGGGACGGAGCGACCCACGCACAGCGATCGGGTGGCCGTCGCGACGCCGAGCGATCCGCCGTCGGAACTCAGCGCGACAATGCTGAAGGTCACACCAGCCATGATGGACGCCGCGACGACCGAGCGCCAGAGACGCCGCCCACGACGTGCGGCGATAGCGTGACAGCATGACCGCCAGCATCGTCGGAACCTTCGGCACCGTCGCCAGCACCCATCAGCTCGCCACCGCCACCGCGATGTCGGTGCTCGACCGGGGGGGCAACGCCATCGACGCGGCCGCGGCCGGCGCATTCGTGCTGCACGTGGTCGAACCGCACCTCAACGGCCCTGGGGGCGACGCGACGATTCTGATGAGCGTCCGGGGCCAGACGCCGCAGGCCCTGTGCGGCCAGGGCACCGCACCCGGCGGGGCGACCGCCCGGACCTACCGCGGCCTCGGGCTCGACCTGGTTCCCGGAACCGGCCCACTCGCCGCGGCGGTGCCCGGTGCGGTCGACGCCTGGCTGTTGGCGCTGCGCGACCACGGCACCTGGCGGCTCGACGAGGTACTCGCCCCGGCGATCGCGATCGCCGAGCAGGGTCACTACCCACTCGCCCGGATCGGCGACGTCGTCGAGCGGATGCGGGCCCATTTCACCGAGCACTGGCCCACCTCCGCGGCGTTCTACCTCACCGATCCGCCGCGTCCCGACCGCCTGTGGCGCAACCCCCACCTCGCTGCCACCTGGCGCCGGATCGTCGACGAGGCCACTTCCGGGGCCACCGGAGGCCGGGAACGCGAGATCGACACCGCGCGCGAGATCTGGAAAACCGGGTTCGTCGCCGCGGCCATGGTCGCCACATCCCAACGCCCCACCCGAGATTCGAGTGGCGCCGACCATACCGGGTTCCTCGGCCATGACGACCTCGCGGGCTGGTCGGCGTCCTTTGAGCCGACGCTCACGCACACATGGGGACCGTGGAGCATCCACAAGGCCGGCCCGTGGACCCAGGGGCCGGCGTTCCTCCAGCAGGCGGCGCTGCTCGCCGACCTCGACCCCGTCGACGCCGACGCGGGTGACCCCGCGGTGGTGCACCGGCTGATCGAGGGCGCGAAGCTCGCCCTCGCCGACCGCGACGCATGGTACGGCGACAGTGCCCCGCTGCCCCGGGCGCTGCTCGACGAGCAGTACTCGTCGGCGCGACGCGACCTCATCGGCCCCTACGCGCGCACGGGCTGGCACCCAGGGGCACCCGACGGGGTGGAGCCGCTGTTGCCCATCCACATCTCCCGGCTGCTCGGCGGCGAGGAGGGCTCCATCGCGGACGCCGGCGCGGGCGAGCCGACTTTCCAGGGGCCGACCGTCGACACCGAGGGGGTGGCCGTCGATGGAAGGACCCGTGGTGACACCTGCCACATCGCGGTCACGGACCGGTGGGGCACGATCGTCGCCGCGACGCCGTCGGGGGGTTGGCTGCAGTCGAACCCGATCATCCCCGAGCTCGGCTTCCCACTCGGCACGCGACTGCAGATGTGCTGGCTCGACGACGAGCTGCCCAACACGCTGACTCCCGGACGGCGTCCACGCAGCACACTGAGCCCCACGCTCGCCGAGTTCGAGGGGCGGGTCACGTTGGGCTTCGGCACCCCGGGCGGCGACCAGCAGGACCAGTGGACGTTCAATGCCTTTGTCCGGATGGCCCACGGCCTCGCCGCGCAGGGGCGCCTCGACCCGCAGGCGGCGATCGACGCCCCCCAGTGGCACACCGACCATCTCATCGGGTCGTTCTGGCCGCGGAGCTTCGAACGCACCTCGGTGGCGATCGAGGCCGACGCAGGTCATCAGGTGGTCGACGGGCTGCGCCGACGGGGCCACGCGGTGCGCGTCACGCCCGCGGCGTCCCTCGGCCGGGTGTGCGTCGTCGGGCGCGATCCCCGCTCCGGTGCCCTGCTCGCGGGCGCCAGTACCCGAGGCGGCCAGGGACACGCCACCGGCCGCTGAGCCGAGAGGCTCCGTGGCCGCGCCCGTCGGCGCGGTGAGCCAAGAATCGCCCGCTCCGCCTCGATGAGGTCGAGCGGCCGGCGATCTCTGCTCAGGCTGGCGTTCACGACGGGGAATCGGCAGCGAATGCCAGCCGGAACGTCGAATTCGCCTGCCGCAGGCAACTCTCGGAACCACCGGCCCTTGCCAAGGCCTGCCCCGGCGCGCGAACCGGCGGCCCACCCAAAGGATGGGCCGCCGGTTCGCGGTGGCGTGTACTGCTGGGCGATCAGTTGATCGTCTTGCCCGCCGAGCGCAGCTGCTCGCAGGCCTCGACCACGCGGGCCGCCATGCCGGCCTCGCCGGCCTTACCCCAGGCGCGCGGGTCGTAGAGCTTCTTGTTGCCGATCTCCCCGTCGATCTTCAGCACCCCGTCGTAGTTCTTCATCATGTGCTCGACGACCGGGCGGGTGAAGGCGTACTGGGTGTCGGTGTCGATGTTCATCTTCACCACGCCGTAGTCGACCGCATCGCTGATCTCCTGAGCGGTCGAACCCGAGCCTCCGTGGAACACCATGGAGAACGGCTTGTCGGAGCCGTACTTGGCGCCGACAGCCTCCTGGATGCCCTTGAGCACCTCGGGACGCAGCTTGACGTTTCCGGGCTTGTAGACGCCGTGCACATTGCCGAAGGTGAAGGCGACGATGTACCTGCCCTTGTCACCAAGCCCAAGGACCTCGGCGGTGCGCAGCCCGTCGGCGGGAGTCGTGTAGAGCTTGTCGTTGATCTCGCCGACCACTCCGTCCTCTTCGCCACCGACGGCCCCGATCTCGATCTCGAGAATCTGGTGGTTGGCGCTGGTCTGAGCGAGCAACTCCTCGGCGATCTGCAGGTTGCGCTCAATGTTGTCGAGCGCGGAGCCGTCCCACATGTGCGAGTTGAACAGTGGGTCGAGGCCCTTCTTCACCCGTTCGGCCGAGATCGCGAGCAGGGGACGCACGAAGCCGGCGAGCTTGTTCTCGGGGCAGTGGTCGGTGTGCAGGCCGATCTTGACGGGGTAGTTCTTGGCGACCTCACGGGCGTACTCGGCCAGAGCCACCGAACCGGTGACCATGTGCTTGATCGTGGGACCCGAGAGGTATTCGGCCCCACCCGTGGACACCTGCACGATGCCGTCGGAGCCCGCCTCCGTGAAGCCCTGGAGCGCGGCGTTCAGCGTCTGCGATGAACTCACGTTGATCGCGGGGAAGGCGTAGCCCCCGGCCTTGGCCTTGTCGATCATCTCCGCGTATTCGTCGGGTGTAGCAATGGGCATCTGGGCCTCTTTCTCTTCGACGGCCGGCCACGGGTCCGCGTGGGTCACTGCAGCCGGACACTGGGAACCGCTCCGATTCTCTCAAACGCTGTTCCCGGTGTCATGCGCGGGCCGGGAATTGGTCCAGCGCGCGGCGCATGCCGACTACAGCGACAACCCGCTGATGTCGAGCCCCTTGCGGCCACCGGAGAACACCCGGATCGCATTGTCGATGGTGCCGGCCTGGGCGTCGAGGAACGACAATGGCACCGACCAGTCCGGGCCGTCATGCCGGGTGACCACGAGGCTGGGGCCGCGTCCGAGCGAGCGTCCGCGTCCCACCACCGCGGCGACCTGCTCCCAGGGCATGTGCACGGCGACCGTTCCGGGGCTCATGCCGGTGATCCCCGCGCGATCGATGACCATCGCGTCACCGGTGCCCACGCTGGAGAGATCGCGGCGGGCGAGCAGCCATGCGCCGGCGATGACGGCCACCACCGCCAGCGAAACCAGGGCTCCGATGACCAGCACCCCCCAGGCGATGGCGGTCGACCGGTCGCGTTGCCACCAGAAGATCGCCCCCCAGACGAGGAGGCTGAGCACACCCTGCGCCACGGTGCGCTTCACGCGGGCGCTCAGCTCGGCCACCCTCGCCGCGCTCGGCACGGGGTTGTAGGCCACCCGGAACTCATCGGTCACGTCCCCTCCTCCGGGGACAGGTTATCGGGCAACGACATCCCCGGGGCCTGCCCACCGCACCGACCAGTGGTACATGGCGATCGCCGCAGCCGCCCCCGCGTTGAGCGAGCGTGTCGAGCCGTACTGGGTGATCGCGACCAGACCGCTGCAGGCCGCCACCATCTCGTCGGTGAGTCCCGGGCCCTCCGAACCGAACACCAGGCAGCAGTCCCTGGGCAGTTCGGAGGTCTCGAGTGGTGCCGAACCCGGCAGGTTGTCGACCCCCACGAGCCGGACGCCGGAGCCGGCGGCCCAGTCGACGAGTGAGGCCACGCCGGGGTGGTGGTACACGTGCAGGTAGCGGTCGGTCACCATCGCCCCACGCCGATTCCAGCGCCGGCGTCCGACGATGTGCACGCCGGCGACGTTGAACGCGTTGGCGGTGCGCACGATCGAACCGATGTTGAAGTCGTGCTCCCAGTTCTGGATCGCCACGTGCAGAGGGCGGCGGTGCGTGTCGAGGTCGGCGACGATCTCGTCGAGCCTCCAGTAGCGGTACCGGTCGAGCACGTTGCGCCGGTCGCCCTCGGCGAGCAGTTGCGGGTCGAGACGGGGGTCGTCGGGCCAGGGGGGCGGGTGCGGGCCGACGCCGACCGGGACGGTGGGGTCGTCAGGCTCGTCCTCGGGACTGGCGGGCTCGTTCAGCGGACTCACAGCGGCCCACGGTACCGTTGACCAATGTTCATCGACCTGTTGACGGCCACACCGACCATGGTGCCGTTGCTGCTGCCTTCCTGGCTCGATCCCGCCGTCATGATCCACGGCCTCGGCAACTGGGCCCTCGTGGGCGTGTCGCTCATTTTGTTCATCGAGTGCGCGATCTTCCCGATCCTGCCGGGCGACTCGCTGCTGTTCACCGTCGGCCTGCTCATCGCGGTGTCGAACTCGTCTATCTCGCTGGGCATGTCCAACCGGCTGGTCACGTACCTGCTGGTCTGCCTGATCATGAGCTTCTTCGCGGTGCTCGGCAACCTTGCCGGTTACTACGTCGGCAAGTTCATCTCCCCCTGGCTGTTCAAACCGCGCAGTGGCTTCTTCGGCCGCGTGTTCAGCCGGCAGCACCTTCAACAATCGCACGACTTCTTCGAGAAGTACGGTTCGAAGGCCCTGGTGATGGGCCGGTTCGTGCCGTTCGTCCGCACGTTCGTCACGATGGTGGCCGGCGCGGCGGGAATGACCCTGCGGCACTTCATCTCGTGGACGGCCGTCGGCGGCGTGCTGTGGGTGTTCGCGGTGACGCTGCTCGGCTACCTGCTGGGAGGGATCACCTTCGTCGGCAAGAACATCGACCTCATCCTGGTCGTCATCGTTGTGGTCTCGGTGCTCCCGATGGGCTACGAATATCTCAGTGCCCGCCGGAAGAACCGGGCGGCGTCGGTGGCCGAACTCGACTGAGGCCGGCGTCAGTCAGAGGGCGTCGATGTAGGCGTCCAGCGCCATCATCACCGTGCCCCTCCGCGATGCCTGGTCGCCGAGCGGCGACTGCAGCAGCATCGGCGGGTCGGCGAGTTCCTCGAGCATCCGCAGCCTCAGCCCCTCGAAGAACCCGGCTCCCAGAAGCAGCGGGTAGCCGCCGAGCGTGACCGCTTCCGGCACGACGATGCACCCCACCGTCGCGAGCACATGAGCCAGGATGCGCGTCAGGTGGTCGACCGCGGCGCTCGCCTCGGGGTCGCCCGCGGTGAGCGCCGCGCTCACGCGCTGCATGTGATCGGCTATGCCGGTCGGCCCGACGGCGGTGCCGTGGGCCAGCGAGGCGGTGAGTTCCTCGAAACGTCGGAAGCCGATCGACGCGTCGACACAGCCGTGGCGCCCACACTGGCACAACACCGTCTCGTCACCGAGCGGGGCGTGTTCGATCGCTCCCCAGATCGGCGGCAGGCTCTCATCCAGTTCCCGACCGGCTGTCAGCGCCATACCGAGGCCCATGCCGAGCTGGAAGTGCAGGATCCGCTCGTGCTCGGCCATTTCGGGCTGGCGGGCGTTGGCCAGGGCCGCGGCGCGCGAGATGTCCCGCATGGCCATCGGCACCTCCCACGCGAACCCGTCGCGCAGGCGCCGGATGAGGTCGACCTCCCCCCATCCGAACCGGTCGGAGCGGGCGACGGTTGCGAACCCCTCGTTGAACCGGGCGGGCAGTGCCACCCCGACCGCGAGCAACCGGCGGCCTGCGGCGTCCACCAGCCGCTCCCCGACCTCGACGACGCGGGCGACGAAGTCGTCGGGGGCCACTGGAA
The DNA here is from genome assembly GCA_021781735.1 of Actinomycetes bacterium. Taxonomy (GTDB): domain Bacteria; phylum Actinomycetota; class Actinomycetes; order Propionibacteriales; family Propionibacteriaceae; genus JAJYQH01. The sequence goes on from JAJXWF010000001.1 coordinate 37,820, forward strand.
GGTCGAAGCTGAAGACCTCGGACGCCAACGGTTCTCCCGCGAGGTTCGTCAGCATCACCTCGGTGTGGTCGACGCGGGCGTCCATACCCAGCAGTGCGAAGGTGTCCCCGTTGAACCGCAGCGGGGTCGCGGGCCGGCCCCTTCCTGGGGCAGGGAGCGCCGCCTCGTTGACGAGGATGCCCTCGGTCACGAGGTCTCCGACCAGGCGGGTGACCGAGGTTCTGGTCAGACCCAGGTCGGAGGCGATGCGGGCCCGGTGGATCGACCCGTGGTCACGCACGGAGCGCAGGATCAGGCCCAGGTTGTGCGACCGCACGCGGGGGCTCGAGAGCGCATCCGTGGTCATACCCGGCAGTCTGCCACTTTGTGACTCTCTGTTTCAAAACTCTGGACAGCGGGCATGTCGGGACATAAAGTGACACACGGTCACATAAGGCGCAACGATGCGCTCGAGAAAGGATCCGATATGCCCATCACCGTGAACCGGCGCCAACTGCTCAAGGCCGGCGCCGCCGCCGCCGCCGTGGGTCTCGGAACGACACTGTCGGCATGTTCCGGCTCCAGCGCCTCGGCCGGCAGCGGGGGCAAGAGCCTCCAACTGCTGCTCCTGGGACCCGACCAGACCACCATCGACTGGGTCAAGGGCACGCTGCTGCCCGCCTTCAAGAAGTCGTCGGACATCAACGTCACCCTGCAGACCTCCGACTGGGGCTCGGCCTTCCAGAAGGTCACCACGGGTGCCGCGTCGAACAGCCTCGCCGACGTCTTCCTCATCGGCGGCATCTGGAATGCACCGCTGGCGTCGAAGAACGTCATGCTCGACATCACCGACCGGGTGAAGAACTGGTCCGGAAGCCAGCAGATCTACCCGAAGATGCTCGTCGACGGGGTGTACAAGGGCGCCAACTACTCCATCCCCGTGTATGCGGATGTCAGGACCACCATCGGGCGCACCGACCTGCTCAAGGCTGCGGGGGTCACCGGGGTCCCCAGCACGTGGGACGAGTGGACGACCGCCGCCCAGGCGATGAAGGCCAAGGGAATCAAGTCCCCGATCTACTTCGGCCTCGACAAGTCCATCGGTCTCCAACAGCGGTTCGCGCATCTGATGCTGAGCGCCGGCGGCACCTACTGGGACGCCTCCGGTAAGCCGCAGTTCAGCAGCGACGCCGGCCAGAAGGCGTTGCAGTACATGGTCGACGCCTACAAGAACGGCCTGTCCGACTACAACGTCGTCTGGTCGGGAAACGGCCCGCTCCCCCCGGTTCTGGGACTGTCAGGACTGTCACTCGACGGCGCGGCGCTGCCCCGCAACGCCGAGGTGAACGACAAGTCGGTCCTGCCGCTGCTCAGCGCCGGGCAGGGCATCCAGATGAACTCCGCCAGCCAGCCGACCGCACTGGCGTTCGTGAACAAGCTCGCGATCGCGAAGAACACCAAGAATCCCGACGGCGCCTTCGAATTGATCAAGTTCATCTGCTCGAAGCAGTACGGCGGCGATTTCGCCCGCTACTACGGAGGCATGCCGGTGCGCAAGGATCTCGCGGACGCCGCCTGGCTGACGGGCATCTACAAGGACATCGCCGCCACCGCGACCAATGCGGTCTCTCAACCGTCCAACCCCGTGATGATGTCGCTGGGCCCGGCGGTGAACCAGCTGCTCGAACCCGCCATCCGGGGCAGCGTCTCCGTCACCGCGACGCTGGCGGCGATCGACGCCAAGGTCCAGTCGCTGGGGGCCTGATCCGATGGGACGCGCGCCCGCGGGCATCGAACGGCGACAGCGGATCGCGGGACGATGGTTGCTCAGCCCCGCCCTCGTGGTGCTCTCGCTCACGACCATCGTGCCGATGCTGTTCGCCGCCTTCCTGTCGTTCACGAAGTACGACCTGCTGAGCGCACCACGGTTCGTGGGACTGGCCAACTACGTGCAGCTGCTCACCGACCCGACCTTCGGGACTGCGGTGGCGAACACCCTCGAGTTCGCCCTCGGCCAGGTGGTCATCGGGATCGTCGTGGCGTTCTTCATCGCGATGCTGTTCAACAACCCGCTCGTGGGCGGTGGCCTGATGCGCACGATGATCTACGTTCCCCAGGCGATGTCGTACGTCACCGTCGCCCTGCTGTGGTCGTTCCTCTACGACCCGTTCGTCGGGCCCATCGACGCAGCGCTGCGCGCCGCGGGACTACCGACGGTGAACTTCCTCACCGACGCCAACGCCGCGATGCCCTCGATCCTCGGCATGTCCCTGTGGCGCAACCTCGGATACTTCAGCATCATCCTGCTCGCCGGCCTCAAGGCCGTTCCCGGTGAACTGATCGAGGCCGCCAAGATCGACCACGCCGGGTGGTGGGCGCGCACCCGCCACGTGGTCATCCCGTCGATGCGCAACACGCTGCTCTTCGTCGGGGTCACCTGGTTCATGGGGGGCCTGCAGATGTTCACCCAGGCCTACGTCATGACCCAGGGCGGCCCCGGCGACGCCACCCGCACCGTCGTCTACGACATGTACCAATCCGCGTTCACCGATCTCAACATCGGCAGGGCCTCGGCCATCGCCGTCCTGCTGTTCCTCGTGGTCGTGCTCGTGGCACTGCCGGCCCGGCTCGTGCAGGAGATCCAATCGAGGAGAGCCGCCCGTGCCTGACGCGTCCAGCCACCGACCCGCGCATCGACGGGCCCGACACCCCCGGGGCGCCCGGGGCGAGGAGTTCGCGGGCTCGCGAGGATCCTTCGTCCTCCTCCACGCCGTGGGGCTCGTCGTCACCGCCCTCTACCTGCTGCCGATGCTCTACATCCTCACGGTCGCGCTGACCCCCCGAGGGGAGTCGACGACGACGCTTCCCACCCGCCTGGACTTCGGCAACTTCGCCGCCGCCCTGCAGTCGGCCGACTTCCTGAGATTCTTCGGCAACTCACTGCTCGTGACGCTCGTCGCAACCCTGTCCCAGGTGGTGCTGAGTTGCATGGCGGGCTACGCCCTGGCCAAGGCACCGCTCAGGGGCCGGGGATGGATCCTCATGCTGCTCATCGGGCTGCTCGTGCTGCCGCCCGAGATCATCATGGTGCCGCTGTTCGTGATCCTCACCCACCTGCCGTTGGTCAACGGCAACAACATCCTCGGCTCCGGCGGCCAGGGACTGCTCAACAACTACCTCTCGCTGATGATGCCCCACCTGGCAGCGGCCCTGTCGATCTTCCTCATGCGCCAGTTCTACGTCGACCTGCCCGACGAACTCGGACAGGCAGCGCGCGTCGACGGCGCCTCCGAGTGGCGGATCTTCTCGCAGGTGTACACGCCGCTGACACTGCCCGCGGTGACCGTTGTCGCGGTGCTCGCCTTCCAGTCGGCCTGGAACGACTTCCTCTGGCCGCTGATCATGGTGCGCTCGAGCGGCATGCGGACGCTGCAACTCGGCGTCACCGTCTTCTACCAGGAGAACTCGACCCAGTGGAACCTGCTCATGTGCATCGTGCTGCTGATCAGCCTGCCGGTGGTCCTCATCTTCTTGTTCAGCCAACGATTCTTCACCTCCGGCATCGCGGCCGGCAGCGTCAAGGGGTGACACCATGACCCGACCAACCCACAGCTCGCGACTCAACTTCGTTGTGGTCCTCACCGACGACCAGGGACGCTGGGCCATGCCGCACCGGATGCCCGAACTGGTCATGCCGAACCTGGAACGCCTGCTCGAGACCTCCCTTGAACTCGACCAGATGTATTGCGCGTCACCGGTCTGCTCCCCCTCACGGGCCTCGATGCTCACCGGGCGGATGCCCTCGGCGCACGGCGTCCACGACTGGCTGATCGGCGGCCGGCACCCCGATGCCCACCCCGACCGCTATCTCGAAGGTCAACCGACGACGCCCGAAGTGCTGGCCGAGGCCGGGTACCAGTGCGCGATGAGCGGCAAATGGCACGTGGGCCACTCCCAGTGGCCGGCGCCCGGGTTCGACTTCTGGTACTCCCACCGCTACGGCGGCGGCCCCTACTACGGGGCACCGATCTGGCGCGACGGCGAACCGGTCACCGAACCCCGATACTTCACCGACGCCGTGGCCGACAATGCGCTCGACTTCCTCGGCTCCCGGGACCGCGACCGTCCGTTCTACCTGCAGGTCAACTTCACCGCGCCGCACGACCCCTGGATCGACAACCACCCGCCAGAGCTCGTCGAGCTGTACGCCGACACCGACTTCCCCTCGGTGCCGCGAGAGGAGCCACATCCGTGGGTGGAACCCCGACGCGCGGACTTCGCGGACGCGTTCGCCGATCCGCGCCCACACCTGGCGGGTTACTGCGCCTCGCTCACGGCGGTCGACACGGCACTGGGCCGGATCCGGGCAGAACTCGACACCCAGGGCATCGCCGGCAACACCGTCGTGATCTACCTCTCCGACAACGGCTTCAGTTGCGGCCATCACGGGATCTGGGGCAAGGGCAACGGCACCAGACCACTGAACTTCTGGGACAACTCGGTGCGCGTGCCGTGCGTCGTGCACCTGCCGGGAGGAGCCACCGGCACCAGCAACGCCCTGCTCTCCAGCGTCTCGCTGCACCGCACCATCTGCGAGCTCGCGGGGGCCGAGATCCCCGACGACCTGTGGGGGGCCGGCTCCTCCTTCGCGCCGCTGCTCCGCCACGGAGGCGACCACGGCGAGGAGTTCGTGCTGGTCACCAGCGAATACGGCGGGGCGCGGATGATCACCGACGGACCGCTCAAACTCGTCGAGCGCCTCGAGGGCCCCGGCGAACTGTACGACCGACGGATCGATCCCGACGAGCAGAACAACCTGTTCGACGACCCCACCCGATCCGCCGACCGGGAACGCCTCTCGCGATGGCTCGCCGAACGCTTCGAGGCCGAGACCCGGCCGGGAACCTCCGGATGGGATCGGCCGGTGACCGGCTTCGGCCAGATCCAGCCGGTGTCCCGCGGCATCCCGGCCGAGCGCTCCTACGCGCAGTCCCGCGGAGCGTCCGACGGCATCCGCTAGGAGGTCGGGGGAGGCTGGGCCGGGGTGCTGACGGCGTCCGGCAGCAGGAACGCCCACCAATCGATCCGGCCGGCGCCGTCCGGGTGCCGCGACGGCGACCGCTCGGCCGAATAGCGGGCGACGAGTTCGCGGAGGTCCTTCTGCAGGGCCACCATCTCGTCGTTGGTGAGCCACAATTCGCTGCGCATCATGCTGCCGCCGGTCTCGTGCGCCCGACCCTCGACCGTGGGGCCGAGCCCGTCGAGCCGCTCCGCGAGACGCGTGACCTCGCGTGCGGTCAGCGCCCGCAGCGCCGCACGCTGGTTGCCGCCGAGCGCCTCGCCGGTGATCGTGATGTCGCGCCCCGCCGCGCGCCAGGGTCGATCGCGGGCGTCGCTGCCCGCGTCGTCGCGCACCACCAGTCCCCACTTCTCGAGCGCGCGCAGGTGGTAGCTCATCGCCGACGGCGTGACCCCCGCCCCGACGGCGAGTTCGGTGGCGGTGAGCGGGTCGCCGCGGTAGAGCTGCTCGAGGGCGTAGCTGCGCGCCGGGTGGGCGATCGCGCGCAGACTCATGGGATGCCGCAGGGTGACGCCTCCGTCGGCGTCCACTTCGGCTCGACGCTGCTCCATGCCGTCACTGTAGAGCCGATGCCCGGCGCCCTTGATCCGGGAAATGCGAAACAGTATCTTCACATCTATGAAGTCTATGCTTCACAGTCGCGATGTCGTGGCCGTGATCGTCGCGCGGGCGCTGATGATGGGCGCCCTGTCGGTGGTCACGGTCAGCGTGCTGCTCCGCGTCCACGACGCGGGGCACGGCCCGTGGGCCACCAGCGCCGTGTTCGTCGTGCTCGCACTGCCGTCGGTGCTCGGCATGACCGTTGCCGGTAACCTGGCCGACCGGGTCGACTCTCGTGTGCTGCTCACGTCGGCGCTGTCGGCCCAGGCCGTCGGCACCCTGGCGCTGGGCAGCAACGCCGGGCTCGTGTGGACGCTGGGGTGGCTTGCGGTGTTCGAGACCGGGTTCGTGCTCGCCTCCCCCGTCTGGACGGCGCTCGTGCCGCGGATCGTGGGCGACCAGGGAGTCCAGCGGGTGGCCGGGGCGCAGATGGTGGCCAGCAGTATCGCGCAGCCACTCGGGGCCGCGGCGGCCGGCCTGAGCGTCGACCGGATCGGTCACCTCCACACCCCGTGGACCGCGACCGCCCTCACCGTGGTCGTGCTCGTGGTCGCCCTGTCGCTGCGGACGAGACGGGGTGGCCGGGCCGGAGGGGCCCGAGACGCCGCGGGGAATGGTGGGCTCAGCCACATCCGACGCGATCCGGTGTTGCTGGCGCTGCTCACCGGGACGGTCGTGCTGGTGTTCGCGGTGCAGGGCGTCAACGTCGTCGAGGTGTTCCTGGTACGCGATGCCCTGCACGCGTCGGCGTCCCAGTATGGGCTGGGCGAGCTCGGGTTCGGCCTCGGCTCGGTCGTGGCGGGGGTGCTCATCGGCCGGGTCGCGACCGATGTCGGCCGGGTTCGCACGGTCGTCTTCGGCTTCGCGCTCGCCGGGGTCGTGTGCGTCGCGATCGGCCTGGCGCCAGGCTTCTGGATCTACTGGACGCTGCTCAGCGTCCTCGGACTGGTCAATGCCGCAGCCAACGGCTGCCTCGGACCGCTGGTCGTGCTACGGACGCCGGACCACCTGCGTGGCCGGGTGATCGCCGTGCTCAGTGGGGTGGTCTCGGCGGCGTCCGTGGTATCGCTGCTGGCCGGCGGCCTGGTCGGGTCGTGGCTGGGCCCGAGGCTCACGTTCGTCGCCGCCGGCGTCCTCGGCACGGCGGCCGCGCTGGCGATGGGACTCCGCGTCCGCCGGGCGATGACCGACCAACCGCTGGGGCCGCCGACCCACGAGGCGCAGGAGCCGACGACCGACGAGGCGCAGGGGCCGACGACCCACGAGGCGCAGGGGCCGACGACCGCACCACTCGTGCCGCCGAACGCGACGCTCGTGCCGGCAGCCGCTGCGCTCGTGGCGACGACCGCGGCCGCGACAGGCGAGGGGACGACGGCCGAGGGGGTTGCCCCAGCCCCGGCGGCTTGAGGCCGGGAGGGGTCGACCCGCCGGGGCTGAGGACGTCTCTCCGGGTGACTCCCCCGGCTGCGCCCTCTCCGGTTGCCGTGCGGCGTCACGTTGTGTTGCTGGCGATCTCGACGGTGTTGCTGGCGATCTCTGCTGGGTTGCTGGCGATCTCTGCTGGGTTGCTGGCGATCTCTGCTGGGTTGCTGGCGATCTCTGCCGATTCGGCGTCGATTTCGCCAGCCGGAGCAGAGATCGCCAGCAACACGAACGCGGAGCCGCGACCCGTCGCCACCCGGAATCGCCAGGAATCGCCAGGAATCCCCGGATACCCCGACGCCCCGCGCCAACGACCCCGGGACGCCAACGGCACCCGGACGCCGGCGCTCACCCCTGGCGAGGCGACTCGGGGTCGGTTGCGGGCCGCTGTAGGGGCTCGGGGGACGCGGTCGGCCAGGGGTCGACGACGGGAGGCTGGGCGGCACGGCGCGGCAATTCGCCCTGCTGTGGCCCGGCGGCAACCGTCGGCGGATTCCCGGTGTTCCCGAACGACACCGTCGGCGCCTGGCGGGCGATCGGATCGGTGATCTCGAAGTACTGGGCCTTCTCGAAGCGGAACGCGTTGGCCACGAGGTTCGCCGGCATCGATTCGATGGCGGTGTTGTAAGCGCGCACCGTGGCGTTGTAGTAGCGACGGCCGGCGGCGATGCGGTCTTCGGTCTCGCTGAGTTGGCGCTGCAATTCGAGGAAGTTCTGGTTGGCCTGCAGTTGGGGGTAGGCCTCGACGCTGACCATGAGCCGCCCGATCTGCTGCGACAGTTGCGACTCGACCTCGGCCCGCGGCGATCCGGCGCCACCGGGTGCGAGGGACGCCGCCTGATTGCGCAGCGCCACGACCTCCTCGAGGGTGTCGCGCTCGTGCCCCGCATAGCCCTTCACCGTCTCGACGAGATTGGGGATCAACTCGTAGCGGCGGTTCAGTTCGACGTCAACCTGGCGCCAGGACTCCTGGATCGTGTTGCGCAGCCGGACGAAGCGGTTGTAGGGCCCGACGACCAGCGCGATCGCCGCGACGATGACCACCACCACGACGACGAGGAATATCCACAAACCACCCATGCGTGCTCCTGACGATCGGACGCGGGCGGGTCCCCCTGGCGACCTGCCGTCACCATATCCACCTGCCGGGACCAGCGGCGGGCGGCGCACGAACCGCGCCGACACTCGGCGGCGCCGCTCCGGTCTCCCGGCGCGGCTACCCGAGGTAGCGGCGCGCGCCGGCGTACTCCACCGCGTAGGCAGCGGTCGATACCGGGATCGTCTCCACGCTTGCGCCGGTGTGCGGTGACTGGACCATGAGTCCGCTGCCCGCGTACATCGAGACGTGGTGGACGTATCCGTCGGACGCGTAGAAGAGCAGGTCGCCGGGTCGAAGGGCGCTCGCCGCGACAGGGGTGCCCCGAGCCGCCTGGGCGTCGGCGTCCCGCGGGATGGTGGCTCCGTGGACCCGGTAGACGAGCGAGGTCAGGCCGGAGCAGTCCAATCCGAATCCCGACGTGCCCGCCCAGAGGTAGGCCAGGCCGGTGAACATCGTCGCGGAGCGGACGAGGTCGCTGCCGGTGCCGGGGAGTGCCGGCACATCCGGCGCCGTGACCGACACCTGGTCCGCGGCCACCCGCAGCACCCGCCCCGAGGGCGTGGCCACCCGCTCCCACGCGCCGGACGCCCCGACCCGCGGCAGCCGGGTGCCGAAGCTCACCTCGACGACAGCGGCCGCCAAGCCGTCGTCGGTGCGCAGCCAGGCGGTGGCCGTGGTGACCGTGGCGCTGACCGACGAGGCTGTGGGCGGCGTCGCGGTGAGCTGGCCGATGGGCACCCACCCCGGATACCCACGCGCGTCGAGCGGCGTCGGCTGGTCGGGGACGACGACCTTGACCCAGGTGCCGCTGCGCGCCGTGACGACGACCCGCTCCCCGAGCAGCGCCTGGGTGTCTGCCCGGCCGCTCAGCCCAAGACGATCCGACAGTGTCATCGCCGACAACCACTGCCGGATGGCCGCCGGGTTGCGCAGGGCCGGCCGGTCGACGTCCCGGGGCGAGGACGGGCTCCGCCAGACTGTGGCGACGGACACGGTGACCCACGCGGCGCGGCCGACCTGCGGCTCGACGGGCGTGGGGAGCACCGTGGGGATCGCGCTGCTGGCCGCGCTGGTCGGCGTCCCGCTCGAGGTGGAACTCGGGCTCGGAGTGGGACTCGGGCTCGGGGTGGAACTCGAGCTCGGGGTGGAACTCCCGCTCGAGGTGGAACTCGGGCTCGGGGTGGACCAGCCCATGGACGGCTGGGCGCCGGAACCACTGCCGGCGCACGCGCCGAGGACGCCGGCCGTGAGGAGGAGTGCCGCAATCGTCCGCAACGACCGCATGACCTCATTGTCCTGCCCGGGGGGTCTCCCGGGGGGCAGGACGCCGGTCGGCCCCCAGTCGGCCCGGGGGCCACTCGACGCTGCCGCCCGCCGCAACCTCAGGACAGGCCCAGGGCCTCCAGACCCACCGCGAAGCGGTACGGGAGCCCGGCGGCGGCCACCGCCTCCGCGGCGCCCGTGGAACGGTCGACCACGACCGCGACACCGATGACCTCGCCACCCGCCTCGCGGACCGCCTCGACAGCGGTCAGTGCCGATCCTCCCGTGGTCGAGGTGTCCTCGACCACCAGGACGCGGCGCCCGGCGACGTCGGTGCCCTCGATCCGACGCTGCATGCCGTGGGCCTTCTCGGCCTTGCGGACGACGAACGCGTCGATGCGTCCGCCCGCGGCAGCGCGGGCGTGCAACATGGCGGTCGCGACGGGGTCGGCACCCAGGGTGAGGCCCCCGACCGCGTCGAAGTCCCAGTCAGCGACGAGATCGTTCATCACCCGGCCGACGATCGGGGAGGCGTGCCCGTCGAGTGTCACCCGGCGCATGTCGACGTAGTAGTCGGCCTGCTTGCCACTGGCCAGGGTCACGCGGCCGTGCACGATGGCCAGTCGCTTGATCTGCTCGACCAGCTCGTCGTGGTCGGCCGGGCGGTCCCCGTTCGTTGAAGTCATCGTCTCCCCTGTCCCTTGAACCGTCAGTGCCCGGCGCACGTGGCCGGCGTCCCGAGCACCCTACCGCCGCAGGCCGCGCCCGCCGTCCGCGAGTTCCTGGAGCCGGGGGAACAGGTCGCTCAGCCGGTCGTACAGCTCGCCCTGCACCGACCCGATGGCCGCGTAGTGTTCGACGAGGTCGGGATCGGGTTCGGTGATGTCCCCGGACGCCGCCATCGCCCGCGCCGTCGCGGCCACGTCGGTGCCGGTGACCGCAGCCATGCCCATGGCCGCCGCGCCGAGCGCGGAGATCTCTTCCGCGGCGCAGGTCTCCAGCGGGACCCCCAGGCATGCGGCGAGGATGGACCGCCACAGTGGGGAACGTTGTCCCCCGCCCATGATCCGCAGCGTCGTCACCGGGGTTCCCGTATCGGTTTCCAGCGCTCGCATGTTCCTGGCGGCCTCGAGGGAGATCCCCTCGAGCACCGAGCGGTACATCGCCGCGCGCGTGTGCGAGCCGGTGAAGCCCACCATGGCCCCACGCGCCCGCGGGTCCCAGTGCGGGGACTGCACCGCGTTCCAGTACGGCAGGGTCACCAGGCCATCGCTGCCTGCGGGCACCTCGGACGCGGCCTGCTCCAACCCCGCGTCCGGCGCGCCCCGCAAGGCCGGATCGCCCAGCTCGGTGCGGAACCATCCCGTCAGGTGAGCCCCGGAGTTCTGGACGACCTCCAGCACGTACTGCCCCGGCAGCCCCGCCGCATCCGTCCGGTAGGAGCGTCCCCACTGGTACTCGGCGGAGTGCACACCGGCCACCACCGCGGTGCCGAGATTCAGGTACCCCTCGTCGGGCCGGGTGACGCCGGCCCCCAACCCTGCCGCCTGACCGTCGCCGCAGCCGGCCACCACGGGGATCGGCCCCGGGAGGCCCCATCCCCGGGCCACGCCCCCGCGCACCTCACCCAGCACGCCGGCGGCATCCCCGAGTTCGGGCAGTTGGTCACGCCGGACGCCCGCCAGTTCGAGAAGTTCGTCGGCCCAGGTGAGGCCCGCCATGTCGAACAGTCCCAGGCTGTCGGCCGTGGCCCGGGAGTCGATCCAGTCGCCCGTCAACGCGTGGACGAGATAGGCGTGCACCCCCGCCACGCGATCGGCGCCCCCCAGCACGTCCGGCTCGTGCTGGGCCAGCCACGCCAACTTGTACAACGAGGGCGTGACGTCGGGCACCATCCCCGACAGCTCATGGACACGGTCGCTTCCCAACCGCAGCACCTGGTCCCCGGCCCGAGCGTCGAGCCACAGGATCGCTCGGCGCCGCGGCGCCCCGTCGTCGTCGCACAGCACGAACGTCTGCCGCTGAGGGGTGATGCAGATCCCGGCCACGCGGCGTCGATCCGCATCGGACAGGCACGCGACCGCCGCGCCGATCGCCGAGTGGGACGCCGCCACCCAGTCCTCGGCGTCCTGCTCGTAGAAACCCTGCGCCGGCGTGGCCAGACCGTAGGTCGCACGACCCTGGGCAACGGTGCGGCCCTGCGGGTCGACGACGATCGCCTTCGTCGCCGTGGTCGACGAGTCGACCGCCAGGATCAACGGATCATCCATCAGAACCGACCTCCTCCGGAACCACCTGCATGCACGTCATCCTTGCGTCCCTGTCGGCACTCGTCGAACGACGCTCCCGACCAGTGGTCACGTCACCGGAACGCGGTCGCCCCGTCCGGGGGCGGAGGAGACGCCTCAGCGTTCGCATCCTCGAGGGGGGCCGCCCCCGCGACCAGCCGATCGACGCCCGGACCGAGGCTCACCCGGAATGGGAACGCGGCACCTGCCGCGCGGCGCGCGAGCGCGTCCCAATCGAGCGTGGTGTCCCCGGTGGCGACGACGACGATGTTGCCGAACCGGCGTCCCTTGAGGGTCGCGGACTCGGCCATCAGGCCGATGGTGGCGAACGACCGTTGGGCACCGGCGAGCAACCGGCGTGTCCACGTGAGCGGAGCGCTGTCGGTGACGTTCAGCACGACCGTCCCAGCGCCGGTGAGCACCCGCCGGTATTCGGCGAAGGCCTCGACCGTGGCCAGCTCCCCCGGAACCCGGGCCCCGGCGAACGCGTCGATGATCAGCAGGTCGCAGTAGCCGTCGGGCATGCCGGCGAGCCCCGTGCGCCCGTCCTGGGGACGCACCTTGATCCCGGACCTCGGCGGCAGGGGTGCCCTGAGGCGAACCTCGGCGGTGAGCTCCTCGTCGGGTTCGAGCACCACCTGGGCGCTGGTGGGGCGGGTGTGCGCCACGTAACGCGGCAGGCTGAGGCCACCTCCGCCCACATGAACCGCCCGGATCCGCTCGTTGACCGGCGCGACCACGTCGATGACGTCAGCGATACGTTGCACGTAGTCGAACTCGAGATGGGTGGGATCGTCGGGGTCGACCCACGACTGGTCGGTGTCCCCGATCCGCACCACCCACGCGCCGCGGTGGTGCGGATCGGGAACCAGACGCTCGACCACTCAGGCCAGCGCGTCGATGATCGCGTTGAACGTCGCCGACGGGCGCATGACCGAGCGCGCCAGGTCGTCACTCGGACGGTAGTAGCCTCCGAGCACGGCCGGCGAGCCCTGCACCGCGAGCAGTTCGCTGGTGATCTGCTTCTCGGACGCCGCCAGCGCCTCGGCCACCAGCGCGAAGGTGGAGGCCAGGTCGGGATCCGCCGTCTGCCCGGCAAGTTCCTCGGCCCAGTAGAGGGCCAGGTAGAAGTGGCTGCCGCGGTTGTCGATCTGGCCGACCTTGCGAGCGGGCCCCTTGTTCTCGTTGAGCAGCTTCTCGGTGGCCTTGTCGAGGGCGTCGGCCATCACGGTGGCGCTCGGGTTGTCGTCGACGCGGGCCAGATGACGCAGGCTCTCGGCCAGTGCCAGGAACTCGCCCAGCGAGTCCCACCGCAGGTAGTTCTGTTCGACCAACTGCTGCACGTGCTTGGGCGCCGAACCGCCGGCCCCGGTCTCGAACAGGCCCCCGCCGCTCATGAGCGGGACGACCGACAGCATCTTCGCGCTGGTTCCCAGCTCGAGGATCGGGAAGAGGTCGGTGTTGTAGTCGCGCAGCACGTTGCCGGTGACGCCGATCGTGTTCAGGCCCTGGCGGATGCGCTCCACCGACAGTTTGGTGGCCGCCTCGGGGCCGAGGATCCGGATGTCGAGGCCGTCGGTGTCGTGCTCGGGCAGGTACTGCTTGACCTTCTCGATGAGGTGCAGGTCGTGCGCGCGCGTCTCGTCGAGCCAGAAGACGGTCGGATCGCCCTGGATGCCAGCGCGGCTCACGGCAAGCTTCACCCAGTCGCGGATCGGGGCGTCCTTGGTCTGGCAGGCGCGCCAGATGTCGCCGGCGGCCACCTCGTGACTCATCAGCACCTCACCGGCGGCGTTGGTCACCTGCACCACCCCGGACGCCGGGATCTCGAAGGTCTTGTCGTGGCTGCCGTACTCCTCCGCCTGCTGCGCCATCAGGCCGACGTTGGGCACATCGCCCATCGTGGTCGGATCGTAGGCGCCGTGGGCGCGGCAGTCGTCGATGACGGTCCGGTAGACGCCGGCGTAGCTCGAGTCGGGGATCACCGCGAGGGTGTCGTGCTCCTTGCCGTCGGCGCCCCACATGTGACCCGATGTGCGGATCATCGCCGGCATCGACGCGTCGACGATGACGTCGCTCGGCACGTGCAGGTTGGTGATGCCCCTGTCACTGTTCACCATCGCGAGACGGGGCCCGGCCGCGAGTTCGGCGTCGAAGCTGGCCCGGATCGCGTCGCCGTTGGGCAGCGCGGCGAGCCCGTCGAGGATGCCGCCGAGGCCGTTGTTCGGACTGAGGCCGGCGGCGGCGAGATCGGCGCCGAACCGGAGGAACGTCTGCGGGAAGAAGGCGCGCACAGCGTGACCGAAGATCACCGGATCGCTGACCTTCATCATGGTGGCCTTGAGGTGCACGCTGAACAGCACGTCGAGGTCCTTGGCGCGCTGGATCTGCTCGGTGAAGAACGCGTCGAGGGCGGCGGCTCGCATGATCGTGGCATCGACGACCTCGCCCTCGAGAACCGCGAGTCCGCTCTTGAGCACGGTCCGGGTGCCGTCGTCGGCGACGAGGGCGATGGTGAGCGTGTCATCGGAGGGCAGCACGACCGACTGTTCGTTGTGCCGGAAATCGTCGGCGTCCATCGTGGCGACCGCGGTCTTGGAGTCGCTGCTCCAGGCGCCCATCGAGTGCGGGTGCTTCCTCGCGTAGTTCTTGACCGCGGCGGGGGCACGGCGGTCGGAGTTGCCCTCACGCAGCACCGGGTTGACGGCGCTGCCCTTGACCGCCTCGTAGGCGGCGCGGATACGGCGCTCGTCGTCGGTCTCCGGATTGTCGGGGTAGTCGGGCACCGGAACACCCTGACTCTGCAGTTCGGCGATCGCAGCCTTCAGCTGGGGCATCGATGCGCTGACGTTCGGGAGCTTGATGATGTTCGCCTCGGGCGTCGTCGCGAGCTGTCCGAGTTCGGCCAGGTCGTCGGCCACGCGCTGATCCTCGGGCAGCCACGGGCTCATGGCGGCCTGGATGCGCCCGGCCAACGAGATGTCGCGGGTCTCGACGGCGATACCCGCCTGGCCGGTGAATGCCTGCACGATGGGCAGCAGCGAGTAGGTGGCGAGCATCGGGGCTTCGTCGGTATGCGTGTAGATGATTGTGGCCATGTAGGCAGGCTCCCTCGACGGTGACGAGCGGTACGCAGTAGCGCTGTCAGACTATCCAATCCCCACGGGGCTCCTTCCCCCCGGTGACCCGGTGGCCAGACGGCAGACCTCCCGCCCGACCCCGGAGGGCGGGATGGGAGGTAGTTGCCACGGACCTGGCGAGAAACGGCGATCAGGCCTGGGTCACCTGGGAGATCACCAGCCCGTCGCCCGAGATGTCGAAGGTCACCGTGTCGCCGTCGCCGATCTGACCCGCCAGCAACTTGCGGGCCATCAGGTCCTCGACGGTGGCTTGCACCAGCCGGCGCAGCGGTCGGGCGCCGTAGACGGGGTCGAAGCCGCTGAGGGCGAGCCAATCCTTGGCGGCGGGAGTGACGTCGATGCTGATTCGGCGCTCGGCGAGCCTCCGGTTCACCCTGGTCAGGGTGATGTCGACGATGCGGGTCAGGTCTTCGGTGGTGAGAGGGTCGAAGAACACGATCTCGTCGAGGCGGTTGAGGAACTCGGGCCGGAAGGCCTGCCGCACCACGCCCATCACCGCGCCTCGCGTGGACCTCTCGTCGAGGGCGGGATCGGCGAGGAACTGGCTGCCGAGATTGCTGGTGAGGATGAGGAGGGTGTTGCGGAAGTCGACCGTGCGTCCCTGGCCGTCGGTGAGCCGCCCGTCGTCGAGCACCTGCAGCAGGATGTTGAACAGGTCGGGGTGAGCCTTCTCGACCTCGTCGAGCAGCACCACCGAATACGGACGCCGGCGCACCGCCTCGGTGAGCTGTCCGCCCTCCTCGTAGCCGATGTAGCCGGGGGGCGCCCCCACCAGACGCGACACCGAGTGCTTCTCGGAATACTCGCTCATGTCGATGCGCACCATTGCGGTCTCGTCGTCGAACAGGAAGTCCGCCAGGCTCTTGGCGAGTTCGGTCTTGCCGACACCGGTCGGGCCGAGGAACAGGAACGAGCCGGTGGGCCGGTTGGGGTCGCTGATGCCCGCACGGCTGCGCCGGACGGCGTCCGCGACGGATCGGACGGCAGCCTTCTGGCCGACGAGGCGTTGGGCGATGTGCTGCTCCATGTTGAGCAGCTTCTCGCTCTCGCCCTGCAGCATCCTGCCCACCGGGATCCCGGTCCAGGCCGACACCACCTCGGCGATGTCACCGGCCCCGACCTCCTCGCTCACCATCGACGCCGTGACCGACTCCGAGGCGGAGGCCTGCTCGAGCTCGCGTTCCAGCTCGGGGATGTGGCCGTACTGGATCTCGGACGCCCTCGCCAGGTCGCCCTCTCGCAGTGCGCGGTCCGCTTCGACCCGCAACCGATCGATCTGCTCCTTGAGATCACCGACCCGGTTCAGGCCGCTCTTCTCGGTCTCCCACTTGGCCTCCAGCCCACGCAGTTCCTCCTGGGCGTCGGCCAGTTCGGCGCGGAGCCGATCGAGGCGGGCCCGGGACGCCGGGTCGTCCTCCTTGTCGAGGGCGAACTCCTCCATCCGCAACCGATCGACCTGGCGACGCAGCTGGTCGATCTCCTCGGGCGAACTGTCGATCTCCATCCGCAGGCGGGACGCGGCCTCGTCGATGAGGTCGATGGCCTTGTCGGGCAGCTGGCGGCTGGTGATGTAGCGGTTCGACAGGGTCGCCGCGGCGACCAGGGCGCCGTCGGTGATCCGCACCTTGTGGTGGGCCTCATAGCGTTCGCGCAGCCCGCGAAGGATGGCGATCGTGTCCTCGACGCTGGGCTCCCCGACGAACACCTGCTGGAAGCGGCGCTCGAGAGCGGGATCCTTCTCGATCCGCTCACGGTATTCATCGAGGGTGGTGGCACCGATCATCCGGAGTTCCCCCCGGGCCAGCATCGGCTTGAGCATGTTGCCGGCGTCCATCGCGCCCTCACCCGACGCCCCGGCGCCCACCACCGTGTGGAGTTCATCGATGAAGGTGATGATCTGACCCTCGGCATCACGGATCTCGTTGAGCACGGCCTTGAGCCGCTCCTCGAATTCGCCGCGGTACTTCGCGCCGGCGACCATGCTCGCGAGGTCGAGGCTCACGACCCTGCGTCCCTTGAGACTGTCGGGGACGTCGCCCGCGATGACGCGCTGGGCCAGTCCCTCGACGACGGCGGTCTTGCCGACGCCGGGCTCGCCGATCAGCACCGGATTGTTCTTGGTGCGCCGGGCGAGCACCTGCACGACCCGGCGGATCTCGGCATCGCGGCCGATCACCGGGTCGAGCTTGCCCTCGCGGGCGCGGTGGGTCAGGTCGACCGAGTATTTGTCGAGGGCCGTTTCGCTGCCTTCGTCCTCGGGGCTGGTGACCCGCTTGTCCCCGCGGGACGCCGCGAACGCCTCGTTCAGCTTGTCGGCGGTGACACCGAACTGGGCGAGCGCCCGGCTCGCGTCGGAGGCCACACCGGCAAGGCCCATCAGCAGGTGCTCGGTGGCCACGTAATGGTCGCCGAGCTTGTCGGCGCGGGTCTCGGCGTCCGCGAGTACCCGGGCGAGACCGCCGGACATGGTCGGCTGGCTCACCGACGAGCCCTGCGCCGAGGGCAACCTGGTGATCGCGGCTTCGGCCGCGGCGTCGACGGCCAACGGATCGGCCCCCACCCCAGCGAGCAGCGCGCCGACCGTGTTGTCGGGAACCATGAGCATCGCGTGCAGCAGGTGGCTCGGCTCGGCGGTGGGGTTGCCATTGGTGAGGGCGTTCCGCAGTGCGGCCGAGACCGCGTCACGGCTCATCGTCGTCAGCTTAGAGGTGTCCACAGTTCGTCCTGTCCTTCTCCGCCCCGATGTCGGGGAACCATCTCAAAGTTGAGTCTAATCCACTCAACCTTGATCGGACGGCGACTATTCCGTTCCCACCTGCGGCCACTTCGCGCCATCGGCGCCCGCCTACCGCGCGGGGACGACCGGTTGGACCGTGCTCCGAAGGTCCCAGAGCTGGGCTCCGCGGGGGGCCTCGACCCGCCACGGCGGCGCCGCGAGGGGATAGACGCGGGTGGTGAAGGAGCGCCCGCGGCTCGTGAACACCTCGATCACCGACCCGTCGACGAACACGCGGACACCGGGACGCTCCGACGAGGGGTCGAAGGCGTCCGTGGCGACGGCACGGCCCCGGTGGGCACGGGCATCGGAGCTGGCCGCATCCCGATCCACCTCCACGGTGTCGGCGGCCTGGTCGAGGTGGATTTCGACGTGCTCCTCGTCGCCGAACCGCAGCCGCAGCGTGCCGGTGCAGGCAGGAACGAGGATCTCGGCCTGGCCCCGGATCTGCGCACCGTCGGCAGGTCGGGCTGCGCCGATCCGCAGCGCCTCGAGGTCGGGGTGCGGCTCGGTGGCCAGCCGATCTCCGTCCAGCCAGGCCCGCCGCGGCAGCGAGATGGCCCCGGCCCACCCGGCGGCGCGCCACCACCCGGCCTCGCGACCCTCGGTGATCCAGCCGAACAGCAGCGGTCCCCGTGAACCGTCCCGCATCGCCGACGCCGCATAGAAGTTATGGCCGTGATCGACCCGATGCGGCTCCGGCGTCCCGCCGACCGGAAAGGCGAGCACCTCGCAAGGGCCTCCGTCGTGCGACCACGCGGACACCACCGCCACCGGGACGCCGCCGACGGCAAGGATCTGCGGGCACTCCCAGCCCTCACCGGTGTCCTCTCCCCGCAGCGTCGTGCGGGGCAGCGCGGCCAGGTAGCCGGCGTAGGTCCACCGGATGCCGTCGTCGGAGCAGTACTGGCGGATGGACGCCGTCCCGTCGGCTCCGGCGGCACCCACCGCCATCCGCCACTCGTCGCCCTCCCGCCAGACGAAGGGATCGCGGAACATCGTGATCCCTTCGTCTGGGGTCGGATCGTCGACCACCTGCCGTGGCGCCCCGAAGGTGCCCGCGCGACGGTCGAACACGGCGAGCAGCACCGACTGATGAATGTTCGAGTCGAGCTTGCCCGAGTAGTAGGCCCGCACCTCGTCCCCGGCGACGACCGTGTTGCCCGACCAGCACCCGTCGGAGTCGGGCCCTCCGGGAACCGGGCTCAGGGCGGGTCGATGGAGCGTCCAGTGCACGAGGTCGGCGCTCGTCGCATGCCCCCACTCGACCGGTTGGGACCTGTCGATGGTCGAGCGGGACTGGAAGAACATGTGCACCGTTCCGTCCAGTTCGATCGGCCCGTTCGGGTCGTTGAGGAATCCGCGCGGCAGGCGGATGTGGTACTGCGGGATGTGGTGGCCGAGGTTGTCGGGCATGTCGGCGGAGATCCTCTCGTGATGCTCGGACGCGCGCTCGCGGCGCCGCTGGGATGGGGATGATCGGCGGGGACGCCGCGCGGGGAGGCGAGGCGGGGTGCCGCTCAGCGGAAGGAGCCGGCGGTGATGCCTGCGATGAAGTACCGCTGAGCCACGATGAACAGCACCACGCTGGGGATCATCGCGAGGATGACGCCGGCCAGCACCACCGAGATGGAGCCGGTCCCGAGGTTGCCCTGCAGGCCGACCAGGCCGAGGGGCAGGGTGAAGTTGTTCTGGGACTGCAGGAAGATCAGCGGCCGGTAGAACTCCGCCCAGAACCCCGAGAAGTTCAGGATGGCCAGGGTGGCGATGGCCGGGGCCGCCATCCGGGCGTAGACCATGTAGAACACCTTGAAGCGGGAGGCACCGTCGACCCGGGCCGCCTCACCGAGTTCCACGGGCATCTGCATGAAGTACTGGCGCATGAGGAACGTGCCGAAGGCACTTCCGAGCGCCGGGATGATCAGCGAGCCCAGACTGTCCGACAGGCCAAGATTCTTCACGATGACGAACACGGGGATGATGATCGTCTGCAACGGCACCATCATCGTGGCCAGGAACACCCCGAAGACGATGTTCTTCCCCGGGAAGCGCACCATGGCGAAGGCGTATCCCGACAGGGTGCAGGTGATCGTCTGACCGACGACGATGAGGCCGGTGACGATCGTGCTGTTGACGAAGAACGTGCCGATGGGGATCTGGTCGAACACCGCGGAGTAGTTGCTGAAGTCGGCGTGCAGCGGGATCCACTGCGGCGGGTTGGTGAAGGCCTCCGCCGGGGTGCGCAGCGAAGTCGTGATGGTCCACAGGAGCGGGCCGAGCGCGAACATCGCGGCGATGATGAGCAGGACGACGCCGACGACTTCGGCGAGCTTGACCGCTGGACGGCGGCGGGCGGCAATGGTGACGCTCACTGGTAGAACACCAACTTCCGGGCGGCGAGGAACTGAAGTCCCGTGATGGCGAGAATGATGAGCAGCAGAACGATCGCGATCGTCGAGGCGTACCCGAACTGGAGGTTCTGGAACCCCGTCTGGTACATGACGATCGTGGCCGTGGTGGTGGAGGTGCCCGGACCGCCCTTGGTCATGATGTAGGGCTGGTCGAACAACTGGAGGGCGTTGATCATCGCCACGACGGTTGCGAACAGGATCGTCGGGCTGATCAGGGGAATCTTCACCTGGAACAGGGTTCGCACGGCGCTCGCGCCGTCGATGGAGGCGGCCTCGAGCACCTCCGACGGCACCGAGGTGAGAGCCGCGACGAACAGTACGAAGGTGAACCCGACCTGCTGCCAGACCACGATGAGGATGATCGAGATCATCGATCCCCACGTCGTGGTGAGCCACGGGACCTTGGTCAGCCCGACCAGGGACAGGTAGTAGTTGATGACGCCGTACTTCGCGTCGAACATGTACCCCATGAAGATCGACACCGCGGCGGTCGAGGCCAGCAGCGGCAAGTAGAACACGGTGCGGAAGGTCGTCTTCGCCCACGCGCTCCTGCGCTGGTTCACCAGCACCGCGAGGAACATGCCGAGGGACAGCTGCAGCGCGACGATACCCACGGCGAGGATCACCGTGACGCCGAAGGAGTGCAGCGTGGGTCCGTCGTGGATGAGCCGCTGGAAGTTCGCCAGGCCGACGAACCTGGGGGACGAGATGACGTCCCACTTGAACAGTGACAGCCCGAGCGAGGCGATGATCGGAAACAGGGTGAACACCGCGACGAACACCACCGCCAGCGAGATCATCAGGTAGCCGAACAGCCCTTCCTTCCTGGCCTCCCGCCGCACGCCGGGGCGGCGGTGGGAGGCCAGGGGGAGGGTCGCCCGCGAGGCTTCGCGAACGCCTGGTTGAGTGGTCATCACGCCCCCGCGGCAGCCTTCTCGAAATCGGACTGCATGCCGTCGAGGGCAGCCTTGGCGTTCCCTGACGAGATCGCCTGCGTGGTCCGTTGATTCAGCGACGTCGCCAGGGCGTTGTAGTAGGGCGGGGCCGAGATCGGGACGGACCCGTTGAGCTGGTCGTAGAACACCTGCCAGTTCTTCGGCCCGGTCGTTGCGTACCGCTCGGCGGTCATCAGCGACTTGCGCCCCGGCGTGGTGACGTTGCCGGGGAAGATGACGTCGAAGCTCTCGGGCTGGACCATGAGCTTGAGGATCTCCCAGGCGAGATCCTGGTTCTTCGACGACTTGAAGATGCCGTAGCCCCCCGCACCGAACAGGGACTTGTTGCTCTTCCAGGTCGGGAACATCTGCACGTTGAAGCTGCCGTCCTTCATGCCGGCGTTGTGCAGGCCACCCGCCCAGAAGCCGCCACCGATCGTCATCCCGATGCGGTTCGAGGCGAACAGGCCCTGGAGCGTGCCGCCGCCGCCGACATCGGGTGAGGGCGAGAGCCCGGACTTCTGGAGATCGATGACATATTGCAGCGCTTCGATGGACGCCGCCGAGTTGGCGGTCGGCGTGCCCCACTTCCAGCCGCCGGCGCGGCCCGCCGCCGCGGTCGGGTTGTTCTTGTAGGCGGACTTCCACAGCCAGTCGCCACCGGGATACTTGCCCTCCTCGAGCAGGTTGCCGTTGTTCGCGTACAGGAACGACGTCCAGCTGCCCCACAGGCGCACTACCCAGTCGAAGGCGTTGATGTTGTTGCTGACCTTGGCGATCTTGCTGGCGTTGGTGTGGAAGTCGTCCATGGTCCAGGTCGCCGACGGTTCGCTGAGGCCCGCCTTGTTGTACAGGTCGGTGCTGTAGAACAGGCTGCCCGCGTTGAAGCTGTCAGGCAGCTCCCACAGGTGGCCCTGGTACATCATCGACTCAATGAGCGCCGGGTGGATGTCGTCGAAGTAGCTCTGCAGCGACGACAGGTCCTTGGTCACGTAGCTGTCGAGCGGGATGACCAGGTCCTTGGATGCCATGAGCTGCAGGCCCTCGGTCGCGACGCTCACGATGTCGGGCGTCGACCCCGACGCGATCTGGGTGAGGATCTTCGCAATGAAGTCGTTCCAGTCGGTGCCGTTGATGCCGGTCACCTTGAAGGTCGCGGTCTTGTCCAGCTTGGTGATCTGCGGCTGCAGCGCGTTCTGCAAGGCCGTGGCCGAGCTCTGCTGCCCGAAGTACAGCATGTTGATCGTCTTGGACCCCGAGCCGCCGCTGTTCGACGACCCGCATCCGGCGAGCGCGCCGAGACCCACGGACGCCAGCCCGGCACCTCCACCGAGTTTCAGCAACGTGCGGCGGTCCATCGCACCGAATCCGCTTGTCATGTCCCTCTGCTCCTCTCTGAGCAGTCCGGTCGGTCACCCGACCAATACGTATTGGTAGGGCATACAATACACACGTTGGAGCGGATTGCCAATACGTATTGCTAGAATTCTCGAACGACGGGGAGGCCGAGGATGGGTGACCGCAAGAGGGCGGGGAGCAAACGTGTGACCATGAAGGATGTCGCGCGGCTGGCGGGGGTGTCTCAGCCCACGGTCTCGTTCGTCCTTAACGATCGTCGCGACGTGTCCGTCGCGACGGCGACCCGGGAGCGGGTCCTCGCGGCCGCGAGGACGCTGGAGTTCCAGCCCAACCGGGCGGCCCAGTCGCTGCGCTCGAACAAGTCGTTCACCATCGGTGTCATCGCCGAGGGCGTCGTCTCCGAGCCATACGCCGGCAAGATCGTCCTCGGCGTCCAGCAGGCCGTGCAGGCCTCCGGCTACGTGTGCTTCGTGGTCGAGACCTCGAACACACGGGACTCCGGGAAGGCAGCGGTCGAGAACCTCGTGAAACAGGGGGTGGCGGGTCTCATCTACGCCACCCCCGGAGCCTTCCCCGTACGGGCAGCGAACATCGCTGAGGACACGCCGACCGTCTTCGTCAACTGCTGGCCCACCAACCTCGACGACGCGGTGGTGGTGCTCGCCGATGAATATCGGGGGGGGCGAGATGCGGCGGCGGCCACCTTCGCGGCCGGCCACCGGCACGTCGCGTTCCTGGGGGGTCCATGGGGTGACTATGCGTGCCGGGAGCGTGAGCGCGGGATGGTCGACGCCGCGATCGAAGCCGGCATCGACCCCGCCACGATCCGTCGCGAGTACGGCACCTACCAGGTCTCCTCGGGACATGACCTCGCCCTCGCGGTGCTCGCGGACGAGACCCCGACCGCGCTCATCTGCGGCAACGACCGGATGGCGGTCGGGGCGCTGCTCGCGGTCCACTCGGCGAGGCTCGAGTGCCCGGCCGATATCAGCATCGTCGGCTTCGACGACCAACCAGACCTGGCCGACCAGCTGAGCCCGCCGCTCACCACCGTCGCACTCCCCCACCTTGAAATGGGGCAGATGGCCGGCACCCTGCTGCTGGGCGAGCAGCAGTCGAGGGGCCGGCACCTGGTGCCCTGCCACTACATCGAGCGTGGCTCGCTGGCCGCCCCCCGCAGCGCAGGATAGCGATGAGTGTCCCCACCACCCACTGCCGGCCCGCCGGCGCCCATGGGGGCGATGTCATGCCGTTCGTCCATGGCGGCCAGGTGTGGCTGTTCTATCTGCTCGAGGCGCGGTGCGGGCTCCCGCGGGAACAGCGGGCGACCGGCATGCCGTGGGCCGCCGCGACCCCACGATGTCGCCCGATTCGTTGACGAGAGGGTCGTGCTGCCCTCTGGAGGGCGGGAGGCGGCCGACTTCGATTGCTGCAGAGGCAGTGTCGTGGCCGACGACGAGGGCGTCCTCCACCTCTTCAACACAGGGCACAACCCCGACATGCGGACGCCGGACGGCGACCTCCAGGTGGTGTGCCACGCCACATCGAACGCCGGCCCGGGGTCCTGGGTGAAGCATCCTGAGTGGACATTCGGCGCGCTCGACGGGTGCGCGCCCGAGGATTGGCGCGACCAGTTCGTGTTCTGCGCCTCCCCCGGCGAACCCTGGCAGATGCTGCTCGCCGCCCACCGGCCGGGCCGCTCGCCTCGCAGATCGGGCGTGGTGGCGAGGCTCGTCTGGGATGACCTCGTGCTGGCGCGACGCCCAGCCGTTGTGGGATCCGCACCGGTTCAGAACCCAGGAGTGCCCCGACCTGTTCCGGTGGGGATGCTGGTGGTACCTCGTCCATTCGGAGTTCTCCGACTCGTTCCAGACCTGCTACCGGATCGCCGAATGCCCGGACGGACCGTGGCGAGCCCCCCGGCCCGACACGATCGACGCCCGGACCTTCTACCCGGCTAAGAGCGTCGAGGCCGTCGGCGGGCGGTACTCCATCGGCTGGATCGCCGGCAAACAGAGCGAGCGCGACGACGGCGCCTGGCGGTGGGGGCCGGCGACATGGCCGTGCTGCAAGCCCACCAGCGTCCCGATGGGACCCTCGGATTCGGCCTGCCCGATGGCGTCCCCGCGCTCTACTCGCGGGCCGAGCCCTCGGCCAGGTTCGCCCCGGTCGACGATGCCGACCCTCCCCCCGGCGCCGGAGCCGACGACCGGTACTCGGCCTGAGTCAGGTCCATGCTCCCCGCGGAGGCCCTGGTCAGGGTCGACTTCACGATCCGGCCGGGGACGCAGTCGCGTGGGGTCCCGCTCCGCGCATCCGACGACTCCGAGGACGACTACTCCCTGCGGCTCGAGCCGGTGTGGAACCGGCTCATCCGGGATCGGTGGCCGCGCGGCAGAACGGGCGACGAACAGTGGCAGGTCAAGGGCGACGTGCCACGCGCGGTGGAACTCGATGGCCCGGTCGACCTCCCGCCGGGACGGCATCGGCTCGAAACCCACCTCGACAACAGTCTGTGCGTGGCCCTCGGCGATGGCCGGGTGACCCTCAGCGCACGGCTCCACGACCGGCAAGCGGGTCGCGTCGGGCTCCTCGCCGTCGACGGCGGGGTCGATCTGGAGTCGTTCGACGTGGGACGCCGCGCCGAGGACCCCGGCGCCGGGCCTCCCGACGGCGACCTCGCGTCCAGCCCGTAGGCGGCGGCGATTGGGGCGACGAAGTCACGCCCACGACCGGAGATGTCGACACGGCCGAGGCCGGAGACCCTCCACGACGTCGCGGGCCTCGCGTCGGGATGGCCCGGGCGCCAACCACCAGGCCTCCGCGCATCGGGCAGGCGCCACTGCCGCAACCCGGGCGTCGTCCTGACTCGTGCCATCTTCGGGGTTTTTGGGGCTGGTGGATGGGTTGGCTAGGGGGTTTGTCGTGGTTGGGGTGACTAATCGGTAGCCTTGGCCGGTGACGTCGTTCATCCGGAAGGTGCCCACCGGGTCGGGGGCGACGGCGGTGCAGATCGTGCATAAGCGTGGCCGGACGGTGACCGGGATCGAGCACATCGGCTCGGCTCATGACCAGGTGGAGCTGGAGGTGTTGTGGGAGGCGGCCCGGCAGCGGCTGCACGCCGGGCAGGACATGCTCGACCTGCGCGAGGCCACTGAGACTGGTGGCCCGGTTGTGGCCGGCACTCGGAGCCGGCTGTTGTGGCAGGTGCTCGGCGATGCGTATGCCCGGCTGGGGTTCGACGTGCTCGGTGATGAGGCGTTCCGGGAGATGGTGCTGGCCCGGATCATCGAGCCGACGTCGAAGGCGGACACGATCCGGGTGCTGTCGGAGATCGGCATCGCCCCGGTGAGCCTGCGAACCCTGTTCCGGAGTCTTGGGCGTTGTCAGGAGCGGGACTACCGTGACCGGCTGTCGATGGCGGCGGCCGCCCACTCGGCTCGCACGAGTGGTTTGGCGGCGATGGTGATGTACGACACGACCACGCTGCATTTCGAGGTCGATGAGGAGGACGCCCTGCGTAGGGTGGGCCGGTCGAAGGAGCACCGGGTCGATCCTCAGGTCCAGGTCGGTCTGCTGGTCGACCCGTCCGGGTTCCCATTGGAGGTGCACCTGTTCGAGGGCAACACCGCCGAGACCACGAGCCTGATCCCGGTCCTCACCCGGTTCCAGCAGCGGCACGGGGTGAGCGGGATGGTGGTGGTCGCCGACGCCGGGATGCTGTCCGCATCCAATCTGAACGCCCTGGAGGACGCCGGGTTCTGGTTCATCGTCGGCTCCCGGATCACCAAGGCCCCCTACGACCTGGCCGACCACTTCGACCGGCACGGAGACCACTTCGCCGACGGGCAGATCCTCGAATCAACCCGGGTGATGGGAATCGGCGCGCAGGCCAGGTCACGCCGGATCGTCTATCAGTATTCGTTCAAGCGTCGGCAGCGTGACGATCGGGCGATCAACGCGCAGATCGCCCGCGCCGAGAAGATCACCACCGGCAAAGCGCCAGTCACCCGTACCCGGTTCTTGAAGATCTCCGGGGCGGACAAGCAGCTCGACCAGACGACTATCGACCGGGCCCGCCAGTTGGCCGGACTGAAGGGCTACGTGTCGAACCTGCCCATCCAGTCCATGCCGGCCGACCGGTTGATCGGCGCGTATCACGACCTGTGGCAGGTCGAACGCTCGTTCCGGATGACCAAGTCCGACCTCAAGGCACGGCCGGTGTTCCACCACCAGCGGGACGCGATCGAAGCGCACATCACCGTCGTGTTCGCCGCCCTCGCCGTCGCCCGACACCTCCAAGACCTGACCGGGATCAGCATCAAGAAACTCGTCCGGATCCTGCGCCCGCTCCGCGAGGTCGACATCACCATCCGTGGCCAGCAACTCACCGCCCAACCCGCCCTCACCGACGACGCTCGTCAGATCCTGGACCGCCTCCCACCGGGTGACTAAATTGGCACGACTCAGGTCCACGACGTCGCGGGCCTCGCGTCGGGATGGCCCGGGCGCCAACCACCAGGCCTCCGCGCATCGGGCAGGCGCCACTGCCGCAACCCGGGCGTCGTCACCTCCCGCGAATCTCCATTGATCCGAGACGGCAGTCGTTGCCGCGCCCGAGGTCATTCGCCCGGGGTGACTCCGATGCGCTCCACCGCCCAGTGGCCGTTGCGCAACACCAAGGTGGTCAGGCTGCCCGTCGGAATCGCTAATCGGTGAGGATCAACCGACAGATCCTCAAGCAGGATCCCGATGACGGCGTCGTGACTCACGAGGACCACCGTTCCCTCCGCGACCCCACCGTATGCGTCGAGGGCGCTCCGGGCGCGTGCCGCGACGCTCTCCCGGGATTCAATCCCCGGCACGGCATCGAGCATGCCGAAGTCCCGCAGCAGATCGTCGACCGCCGCACCGGCGAACTCCTGATAGTCCCGGTCGGCGAGCCGCTCGTCCACCTCCAGCGGGACGCCGGTCGCCGCGGCCACCGCCCGCGCCGTCTCCCGGGCCCGAGTGAGCGGGCTCGACACGATCCGAACAACCCTCGATCGCGCGAGACGGCCGGCCGCGGCCCACGCTTCTGCGACCCCGAGCTCGTCGAGCGGCGGGTTGAGCCTACCCCGAAGGCGTCCGTCGGCGTTCAACGCGGTGCGACCGTGACGGAGCAGGACGACGTGACCAGTCATGTTCTTGTCCTACGCCGTCGGTCGACCTGTGACAATACCGCGCACCGACATCAGCAGGCGGGATGCGAGCGGGGGGATCCCGGGACAGGGAAAGCGGGACTACTGCGAGCCGGCCAACGGCCCTCACGGTGCCATGTGGACTCCCCGCGTGTCAGGGCCGCAATGCCGGGGAACGCCAACCACTCCCGGGGAACGCAAAACACCCCTGGGTGGGATCGAGTGATCCCTCCCAGGGGTGTTTTGTGTAAGTTCGGCGACGTCCTACTCTCCCACAGGGTCCCCCCTGCAGTACCATCGGCGCTGAAAGGCTTAACTTCCGGGTTCGGAATGGGACCGGGTGTTTCCCTTTCGCCAGGGTCACCGAAACACTATGGAAATATTCACGGGCCACCACCCAACACAGATGGTGTTCATGATGCCATGGTTCCCGATCGTATCCCGGGAACCACACAGTGGACGCGTAACATCTTTGTAGGAGACAAGCCCTCGGCCTATTAGTATCGGTCAGCTCCATGCCTTGCAGCACTTCCACATCCGACCTATCACCCGGTGGTCTACCGGGGGCCTTACCAGATTAACTCTGTGGGAACCCTCATCTTGAAGCGTGCTTCCCGCTTAGATGCTTTCAGCGGTTATCACTTCCCAACGTAGCCAACCAGCCGTGCTCCTGGCGGAACAACTGGCACACCAGAGGTTAGTCCGTCCCGGTCCTCTCGTACTAAGGACAGCCCTTCTCAAGATTCCTACGCGCGCAGCGGATAGGGACCGAACTGTCTCACGACGTTCTAAACCCAGCTCGCGTGCCGCTTTAATGGGCGAACAGCCCAACCCTTGGGACCGACTCCAGCCCCAGGATGCGACGAGCCGACATCGAGGTGCCAAACCATGCCGTCGCTGTGAGCGCTCGGGCAAGATCAGCCTGTTATCCCCGGGGTACCTTTTAGCCGTTGATCTCCGGCGCTTCCATATGCCACCGTCGGTTCACTAGTCCCGACTTTCGTCCCTGCTCGAGATGTCTCTCTCACAGTCAAGCTCCCTTGTGCACTTACACTCAACACCTGATTGCCAACCAGGCTGAGGGAACCTTTGGGCGCCTCCGTTACCTTTTAGGAGGCGACCGCCCCAGTCAAACTACCCACCAGGCACTGTCCCTGATCCGGATCACGGACCTAGGTTAGATAACCAGAACGACCAGAGTGGTATTTCAACGTTGACTCCACGATCACTGGCGTGACCACTTCACAGTCTCCCACCTATCCTACACAAGTCGTACCGATCACCAATACCAAGCTATAGTAAAGGTCCCGGGGTCTTTCCGTCCTGCTGCGCGTAACGAGCATCTTTACTCGTAATGCAATTTCGCCGAGTTCGTGGTGGAGACAGCGCCCAAATCGTTACTCCATTCGTGCAGGTCGGAACTTACCCGACAAGGAATTTCGCTACCTTAGGATGGTTATAGTTACCACCGCCGTTTACTGGGGCTTAAGTTCAATGCTTCGCCGAAGCTAACACTTCCCCTTGACCTTCCAGCACCGGGCAGGAGTCAGTCCGTATACATCGTCTTACGACTTAGCACGGACCTGTGTTTTTAGTAAACAGTCGCTTGGGCCTGGTCTCTGCGACTCTCAAGGCTGCCGGCGGAAAACGCCTTCACCCATCAAGTCCCCCTTATCCCGAAGTTACGGGGGTATTTTGCCGAGTTCCTTCACCACGATTCTCTCGATCGCCTTGGTATTCTCTACCTATCCACCTGTGTCGGTTTAGGGTACGGGCGGCTCACAACTCGCTACGACAGCTTTTCTAGGCAGCATAGGATCACTCACTTAGGCCTCACGGCTTTATCGGCATCATGTCTCAGGCACCATGAGTGGCGGATTTGCCTACCACTCGCCCTACACACTTACCCCAGGACAACCATCGCACTGGGTTGAGCTACCTTCCTGCGTCCCTCCGCAGCTTACCTAATACAAGATCGGGTCACAGACTCAGCACCAAGGATCCGAAGACCCCCAACACCTCGCATGCTTAGCATCACTCGCCTCGGCAGGATCGTTGTTTCACCGGTACGGGAATATGAACCCGTTGTCCATCGACTACGCCTGTCGGCCTCGCCTTAGGTCCCGACTTACCCAGGGCAGATTAGCTTGACCACTGGAACCCTTGGATATTCGGCGGACGGGTTTCTCACCCGTCATTCGCTACTCATGCCTGCATTCTCACTCGTGTGCCCTCCACGACTGGGTCACCCCGCCGCTTCACTGGACACACGACGCTCCCCTACCCATCCGCGCACCTGGACCGAAGTCAGGTCACACGCGAATGCCACAGCTTCGGCGGATAACTTGAGCCCCGCTAAATTGTCGGCGCAGAATCACTTGACCAGTGAGCTATTACGCACTCTTTCAAGGGTGGCTGCTTCCAAGCCAACCTCCTGGTTGTCTCCGCAACTCCACATCCTTTTCCACTTAGTTATCGCTTAGGGGCCTTAGCTGGTGATCTGGGCTGTTTCCCTCTCGACTATGAACCTTATCGCCCACAGTCTCACTGCCGCGCTCTCACTTACCGGCATTCGGAGTTTGGCTGATTTCGGTAAGCTTGTGGGCCCCCTAGACCATCCAGTGCTCTACCTCCGGCAAGAAACACGCGACGCTGCACCTATATGCATTTCGGGGAGAACCAGCTATCACGAAGTTTGATTGGCCTTTCACCCCTATCCACAGCTCATCCCCTCGGTTTTCAACCCAAGTGGGTTCGGGCCTCCACGACGTCTTACCGTCGCTTCACCCTGGCCATGGATAGATCACTTCGCTTCGGGTCTAGAGCATGCGACTCAATCGCCCTATTAGGACTCGCTTTCGCTACGGCTACCCCACACGGGTTAACCTCGCCACACACCACTAACTCGCAGGCTCATTCTTCAAAAGGCACGCCGTCACCCCGCAGGGCTCCGACGGATTGTATGCGATCGGTTTCAGGTACTATTTCACTCCCCTCCCGGGGTACTTTTCACCTTTCCCTCACGGTACTTGTCCGCTATCGGTCACCAAGGAGTATTTAGGCTTGACGGATGGTCCCGCCGGATTCACGCGGAATTTCAAGGGTTCCGCGTTACTTGGGGTAACGCTCGGGAGTGATCAACTTACGTCTACAGGGGTCTCACCTTCTACGCCACGACTTCCCAGCCGTTTCCACTTCATTGATCATTTCTTACTCCCCGACTGGTCGACAGCCCAGCCAGAACGGCCCCACAACACCGCATGTGCAACACCTGTCAGCTATCACACACATACGGTTTGGCCTCATCCGCGTTCGCTCGCCACTACTAACGGAATCACAATTGTTTTCTCTTCCTGTGGGTACTGAGATGTTTCACTTCCCCACGTTCCCTCCAACTACCCTATGTGTTCAGGTAGAGGTCGCCGGACATGACTCCGGAAATTCGAGGTTTCCCTATTCGGACATCCCAGGATCACAGCTCGTTTACCAGC
Organism: Actinomycetes bacterium; assembly: GCA_021781735.1. Classification (GTDB taxonomy): domain Bacteria; phylum Actinomycetota; class Actinomycetes; order Propionibacteriales; family Propionibacteriaceae; genus JAJYQH01. The sequence continues at coordinate 68,843 of JAJXWF010000001.1, forward strand.
TCCCCAGGGCTTATCGCAGGTTACAACGTCCTTCATCGGCTCTTGGTGCCAAGGCATCCACCGATCGCACTTAGTAGCTTGTCATCAACTACAAAGATGCTCGCGTCCACTGTGTAGTTCTCAACATACGAGCGAGCCCACCCCCAACCAGCACAACACCGGCCAGACCATGATCCGCACAAGAAACCGGCCACAACAGCAACCGACCCCTCAGGACCCAACAGCGTGCTCCTCAACACCATGCCACCACCCAAACTTTCCACACCCCCCACACGGAAGGCAGTACTCACCCAGACACCAGCACGACGCCTAATGGTCAATGTTCCACAAACCAGATGCCCGTCCGACCGGGAACGAACGCCCCGGAACCGGACCGAACTGAACCAACAGAAAACTGCCGGCCAGAAGGCTCCTTAGAAAGGAGGTGATCCAGCCGCACCTTCCGGTACGGCTACCTTGTTACGACTTAGTCCTAATCACCAGTCCCACCTTCGACGGCTCCCTCCACAAGGGTTAGGCCACCGGCTTCGGGTGTTACCGACTTTCATGACTTGACGGGCGGTGTGTACAAGCCCCGGGAACGTATTCACCGCAGCGTTGCTGATCTGCGATTACTAGCGACTCCGACTTCATGGGGTCGAGTTGCAGACCCCAATCCGAACTGAGACCGGCTTTTTGGGATTCGCTCACCCTTACAGGTTCGCAGCCCTTTGTACCGGCCATTGTAGCATGCGTGAAGCCCTGGACATAAGGGGCATGATGACTTGACCTCATCCCCACCTTCCTCCGAGTTGACCCCGGCGGTCTCCAATGAGTCCCCGGCATTACCCGCTGGCAACATTGGACGAGGGTTGCGCTCGTTGCGGGACTTAACCCAACATCTCACGACACGAGCTGACGACAGCCATGCACCACCTGTATACCGACCAAAAAGGGGCACCCATCTCTGAGTGTTTCCGGCATATGTCAAACCCAGGTAAGGTTCTTCGCGTTGCATCGAATTAATCCGCATGCTCCGCCGCTTGTGCGGGGCCCCGTCAATTCCTTTGAGTTTTAGCCTTGCGGCCGTACTCCCCAGGCGGGGTACTTAATGCGTTAGCTACGGCACGGAGAACGTGGAATGTCCCCCACACCTAGTACCCACCGTTTACGGCGTGGACTACCAGGGTATCTAAGCCTGTTTGCTCCCCACGCTTTCGCTCCTCAGCGTCAGGAAAGTCCCAGAGAACTGCCTTCGCCATCGGTGTTCCTCCTGATATCTGCGCATTCCACCGCTCCACCAGGAATTCCGTTCTCCCCTAACTTCCTCTAGTCAACCCGTATCGGAAGCAGACTCAGAGTTAAGCCCTGAGATTTCACTTCCGACGCAATCAACCGCCTACGAGCTCTTTACGCCCAATAATTCCGGACAACGCTCGCACCCTACGTATCACCGCGGCTGCTGGCACGTAGTTGGCCGGTGCTTCTTCTGCAGGTACCGTCACAAAAAGCTTCGTCCCTGCTGAAAGCGGTTTACAACCCGAAGGCCGTCATCCCGCACGCGGCGTTGCTGCGTCAGGCTTCCGCCCATTGCGCAATATTCCCCACTGCTGCCTCCCGTAGGAGTCTGGGCCGTATCTCAGTCCCAGTGTGGCCGGTCGCCCTCTCAGGCCGGCTACCCGTCGACGCCTTGGTAGGCCATCACCCCACCAACAAGCTGATAGGCCGCGAGCCCATCCCTGACCGAAAAAACTTTCCAACCCACCACATGCGCGGCAGGCTAATATCCAGTATTAGCAGCTGTTTCCAACTGTTATCCCAGAGTCAGAGGCAGGTTACTCACGTGTTACTCACCCGTTCGCCACTCGTGTACCCCGAAGGGCCTTACCGTTCGACTTGCATGTGTTAAGCACGCCGCCAGCGTTCGTCCTGAGCCAGGATCAAACTCTCCATTGAAACCAATCAACAAAAAGATCAACCTGACAAACCCCACAAAAGGGGCCAATCAATCAATCATCAAAGGAATCCAAACCCCAAAGGGTCGGGACAGCACAAAAAGTGCATAAAACTTGGCATTGACTTTCAAAGCACGCTGTTGAGTTCTCAAGAATCGGGCACATCCTCGCATCAACCACACAGGCATCAACTCGGCGCGACCAAACAAACATTAGAAGCTCCCGAATCGATCTGTCAAATCTGCGATTGCGCCATTTGGTGCAATCAAATTCCGACAGGCGGACCATTCATCAAAGAACGGAATGGATGATCCGGAAGCCACTATGGAGTTGTTCAGTTGTCTTGCGACAACCCGACCAACGTTAGTCGGTCGGTCCTTCCGAGTCAAACCCGGAGACGGTCCCCTGCTCGGCCGATCCCGTGCGCCCGTGGGTTCGGTCCG
>JAJXWF010000240.1 GCA_021781735.1 Actinomycetes bacterium
CCAGGCGAGGAAACCGAGCAGGGCGAGGAAGATGTCGAGCAGGTTCCAGCTGTCGTTGGACGGGTCGCCGCCGCGCGACGGGTCGTCGTTCACACCGCTGCTCGACCCGGGGGGCGCCGGCGGGGTGTGGTCGTTGATCACCGGCGGAGCGGTCGGCTTGCGGGGCGCGTACCCGCTCGTCGAGGTCTTCTTGACGTACAGGTAGAGCAGCTTGAACGTGTTCTGCAACGCCAGGACGCTGGGACGCCCGGTCGGCAGGCCGGTGCTGTCGACGTCGGAGAACTGGATCGGGTCCCAGTTGAGGATCTTCGGGTCGGCCGTTCCGTAGACCTTCTCCATCGTGTCGATGATGAGCTTGCACAGGTCGTCGGGCAGGTCGGCCGTGTCGAGGTCGAAGAAATCGCTGCGCTGCTTCGCCCCGGCGGCCGAGTCGGACGTGTCGTACGCCGGGAACCCGCTGAAGTAGTCGTAGGCGGGAGCATCGTCCGCCCCGATGTAGGGCGCCTGCAGTCCCTTGCGGAAGGCGAGTCGGAAGTGCAGCGCCGAGGTGTCCAGCTCGCCGTACGGTTCGGTGCCGTGATGCAGGGCGTCGTAGGCCTTGGCGTCCATGTGATTCTCGACCAGGTGATGGCGTTGCCAGTGCAGTCGGTACGGGCCGCCCGCCTTGCTGTTGACGAACGAGTGCCCTGTGACGTCGGTCGCGCAGTGGCTCATCCATCCGATCGCGAACGCCTTGTGCTGGGGCGTCGTCGCGTTGTCGTACAACGCCTTGGCGAACTCGAAGGTCTTGCGGTAGTGGAACATGTCGGACCAGAAGAACGCCGAGTCGCCGTAGCCCTGCGGCACGCCGGAGGTCAGCAGCCCGAACCAGTCGTACAGCTGGGTGAGCAGTTCGATGATGGCGTCGGTGATCGCGGACGACAGTTCCTGCATCGCCTGCCCGAGCTGGGCGAGGACGCCGCCCGTCGTCTGGTTCAGCACGTTCCCGACGCCGTCGATCGCGGGCTGCGCCCACGTCTCCCACTTGGAGACGAACTCGCTGTCGAGGGTGTCCCAGACACTCAGCACCCAGTTGGTCACCGTGAGCAGCACGTTGCCCTTGTCGCCCTTGAAATCGGGAAGCAGGAAGAAGATGTCCGGGCCGATCGCACCCGCGGCCAGATAGTTGCGCCAGGTGTGCGCCAGGTCGCCGAGCCCCTGCGCGTCGAGTGGAGTGATGGTGGCGTCCGGCGGCAGGTCGGCCGCCTGCAGCCGTTTCGCGACCATCGTCGCGGTCTCCATGTGGATGTACCAGCCGGGCATCGGTGCCTCCTGTGGGTGCGGGATCAGAAGTCGGATTTGATGAAGTTGAAGGGGCCGAGGTTGACGTTGTGGGTGCGGACGTACTTCTGCAGGTCGTCGAACAGTTCGGACGTCGCGGCCGAGCCGCCGTCGACGATGATCGAGAACACGATCGCGTTGCCGGCCGCGGGGGCCAGGGCCGCCAGGGCGTAGGGGGCGACGACCCCGGCCGCCCGGCCGAGCGCCGCGGTGCCCACCTGGTTGAAGGCACCACCCAGCGTGTTGACCGGCGCGGAGGGGCCGGTGAGGGAGGGTGCCGAGGGCAGCCCGGGTGGCCCGCTCGGTGGTGGGGGATCGGACTGGAGGGCCTTCTGCGCGGCCTCCCCGATGCCCTGCTTCGGCGCCACCATGCCGCTGATCGCGCCGAGGGCCGCGCCGAGGGCGAGCCCGGTGATCGCTCCGACGAGGACTTTCAGCATGATGTCCGTGAGCCCGTTGTTCTTGCCACCCGCGAACCCGGACGCGAAGCCCATCGCGGCGCCGTTGATGGTGCCGGTGACACCGCCGACGACGGCCCCGCAGAGCACGGTGCCGCTGGTGAGCCCGAGCGCACCTCCGACCGCGACCCCGGCGAACGCGCTGCCGAAGGCGACCCAGCCGCCGACCGCCCCGCCGACGACGACCCCGAGGAAGATGTCTCCGGCGTCCCCTCCCGCGCTGGCGGTGGCGATGCCGCCGATCACCCCGCCGGCCACGATGCCGACCATGGTGGCCGCGAACACCGCGCCCCACGTGATGCTCACCCCGCCGACGGCCAGCGCCACCGTCCCGGGTGTGGCGATGCCGAACGTGACGACCGTGACGATCACCGCGACCGCGATGATCGCGATCGTCGCGACGACCGCGGCGAAGATCTTCCAGAAGTCGCGGCCGGACGGATCGATGTAGCTCGTCGGGTTGTCGCGGCAGTAGGTGTAGGCGTTCCAGGCCGCGGGATCGTTGGCGTCGCCGACCAGCGGGTCGGGCGAGATGAACCGGCCGAGCTGCGGTGAGTACCACCGGACGCCGAGCAGCACCAGGCCGTGGCCGAGGTCCTGGCCGGTCGCGAATCCCTGGGACGCCGTCGCGCCGCCGGTGCGGCTGAGCACCCGGCCGTAGGGGTCGTAGGTGAGGCGCAGTTGCTCCGCGCCGGCGGCGTCCGTGACCAGGACGAGGGAGCCGAGGTGGTCGTAGTGCAGCCAGCTGAGCACGCCCCCGGTGTCCCGGGCGACAAAGCGGCCCCCGTCGCTGATCTGGAGGATGACCTGTCCGTCCTCGATCCGCACGAGCGGGTCGGGGCTCAGCACGACGTGGTCGGGAGCCCCGGGCGCCGCCGTCACCCGCTTGACCAGCGATCCGCCGTAGCTGTAGGTGAATGTGTCGGAGCCGCCGCCGGGGAGGGCGATCACCCGCAGCCGACCCTCGGCGTCGAGGGTGTGCGACCCCCAGGGCGCCGAGACCAGCTGGCCCCGATCGTCGTAGCCGAAGCTGTCGGCGCCGATGCTGGTGAGGCAGGTCGCGGGGGCGCCGTGCTCGCCGTAGTGGTAGGCGCCGGACGCCGCGGAGGTGAGGTTGAACGCGTCGTCGTAGCCGTAGCCGAGCGTGCCCGTCGACCCGGACGCGGACACCAGCCGGTAGAGGTCGTCGTAGCCGAAGGTCCAGGCGAGCGCGGCGTCCGGGCTGGTGAGGGCCGTGAGGTTGCCGACCCGGTCGTGGGTGAACCCCGTCTGCCGGAGGACACCGGACGGGCCGTTGATCGACGACGTCGTGCGCCACCCCGTGAGGGGATCGTGGTCGTCGGTCTCGACCGTCCCGTTGTGGTGGGCCACCCGGGTGCGGCGGCCCGCGATGTCGTAGTCGATGGCGTCGATGACCCCGCTGACGGAGCTGAGCAGGCCGAGCGCGTTGTAGCCGTAGGCCGCGACCCGGCCGCCGGGATAGGTGAGGTGGTCGATGAGGCCGTCGGAGCGGTGCACCAGGGTGACAGTCACCGGCGTCGCTCCGGCGGGTGTCATCGTCTTGCTCGCGATCCGGCCGCGGTCGTCGTAGTCGAAGACGGTGCTGCCGCCCTCGTCGTCGACCCGCACCAGCCGCCCACCAAGGGTGTGCGTGCCGGCGTCCGCGGGGGCCGGACCGGTGGCGTCGTGGTAGACGAAGCTCGACACCGGGCCGTTGGCGGCAGTGTCGTGCCGCACCGCGGTGGGGCGCCGGGCGAGGTCGTACGCCCGGAACACCCGGGCGCTGCCGGTCCGCGACTCGATCACGTCGCCCGACGGGTCGAGCACGAGCACCTGGGTCGACTCGGGCCGGGTGATCCGCAGCGGGCGCCCGAGCAGGTCGCGGTCGAACCGCACGGACGCACCG
>JAJXWF010000241.1 GCA_021781735.1 Actinomycetes bacterium
CACGACCGCGTAGGTGCAGTTGAGCTTCGCGAGCATCTCGGCGCTCACCTCACCGGTGTAGGCACCCTTCTCCTGCGCCGACACGTCCTGGGCGCCGAACACCACCGGAAGCCGGTCGCCCTCGACGAGGGTCTGCACGGTACGAATGTCGGTGAACGGCACGATGACGGCGCATTCGGACTTGTCGGCGTCGTAGCGGGCGTCGCTGAGGCTCCACGCGAGCTTCTGCACCACGCCGACGGCCTCGACATGGTTGAGGTTCATCTTCCAGTTGCCGGCCATCAGGGGCTTGCGGGTCATGGTCATGCCTCCAGTACTGCGATTCCGGGGAGTTCCTTGCCTTCGAGGAACTCCAGTGAGGCTCCACCACCGGTGGAGATGTGGCCGAACTGGTCATCGGAGAACCCGAGGTCGCGTACCGCGGCCGCGGAGTCTCCGCCGCCGACGACCGACAGCCCGTCGACCTGGGTGAGCGCCTGGGCGACCGCCCGGGTGCCATGGCTGAGGTCGGCGATCTCGAACACGCCCATCGGACCGTTCCAGACGACGGTCTTGCCGGAGGTGATCGTCGCGGCGAACAACTCCTCGCTCCTCGGGCCGATGTCGAGCCCCATCTTGTCGCTGGGGATCGCGTCGACACCGACGACCTCGATCAGACCCTCGACCGTGCGGGCGGCGAAGTCCATACCGGATGCGATGCGGACGTCGACGGGCAACAGGATCTGCTTGCCGGTCTCCTCCGCCGTGCGGAGGTACGTGGAGCAGGCCTCGAGGCTCGCCTCGTCGAACAGCGACCGGCCGATCTCGTGGCCCTGGGCCTTGAGGAAGGTGTAGGCCATGCCGCCGCCGATCACCAGGGTGTCGGCGATCGTGAGCAGGTTGTCGATCACCGCGAGCTTGTCGGCGACCTTCGCGCCGCCCAGAACGACCACGAGCGGCCGGTCGGGGTCGGTGGTCACCTTGGACAGGGCCTCGACCTCCTTCTGGACCAGCTTGCCCCCCGCGCTCGGCAGCAGCTTCGCGAGGTCGTAGACGGACGCCTGCTTGCGGTGAACCACCCCGAACCCGTCGGAGACGAACACGTCGCCGAGGGCGGCCCACTTCTGGGCCAGCGCGACCCGCTCGGCCTCGACCTTGCTGGTCTCGCCGGGCTCGAAGCGCACGTTCTCGAGCAGCGCCACGTCGCCGTCCTGAAGCTGCGCGGCGACCGCCTCCGCCCCCTCGCCCGCGGTGTCGCCGGCCAGCTTCACGTCGGCGCCCAGCAGTTCACCCAGCCGGGTCGCGGCAGGAGCCAGCGAGTATTTGGCTTCCGGGGCGCCCTTGGGACGTCCGAGGTGGGCCAGGATGAGCACCTTGGCGCCGGCGTCACGCAGCGCGGTGATCGTGGGGAGGGCGGCCCGGATCCGGCCGTCGTCGGTGATGGTCTGCCCGTCGAGGGGCACGTTGAAGTCGCAACGCATGACGACGCGCTTGCCGCGCAGGTCGCCGAGGTCAGTGAGAGTTCTCACGGGGCGAATCCTTCCGATTCAGGGGTGATTGCCGCGGCCGACGGTGCGGGACAGGACTCACTCCGGCACGTTCGCCGATCCGCATGAAGAACGCGGGGGTGGGGTGCGATGCAACCCCACCCCCGCGCTTGGTGCACTCGGTGTATCTCAGAGCTTGCCGGCGACCAGTTCGGTGAGGTCGACGAGGCGGTTGGAGTAACCCCACTCGTTGTCGTACCAGCCGACGACCTTCACGAGGTTGCCGGAGACCTTGGTGAGGCCCGCGTCGAAGATGCAGGAGGCCGGGTCGGTCTCGATGTCCTTGCTGACGATCGGGTCTTCGGTGTAGGTGAGGTAGCCCTTGAGCGGGCCCTCTTCGGCGGCCTTCTTGACAAGAGCGTTGACCTCGTCGACGGTGGTCTCGCGGGACGCCTCGAAGGTGAGGTCGGTGGCCGAGCCCGTGGGGGTGGGGACGCGCATGGCGTACCCGTCGAGACGCCCCTTCAGCTCGGGCAGCACCAGGGCGACAGCCTTGGCGGCGCCGGTCGTGGTGGGAACCATGTTGAGGGCCGCGGCGCGCGAGCGGCGCAGATCCTTGTGCGGGCCGTCCTGCAGGTTCTGGTCCTGGGTGTACGCGTGGATGGTGGTCATCAGGCCCTTGACGATGCCGAGGCCGTCGTTGAGCGCCTTGGCCATCGGGGCAAGGCAGTTGGTGGTGCACGACGCGTTGGAGATGATCGTGTGCGCGGCCGGGTCGTACAGGTTGTCGTTGACACCCATGACGATCGTGATGTCCTCGTTCTTCGCCGGAGCGGAAATGAGAACCTTCTTGGCGCCGCCGTCGATGTGTGCCTTGGCCTTGGTGGCGTCGACGAACAGGCCGGTCGACTCGACGACGATCTCGACGCCCAGTTCGGCCCACGGCAGCTTGGCCGGGTCGCGCTCGGCCAGGACCTTGATCGTCTTGCCGTTGACGGTGATGCCCTCGTCGTCGTAGCTGACCTCACCGGGGAAGCGGCCGAGGATCGAGTCGTACTTCAGCAGGTGGGCCAGAGTCTTGGTGTCGGTGAGGTCGTTGACCGCAACGACCTCGAGATCGGCGTTCTGCGAGAGCAGAGCGCGGAAGTAGTTGCGGCCGATGCGGCCGAAACCGTTGATGCCAACCTTGACGGTCATGTGTACGTTGACTCCTTCGACTTGCGTTCGCCTCGCCAAACTCGGCTTCTGAGACCGGGCCGGATGGCCCGTGCCAGGCTGTTCGGACAAGCCCAATGCTAACGAACCCGTCACAGCGGCGTCACGGTAGGCCCAATTACACCGAGGTGAACACCGGGAGCGGTCGCGAAGGTGTACACCTCCCCGTCGGCGTCAGTCGCGGTCGAGGAACTCCGGGCTCAGGGCCGCTTCGGTGTTCGGTATGCCCAGCTGCTCGGCACGCTTGTCGGCGGTCGCCAGCAGCCGGCGGATCCGACCGGCGACGGCGTCCTTGGTGAGCGGCGGCTCGTGCAGTTGGCCCAGCTCCTCCAGACTGGCGTTGCGGTGTTCGAGTCGCAGCATCCCCGCGATGCGCAGATGCTCGGGAACCTCCTCGCCGAGGATCTCCAACGCCCGCTGGACCCTCGCCGCGGCGGCCACCGCGGCCTGGGCCGAGCGGCGCAGGTTGGCATCGTCGAAGTTGGCCAGCCGGTTGGCCGACGCGCGAACCTCGCGACGCATCCGCCGTTCCTCCCAGGCCATCCGTGTCTCGTGCGCGCCGATCCGGGTGAGGATGTCGCCGATGCTGTCGCCGTCGCGGATCACCACCCGCTCCACGCCGCGCACCTCGCGCGACTTGGCCGGGATGTCGAGGCGGCGCGCCGCGCCGACCAGGGCCAGTGAGGTCTCACTGTTGGGACAGGTGACCTCGAGCGACATCGAACGCCCCGGCTCGGTGAGCGAGCCGCGGGCGAGGATCGCGCCCCGCCACGCCGCGACCTGGCAGCAGCGTCCCGCCCCGACCACCGATGAGGGCATGCCCCGGACCGGACGCCCCCGGGAATCGATCAGGCCGGCCTGCCGGGCGAGCGCCTCGCCGTCGGCTCCGATCCGCACGAGGTAGTGCGATGCGCGCCGGATACCCGACGCGTTGGCCACCGTGAGGGTCGTGTCG
>JAJXWF010000054.1 GCA_021781735.1 Actinomycetes bacterium
CTTCGCCCGCACCGACGCCTCACCCGACTCGATCACCCGATCACAGGCAGGCAGTGTCTTCAGCACGCCCTTGCGCGCCGCGACCCGCCACTGGATCTGGGACAGGTGGGCGTCGCTGCTGATGTCGGGGCGTTTGTCGACACCCTGGTAGCCGGCGTCGGCGTACACCACCTGGTCATCGGCCCGGACGAGGTGGGTGATCTGGTCCAGGTCGTGCACGTTCGCCCCGGTGGGCAGGCTCGAGTCGGAGATCGCGCCCGGGCTGCCGTTGGCGCTGAGAGAAAGATTCACTGGGGGTTTTGACGAAACAGGCTTCGAGGCAGCCCCTGCCATGTTCCCCATGAAGCTCGTAGGACTGGCGAGCCTCGTCACCCATCCGCAAGCCGTACTCGGCGCCCTCAATGGTCAACCCTGGCGTCCGCTCCGATCTACTGAGGGCTAGGCCGTCTTGTGACAGAGGCCCTGACTGGTCCGGCTGGGGCCCGACGCCCGATGTGGGGCCTGCGATCACCCACCGAAGCCCAATTCGGCACGTCGACGAGGTGCGCGGGCGACCGCCAGGACCTCCAGAACGACGATGTGGGGTGTTCTTTGTTGCATGTATGTTGCTTGCAGGAGACCAGGTCCTGTCCGGATGAACACATATTGCCTTGTCGTCCGCAACTAGTCTTGGCTCCCCCGCCTGGACTCGAACCAGGAACCCTCTGATTAACAGTCAGATGCTCTGCCAATTGAGCTACAGGGGATCAGCGCCTCAGCGCGGTGTGAACATTAGCAGAAAGCCGATCACAACTCGTAATCAGCCCGGAGCCGCTCGGTCGCCGCGATGACCAGTCGCGACACGCCCGGTTCGGTGAGGTCGGCGCGCCCGATGGCCACGGCATGCCAGACCACGGGACGTTCCCCCGTAGTGGTGTCGGCACCGGCGGGCTGTCGGCGTCCGGACACCAGCACCTCGCCCCCCGGCACGGGGATCCGCTCCTCGACGAGGATCGTCGACTGGACCCGTTCATGGAAGACGCCGGGCAGGCGTCCGGGCTCGCTCAGCTGCAGGCGCTGGGTGCTGCCATCGAGCATGGTGACGCTGAGGCGGCCGGTCTCCCCGTCCCAGGCGCCGGAGCGCACCTCGGGCCACTGGAGCACCCGCCACGGGTCCGTCGTCTCGGCCTCCGGTTGGCCGGCCTCGGAGTGTCGCAGCGCCAGCGCATCCCGCAGGGCGACCACCGCGTCGACCGGTCCACGCGCGCTGGCCAGCCGTCTGCGAGTCACGGACGCCGGTGACTCGCCCAGTCGGCTCGCCAGATCCTTGATCAGGTCGTCATCGTCGTCACGCTGCCAGGGCCATCTCATAGGCCCATTGTGGCGGTCGATGCGTCGTGTCAGGCAATCCGGGGCAGCACGAACGACTCGCACTGCCCCTCGCTGAGCAGTTGCCGGACGTGCTCCCTGGCGAGGGTGTCGACCCGTTGCAGGTCGTGCGGCACCACACCGAGCAGCCCGGCGAGGTCGACGTCGCCCAGGGGCAGCTCCCCCCGCAGTCCGTAGCGATGGACCAGCAACTGGCGCTCCCGCGGTGGGAGTTCGTCGAGCCACCAGTCGGCGGGTTCATCCACGTCGATGTCAGGAGTGGCCAACCTCAGATTGTCGGGCCCACTGCCGAGGTCGTCGTGGGTGCGCAGGCTGCGCGACCAGTGCGACTCGACCCAGCGAACGCTGCGTCCGAGTTCGCGGGACACCGCCGACGGGCTGCTCGGGCGTCCCGACTCCTCGAGAAGGCGACGCGCGTGGTTGACGACCGCGATGAAGTGCAGTCGCGAGTCCGGTTCGTCGGCGGCGCACCCGGCACGCCGGGAGGCGGGCACCATCCGCTTGCGGATCCACCGGTAGGCGTGGGTCGAGAACCTCACCCCGCGCGCGTGGTCGAACCGCATGATCGCCTCGGCCAGCCCGAGACATCCCTCCTGGAACAGGTCGTCGGGGTCGGCCCAGGAGTCGGCCATCTCGCGCACCGCCTGGTGCACAAGCCCGAGGTTCGCGAGGTGGAACCTCTCCCGGGCCGCGTTGCCCACGTCGACGAGTTCGTTCAGCTCGGCCCGGGTGGCGCCGGGCGGGACGGCGTCCTCGGCGAGCAGGCCGGCGGCCAGCACACCGGCCTCGATCAGGCGGGCCAGGCGCACCTCTTCAGCCGCGTCCAGGCGTGGCATTCGACGTCGTCCGGCCTCGTCCGTCGCAGCCCGCGTGGGGCCGGGGCGTCGCGAGGGGTGGTGAAATGTGGGCTGCCGAGGTGTCATGCCGCGATCCTCGCGCCGCACGATGCCATCGCCACCGGTCCCGACGCCCTCCGGTGCACGAGCGAACGGACAACACCGGTCGGTCCCCCGCCCTCACACCGGCCGCGGAGGGCCTACTCGTTGCCGGCGACGGCCAGTTGCAGCTGCTTGCGGCGCATCTCCAGGTCGAGCAGCCGACCGAACATCGCGTCGTACTCGGGTCTGTGCTCGACGGGATTGGTGCGCTGCAGCCTGCCCTTGAGGTCGCGGATGTTCGCGGTGACGGCGATCAGCCGGAGCCGTGAGGCGTAGGCGGTCGCGTAGGTCTCGTCGGGTTCCCCGGGGAGGGACTCCACCAGCAGCGCGATCTGCAGCTGCCGGGCCGTCTCGTCGGGTGTGGCGTCGCGAACGCCGTCGGTCCACCGGTCGGGGCGCCACGGCACCTGGCTGATGGCGGCGAACACCGCCCGGTACGCGGGGTGCGAGAAGTCCTCGGCCACCACGCCGTCCCACTCCTGGTCGAACAGCGTCGGGTGCTGCAACATCAGCTTGAGGGTGGAGCGCTCGGCGTCCAGCTGCCGGTCGGCCGGGTCGGGCCAGGGCAGGGTGGTGGCCGACAGCACGTCGTCGGGGGCCGGGTCGAGGGTACGCACCGGGTCGGGACGCCCCGGGATCCGGCGGCGGCTGCTGCGCGACACCTCCCGGCGCACCTCCTCGATGTCCATCCCGAGCATGGACGCCAGCTCGCGCAGGTACTGGTTGACGAGCGAGGTGTCACGGATGCTGCCGACCAGCGGGGCCGCCTGACGCAGCGCGGCCAGGCGGCCGTCGCCGCGGTCGAGGTCGTGCTGGGCGAGGACGTTGGCCATCACGAACTGGTACAGCGGGATCCTCCGGGCAACCAGCTCGCGCACCGCGGCGTCCCCGTGCTGCATGCGCAGGTCGCAGGGGTCCAGCCCGGTCGGCTCGACCGCCACGTAGGTCTGGGTGATGAAGTTCTGATCGCCGTTGAAGACCTTGATCGCGGCGTTCTGGCCGGCCTGGTCCCCGTCGAAGGTGAAGATCACCTCGCCGTTGAACACATCGTGGTTGCCCATGAGCCGCTGCAGCAGCCGCGCGTGCTCGTCGCCGAAGGCGGTGCCGCAGCTGGCGACCGCCGTGTCGACGCCGGCGACGTGGGCGGCCATCACGTCGGTGTAGCCCTCGACCACCACCGCCTGAGACTTCCGTCCGATGTTCTGGCGGGCCAGATCGAGTCCGTACAGCACCTGCGACTTCTTGTACACGACCGTCTCGGGGGTGTTGATGTACTTCGCCGGGATGCGGTCGTCGTCGAACAGCTTGCGGGCCCCGAACCCGAGCACCGCCCGGCCGGAATCCTTGATCGGCCACAGCACCCGGCCCTGGAAGAAGTCGTAGCCGGCCTCCCGGATCAGCCCGGCCCGGACGAGTTCGGCGTCGCTGAAGCCCCGTCCGTTGAGGTGCTGCTTCAGCGCCCGCCCGGAGGTCGGAGCGTAGCCGACTCCGAAGTGCTCGGCCGCGGTCCGGTCGAACCCGCGGCCTGCGAGAAACTGGCGTCCGCTGAGGCCCTCGGCGCCCGCCAGCTGGGACACGAAGAACTCGTGGGCGGCCTGGTTGGCCTCGAGGATCCGGATGCGTGACGGCCCGCTCGACGTGTGCTGCCCGTCGTCGCTGATCCGCAGCTGGACGCCGACCCGGTCGGCCAACTGCTGCACGGCCTCGGTGAAGGTGAGATTGTTGATCTTCTGCAGGAAGCTGATGACGTCGCCGCCCTCGCCGCAACCGAAGCAGTAGAACAGTCCGCGCGCCGGGGTCACCTGAAAGCTGGGGGTCTTCTCGTCGTGGAACGGGCACAACCCGACCATCGAGCCCCCGCCGGAGCGTCTCAGCGTGAGGTAGGACGACACGACCTCGTCGATCCGGGCCCGCTCGCGGACGAGGGCGATGTCCTCGTCATTGATCCGCCCGGCCATGGGGAGGAGTTTACGCACGGCCCGTTGCCGGCGCCGCCGACCTCAGCTGGCCCCGGCGGTCGGCTCGATACCCGGAAGCTGCGAGAGGAAACCACTGATCGGGTCCGGCAGCCACTCGGGCAGGCCGGCCACCGCGGCCACCGCGTACCAGCTGGCGATGACGCCGCCGACACTGAGCCAGGCGACGCGGCGCTTGGTGCGCCGGTCGAGCGCCCGGAACCGGGTGAACTGGCTCTTGAACCAGTCCATCAGCCGCTTCGCCCAGGCGAATTCCGACGACCACACGGCCAGGCCGAGCAGGAAGAGGGGGATGCCGCCGGGCCCGGGGAGCCAGCCGGTGAGTGCGGCGGCGACCATCAGCAGGAGTCCGAGGCCACCCACCGCGACCCGATACCAGAACAGGCTGTACGGATTGCGGCGGATCCTCGCCCGCCACCGGAACCGGTCGCCGTCGTCGACCGTGCGCAACACGTGGTGCTGCTCGTCGAACTCGTGCCACGCCTCCTCGACGTGTTCGAGCACGCTCTCGTCGTCGTCCGGGCGGTGGCCGGGCTCGCTGCTCATGCCTCCACTCTGGCAGAGCGGCCAGTCATCCCGGCCGGTGGATGCCCCGGATCGGACCCCTGGACGCGGCAGCTGGGGTCGCCGGCGGCCGTCGGCGTCCCATGGGCGCCCGCGGGGTGCCGTTAGGCTGCTGGCGTGACTGTTGAGCCGACGTGGCATCTCGCGATCGCACTGGTGCTGCTGCTCGCCCTGGCGGTGACGGCCTCCGTCGTCGCCCGTCTCGGGGTCCACCGCACGATGGTGCTGGCCGCGGTGCGCGCGATCCTGCAACTGGGGATCGTGTCGTTCATCATCGTCGCGGCGGTCACCCACCTCGGCTACGCCATCGCGTTCGCCGTGCTCATGTTCGCCATCGGGGTGCGCACCACCGCGCAACGCACCGGCGTCGGCCGGGCCTGGCCGTGGTCGGCGCTGGCGATGGCCTGCGGCGTGGTCCCGGTGCTGCTCATCGTCTTCGGCTCGGGCACCGCCCCGCTCAACGGCATGGCGCTGGTCCCACTCGCCGGGATCGTCATCGGCAACATGATGACCGCCCACACCCTCGTCGGACGCCGCGAGTTCGCCGCCCTCCGCGACGGCGTCGCCACCTACGAGGCGGCCCTGGCGATCGGCCTCCCGCGCCCCGAGGCCATTCGGCTCACCACCGAGACCTCGCTTCCCGAGGCCCTGTACCCCAATCTCGACGCGACCCGCACGGTGGGCCTGGTGACGCTGCCGGGAGCGTTCATCGGCGTCCTGCTCGGGGGCGGCTCGCCGCTCCAGGCGGGCGCCGCCCAGGTGCTCGTGCTCATCGGGATCATGGCCGGCCAGGCGGTGGTCGTGGGGGTGGCCCACCGGCTCATGATGGCCGGCCGGCTGATGCCCGCCGACCTGCGCGCGCGGTTGCGCCCCTGAGACCCGGGGCGGCTCAGCCGATCGCCCGGGGCAGTCGCGCCACCGGCCAGTCGAGCAGGTCGACAGCCTGGGAGAACGCGAACCTGTCGGTCATCCCGCCCACGTAACTCACCACGCCGATGACCGGGTCGGCGCCGTCGCGGAAGTCGTCGGGCAGCAGGCCGGGGTGGCGCAGGTAGTGCCGCACGAGGGCGTCGAGCACGTCGACCACCGACCGCGACTGGGCCAGTGACTCGGGGCGGGTGTAGATGCGCTCGTAGTTGAACCGGCGCAGCGCGGCCAGCGCACCGGCCGTGACCGCGTCCATGCCCACCTGCCCCGTGGCGCAGGTGCTGCCGACGACGGCCCGGATGAACACGCCCAACTGCTGGCGGCGGGTGTCTCCCGCGACCTCGACCACCTCATCGGGCAGCTCGGCGGCAGCGACGATGCCCGCGTGCACGGCGTCCTCGAGGTCGTGCGCGCAGTAGGCGATCCGGTCGCTCCAGGAGACGATCTCCCCCTCGATGCTCGCCGGTGCCGGCCGCGACCACGAATGGTTGCGGATGCCATCGAGGGTCTCGCGGCACAGGTTGAGCGGGGCGAGCACGACGTCGGCTCCCCACGGACCGTGGTCGTAGCCTCCGGGGACGAACCGGTCGAACGCGTCCTCGGACGCGTGTCCGCCCGGGCCGTGGCCGCAGTCGTGTCCCAGCGCGATCGCCTCGGTGAGTGCCACGTTGGCGCCGACCCCGCGCGCGATCGAGGTCGCCACCTGGGCCACCTCGAGGGCGTGGGTGAGCCGGGTCCGCTCGTGGTCGCGCGGGTGCACCACCACCTGGGTCTTTCCGGCGAGCCGCCGGAAAGCGGGAGAATGCACGATCCTGTCGCGGTCACGTTCGAAGCAGGTGCGTTCGGGGTCGGGCTCCTCCTCCCGGACGCGGTCGCCGGCGCTGTGAGCCAGGGACGCGCCGGCGCGCAGGGTGGCCGCCTCCCGTTCCTCACGGGCGGTCCGCCCGATGGGTTCACCGGGGGCGATCCCGGCGTGCGGGTCGTGGTGGGCGACGACCTGTTCGCCGTGGCCGTGTCCGTGCATTGTCGTGGCCCAGGCGCTGGCCCGGGGCGTGGGGGCGTCCATCTCAGCCTCCCGACACGTCGAGTTCGGCGTCGCTGAGGTCGATCAGGTCGCCCCCGGTGTCGTCGAGCCAGCCATCGGGCATCGCGACCTTGTGCCGCGGACTGCCCTGGCGCCCGCGAGGGCGACCCAGTTCCCGCTCGGGGAACCCCGCATCCGCGTCGAGGGAGTCGAGCAGGGTGTCGAGTTCGTCGAACGAGGAGATCATCGCCAGCGCCCGCCGGGTCTCCCCGCCCACGGGGAACCCCTTGAAATACCACGCCATGTGCTTGCGCAGGTCGGTGAGCCCGCGCCGCTCACCCATGATGCCGGCGAGCAGTTCCCCGTGCCGCCTCACGACCACGGCGACCTCACCCAGGGTGGGGGTCGCCCTGCTCTCCCGGCCTGCGAACGCATCGGCGAGATCGCGGAACAGCCATGGGCGCCCGAGGCACCCGCGGCCCACGACGACCCCGGCGCAGCCGGTCTCCCGCACCATCCGCACGGCATCGGCGGCCTCCCAGATGTCACCGTTGCCGAGGACGGGGATGTCGACGAGGTCGACGAGGTCGGCGATCGTCGACCAGTCCGCGTGGCCGGAATAGCTCTGCGAGACGGTGCGCCCGTGCAGGGCGATCGCCGCGCAACCGGCGTCCTGAGCGATCCGCCCGGCGTCGCGATAGGTGATGTGGTCGTCGTCGATGCCCACCCGGGTCTTCATGGTCACGGGCACACCGTGCGGCTCGCCTGCTCGCACGGCCGACTCGAGGATCGCTTTGAGCCGGTCCCGCTTCCAGGGCAGCACCCCTCCCCCGCCCTTTCGGGTGACCTTGGGCACGGGACAGCCGAAGTTCAAGTCGACGTGGTCGACGCGGTAGCGCTCGATGAGGATCGTCGTGGCCTCCCCGACCACCGCAGGGTCGACGCCGTACAGCTGAACCGACCGGTAGGTCTCGTTGGGCGCGAAGCGCACCATCGCGTCGGTCTTGGGGTCGCCCTCGACCAGCCCGCGGGAGGTGATCATTTCGCACACGTAGAGTCCGGCACCCTGCTCGGCGCACAGCTGCCGGTAGGCCGCGTTGGTGACACCCGCCATCGGCGCCAGCACGACTGGGGTGTCAACCACGACGGCGTCGGCCGACCTCGCGGCGCGGAGGCGCAGCGGTGGCAGCAGGGGGCTCATGACTCTCCGTTCGGTCGGCTCTGGATGACGTCGTCGGCCCTCCACTCTATCGAGTCGCACGCCACGCGCCCCGGGTGCGCCGACGCCCCCCAACGTCAGGTCCGGATGAGCCCCAAGGGGCGCCGGGCTGTTGATTCACCACAATCAGGCTGTGGTCCCACGGGGCCAAAAGGCTCCGGCCGTTGGCCGAACCCCACAACAGCGTCGAAACGACATTGTGGATGGGATGGCGCACCGAACGCCGCGCGTGCGGTTATGTTGACTGAATCCGATACCCCGAACCTCCAGGACGTTCTGTGTTCAAGCGAGTCGCCATCGTCAACCGTGGTGAGGCCGCGATCCGGCTCATCCACGC
Organism: Actinomycetes bacterium; assembly: GCA_021781735.1. Taxonomy (GTDB): domain Bacteria; phylum Actinomycetota; class Actinomycetes; order Propionibacteriales; family Propionibacteriaceae; genus JAJYQH01. Next base: position 8,354 of record JAJXWF010000054.1, read on the forward strand.
CGTTCGTGACCTCAACTCCGAGCGCACGAGGAGCCCGATCGAGACCGTCGCCCTGCACACCGAGGGCGAGGCCGGCGCGATGTTCGTCCGCGAGAGCGACCGCGCGGTCAACCTCGGTCCTGCCTCCGCCCGCCCCTACCTCGACTACGCCGTGCTCGAGCGGGCGTTGGTCGACAGCGGCGCGGACGCCGCCTGGGTCGGGTGGGGATTCGTCGCCGAGGACCCCCGCTTCGCCGAGCTCTGCAGCAGGATCGGGGTCAGATTCATCGGCCCGAGCGCCGAGGCCATGCGCCAGCTCGGCGACAAGATCGGATCCAAGCTCATCGCCGAGTCGGTCGGCGTCCCGGTGGCCCCGTGGAGCCGGGGCGATGTCGAGACGATCGATGACGCGATCGAGGCGGCTCACCGGATCGGCTACCCCCTCATGTTGAAGGCGACCGCGGGCGGTGGTGGTCGCGGGATCCAGAAGGTCACCTCCGACGCCGATCTCGTCGATGTGTTCGATCGCACCCGCGGAGAGGCGCAGCGGGCATTCGGTTCGGGCGTGGTGTTCCTCGAGAAGCTCGTCACGGGGGCACGCCACGTCGAGGTGCAGGTGATCGCCGACGGCCACGGCACGGCGTGGGCGCTCGGCGTCCGCGACTGCACGATCCAGCGGCGGAACCAGAAGGTCATCGAGGAGTCCTCGTCCCCGCTGCTCACCCCCGCCCGCGTGGCCGAGGTGAAGGCCAGCGCCGAGCGACTCGCGGTCAAGGTGGGCTACTGCGGCGCGTGCACCGTCGAATTCCTGTACCAGCCCGCCGACGACCAGTTCTCCTTCCTCGAGGTGAACACCCGGCTCCAGGTCGAGCACCCGATCACCGAGGTGACGACCCGCACCGACCTCGTGAAGCTGCAACTCCACGTCGCGTCGGGCGGTCGCCTCACCGGTGAGCGTCCCGTCGAGATCGGGCACGCGGTCGAGGCTCGGCTCAACGCCGAAGACCCCGACCGCGACTTCGCCCCGGCACCAGGACGCATCCAACGGTTGATGCTTCCCCAGGGCCCGGGCATCCGGGTCGACACCGGGGTCGCCGAGGGCGACACGATTCCCGCCGACTTCGACTCGATGATCGCCAAGATCATCGCCTTCGGCGCCGACCGCGAGGAAGCCCTCGCCCGGCTGAGGCGCGCGATCGCCGAGACGTCGGTGGTCATCGACGGCGGTGCCACCAACAAGAGCTTCATCCTCGACCTGTTGACCCAACCCGAGGTCGTCAGCGGGGAGGCGGACTGGGCCGATACGGGCTGGATCGACCGGGTCCGCGCCGAGGGCAGGCTGCAGAACACCCGCCACGCGGGCGCGGCGCTGGTCGTGGCCGGCGTGCAGGCATACCAGGACGCCGAGGCGATCGAGCGGGCCCGGTTCTTCGACACCGCACGCCGTGGCCGACCGGTCGCGGCGCACGACGTGGGCCGACCGATCGAGCTCAAGCTGCGGGGCGTCAGCCACGTGGTGCACGTGCTGCGCACCGCACCCCAGCAGTACTCCGTCACGATCGGAGCCGATCCCGACAGCGTGACCCTCGACACGTGCTTCGTCCGGGTCGACGAGTTCACCGGCCGCCTGTCCCTGGGCAGCCTCACCCATCGGGTCGTCTTCGGCAGTCCCGGCCCGGTGCAGATGATCGAGATCGACGGCGTCGCCCACCGGGTGAGCCGGGACGAGGGCGGCGTCCTGCGCTCCCAGGCCCCGGCCCTCGTCGTCGCGACGCCGGTGGCGGCCGGGGACGAGGTGGCCGCCGGGGATCGCCTCGTCGTGCTCGAGAGCATGAAGATGGAGACGATCATCACCGCGCCGTTCGCGGCGAGGGTGCGCGAGATTTCGGTGCGCGCCGGCAACCAGGTCGAGACGGGTGCCCCACTGGCCCGCCTCGAACCGCTCGAGGACCGCGCCGAGGCGTCCCGGGGCGGCGAGCTCGCTGACCTCGACCTGTCCGCCGACATCACCGGCCCGGCCACCGGCGAGGGGCCGCTGGCGCGGCTGCGCTCCGTGGTGCTCGGATTCGACGCCGACCCCGCCGACGCCTCCGGCGTCCTGAGCCGCTACCTCGACACGCGGCCCTCCGACGGGTCGAGCGTGGCCGTCGAGGCCGACCTGCTGGACATGTTCGCCGACATCGCCGAGCTGAGCCGCAACCAGCCGGCCGGGGCCGATGCCGATCTCGACTCCCGGGTCCACTCGACCCGCGAGTACTTCCAGCGGTACCTGCACAGCCTCGACACCGAGCGTGAGCAGCTGCCCGCGGATTTCGCCGACCGTCTCACCAGGGTGCTGTCCCACTACGGCGTCGGCTCGCTCGACCCGTCCGATGAACTGCACCAGGCGATCTTCCGGCTGTTCCTCCTGCAGCAGCGGTGGACGCCGGGCGTCTCGATCGTCACCGGGCTGCTCCAGCGCTGGAGCGCGGAACCGCGCCCCGCACGGGTCGGCGGCGACGTGCGTCAGGTATTGGAACGCCTGACGATGGCCACCCAGCGTCGCTTCCCGACCATCGGCGACCTTGCCCGCTCGATCCGCTACTACTGGTTCGACCGGCCGGCGATCGAGGCAGAACAGGCCGCCTCCCTCGCCCAGGTGCCCGAACTGCTGGGGCACCTTCGGGCCGTGCCCGATGGTCCCGCCCGGCGGGCCGTCATCGAGGAACTCGTCGGCGCCCCCGACCGGCTTGTCGGGTTCCTCACCCGCTCCACAGGCGAGGACGCTCCCGCCGAGGAGCCGCTGCTCGCGATCCTGGCCGAGCGGCACTACCGCGGCTACGGGCTGAGCGACGTGCGTGCCGAGCCGCTGCCCGGCGGTGCCATGGTCACCGCGAACTACACGATGGCGGAGCGCCCCACCCGGCTGGTCTCCGCCGTGGCCACCCTCGAGCGCTTCCTCGCCGGCGGCGAGCTGATCGACCTGCTCGGCGAGCAGATCGGCGACCGCGATGGCGATCGGGACGCCGTGATCGATCTCTACCTGACCACCGAGCGCGTCGATGACGACGCGGACACCCAGGGTGCCGCTCTCGCCGCCGCTCTCGCGGACATGCCGTTCTTCGCCGATCTGCGTCGCGTCGCGATCGCGGTCCTGCCGATCCTGCACGGGCACGTCCGGTACTTCACCTTCCGGCCCGGGGCCGACGCCCGGGCACACGAGGACCGCGTCAGCCGCGGCGTCCACCCACTGGTCGCCCGCCAGTTGAACCTGTGGCGGCTGTCCACCTTCGACCTGCGCCGCCTCGACGCTCCCCGCAACATCCTGCTGCTGGAGGCCACGGCCAAGAGCAACCCCGACGACCAGCGGCTCGTGGCCCTCGCCCAGGTGCGGCGGCTCTCGATCATGCGCGACGAGAAGGGTCGGGTGTCGGGACTGCCGAACCTGGAGCGGGCGCTGATCAACGCGGTCGACGCCGTCCGGCGCGCCCGCGCGGCCGCAGGCCCGAGGCGACAACTCGACCACAACCACGTCTGGATCCACGTGTGGGGCGAGTTCGACCTCGACCTGCGTGGTCTCACCAACATCGAACGGGCCCTGGCACCAATCACGGCCGACGCGGGCATCACCGAGGTGTGCATCCAATCGGTGGTCACCCGGCCCGGCGACGACCGCGCCGTGCCGACCGTCGTCCGGTTCAGCCACCAGCCCGGCTTCGGCGTCCGATTCCAGATCCAGGACCCGCCGACCGAGCCGCTCGCCGGGCTGAGTCACTACGACGAGCAGGTGCTGCGAGCACGCCGCCGTGGGCTCGTCTACCCCTACGAGCTGTTCGGCCTGGTCAGCAGCTCGCGCGGCACGGCCCGCGAGCTCGACCTCGACGACGCCGGACGTCTCGTCCCCGTCGAGCGGGAACCTGGACGCAACGCCGCGGGAATCATCTGCGCCGACGTGTCGACCCCGACTCCCACCCATCCCGAGGGCGTGCGCCGAATCGTCATCTTCGGCGACCCGCTCAAGGCGCTCGGCTCGATCGGACGTGCCGAGGCCGCCCGGATCGTCGCCGCGCTCGACCTGGCCGACGAACTGGGTGTGCCCCTCGACTGGTTCACCCTGTCCTCGGGGGCCCGGATCGCGATGGACTCGGGCACCGAGAACATGGACGCCGTCGCGTGGGCACTCAAGCGGATCGTCGGATTCACCCAGGCGGGCGGGGAGATCAACGTCATCGTCGCCGGGATCAATGTGGGCGCCCAGCCCTATTGGAACGCCGAGGCCACGATGCTCATGCACACCAAGGGCATCCTGGTCATGACCCCCGACAGTGCCATGGTGCTCACCGGCAAGCAGTCGCTCGACTTCTCCGGTGGCGTGTCCGCTGAGGACAACTTCGGCATCGGCGGCTACGACCGGGTCATGGGCCCCAACGGGCAGGCGCAGTACTGGGCCAAGGACCTCGCCGGGGCCCAGGCGATCCTCATGCGCCACTACGAGCACACCTACGTCAGGCCCGGAGAATCCGCCCCCCGCGAGGTCGCCACGTCCGATCCCGACGACCGTGACATCTCGCCGGCGCCGCACGTGCTCGAAGGCAGCGATTTCGCGACCGTCGGCGACATCTTCTCGGCCGAGAAGAACCCCGACCGCAAGAAGCCCTTCGACATCCGCACGGTGATGCGCGCGGTGGCCGACGCCGACCACGAGCCCCTGGAACGCTGGGCCGGCATGGCCGACGCCGACACCGCGGTGGTGTATGACACCACCATCGGCGCCATGCCGATCACGATGATCGGGATCGAGTCCAAATCCATCCCCCGGCCCGGCTACCTGCCCGCCGACGGGCCCGACACGTTCACCGCGGGGACACTGTTCCCCCGCTCATCGAAGAAGGCGGCCCGGGCGATCAACGCCGCAAGCGGTAACCGTCCCCTGGTCGTGCTCGCCAACCTGTCGGGCTTCGACGGCTCGCCCGAATCGATGCGCCAGCTGCAACTGGAGTACGGCGCTGAGATCGGCCGGGCGATCGTCAACTTCGAGGGGCCGATCGTGTTCGTGGTCATCTCCCGCTACCACGGCGGAGCGTTCGTCGTGTTCTCGAAGTCGCTGAACCCGAACATGACCGTGCTGGCCCTGGAGGGCTCATATGCCTCGGTGATCGGTGGCGCACCGGCGGCCGCGGTCGTGTTCTCCCGCGAAGTGACCCGCCGCACCGAGGCCGACCCGCGGGTGGCGGCCTTGCGGGAGTCGGCCACGCAGGCGCCGGACGCCCAGCGCGCCGCCCTGCGCGCCGAACTCGCCGAGGTGCGCCAGAGCGTGCGCGCGGAGATGATCTCGACCCTCGCGGCCGAGTTCGACGCGATCCACAACATCCAGCGGGCCGTCGAGGTCGGATCGGTCGACGATGTCGTCACCGTCGCAGGATTGCGTCCGCGGATCATCTCGACGCTGCGTGCCGCCCGCTGAACAGGAACGGATGCGGCGGGACGCCGCGTCGGGGAAACAGACCCGGAGCGGTTCCTGACCACCTCGACGACGGGCATAGCATCGCTGTATGAGCGTGAATTCCAGTGACACCGAACTCGTCGTGCGGGTGCTCGGACCGGGTGACGAATCCCTGGTCGAGGCCGCCGTGCAGCACATGGGGCACACGCCCGCCGCGAACGCCGCCGAGGTGTTCCTACGCGACCCCTCGGTCGTGGCGGTGGGTGGCTTCGACCACCGGCAGCTGATCGGCTTCGCCTACGGCTATGTGCTGAGCCGCCCCGACGACGCCCCGATGGCCAACCTCTACGTGCTGGAGGTCTGGCCCGACTATCAACGCATGGGCGTGGGGTCGCGACTGATCAGCCTGTTCCGTCACGAGGTGGGCCGGGTATCCAAACTGTGGCTCGTGTCCCCCGACAGCGCGGTGGCGGCGGGCTTCTACGGGTCACTCGGTGCGAGACCGGCGCGTTCCGACACGGTCTACGAACTCCCCAACGAGTGACTCTTCCGATGGTCGGCGGTCACGTCAGATGCCAGTGGAGCCATCCGCTCTCCCGGGTCGCCACATGGCGCTCCCGCCGGGTGCCCTCCGGTCGCCGGGCACCCCGGCGGTGCAGTGCGGGGCTCCCCGCACGTCGCGGCGAGCGCCGGCCTCACCCGGGCCAGTAGTCGGGCCACAGGTGCGGAACGTCCCGCACGAAGGCCCGCACGAGCAGTTCAGACCCCTCGATCGCCGAGATCTCCCCGGCCGCCACCCGCCGGCGGATCTCGTCGCGGATCTGCCGCACCCCCGGGGACCGTCTCGCGGCCCCGAGGATGTCCTCCTCGACGAGCGCCTTGAGCCATTCGAGTTGTTGGTCCCGGCGTTTGGCCTCAAGGCCGCCTGACGCCTGCAGTGACGCGCGGTGGTCGAGCACGGCCTGCCAGACCTCGTCGAGCCCCTTGCCGGTGAATGACGAACTGGTGAGCACCGGGGGCCGGGGGGCGTGCGGATCGGACGAGATGAGCTTCATCGCCGTCCGCAGCTCACGGGCGGCCACCCGGGCCTCCGCCTCGTGCTCGCCATCGGCCTTGTTCACCGTGATGACGTCGGCGAGTTCGAGGATGCCCCGTTTGATGCCCTGCAACTGGTCTCCCGCCCGGGCCAGGGTGATCAGCAGGAAGGTGTCGACCATCCCGGCGACGGTCACCTCGGATTGGCCGACCCCGACGGTCTCGACGAGCACGGTGTCGAACCCGGCGGCCTCGACGACGATCATCGACTCGCGGGTGGCCCGGGCGACGCCGCCCAGCTGGCCCCCGCTGGGAGATGGCCGCACGAACGCGTGATCGGACGCCGCCAGCTGCGCCATCCGCGTGCGGTCACCGAGGATCGACCCCCCGGTGCGGGAGCTCGATGGGTCGACCGCCAGCACGGCCACCCGGTGGCCCTGGTCGATGAGCCGGATGCCCAGGGCGTCGATGAAGGTCGACTTCCCCGCGCCCGGCACCCCGGTGATACCGACCCGGACGGAGTCGCCCGAGTGCGGGCGCAGCAGCCGCACCAGTTCCCGAGCCTGCAGGTGGTGGACGGGGTTGGTCGACTCGACCAGCGTGATGGCGCGGGCGATGAGGGGCCGCTGGCCCGCGAGGACTCCCTCGGCGAGTTCAGCGGCCCTCATCCCGCGTCGTCGTGACGGCGCGCTCACCGCGGCATCACTCCTGATCGTCGAGCTGGTCGCGCAGCTTGTGGAGCAGTTCGACCGCGGCGTCGGGGATGACCGTGCCCGGCGGGGAGATCGCGTCGGCTCCCTTGGCGTACAGCTCCTCGAAGTCCTGCGACGGGATCACCCCACCCACGACGATCATCATGTCGGGCCGCCCGAGCTTGTCGAGCTCGGCCCGCAGCGCGGGCACCAGGGTCAGGTGCCCGGCGGCCAGCGAGGAGACGCCCACCACGTGCACGTCGGCCTCGATGGCCTGGCGCGCGACCTCCTCGGGGGTCTGGAACAGGGGGCCCACGTCGACGTCGAAACCGAGGTCGGCGAAGGCGGTGGCGATCACCTTCTGACCGCGGTCGTGACCGTCCTGGCCCATCTTGGCGACGAGGATGCGCGGGCGGCGTCCCTCGACGGTCTCGAACTCCTCGACGAGCTGTCGGGCGGTTTTCACCTGGCCCTGGTCGTCACCGGCCTCGCTGCGATACACGCCACTGATCGTACGGATCTGCGCGGTGTAGCGGCCGAAGACCTTCTCGAGCGCGTCGCTGATCTCGCCCACGGTGGCCTGGTGACGCGCGGCGTCGATCGACAGCTTGAGCAGGTTGCGCTCGGGGTCGCTGGGGTCGGGGTTGGCGGCCGCCCAGGTGAGCTTCTCCAGGGACGCCGCCCAGGCGTCGGGATCGCGATCGGCCCGCAGCCGCTCGAGCTTGGCGATCTGCTCGGCGCGGACCTTGGCGTTGTCGACCTTGAGCACCTCGGGCGGCGCGTCGTCGTCGACGAGGTACTTGTTGACGCCGATCAGCGGCTGGCGGCCCGAGTCGATGCGGGCCTGGGTGCGCGCCGCAGCCTCCTCGATGCGCATCTTGGGGATGCCGGCCTCGATCGCCCGCGCCATGCCCCCGGCGGCCTCGACCTCCTGGATGAGGTTCCAGCCGTTGCGGGCCAGGTCGTAGGTGAGCCTCTCGACGTAGGCCGATCCGGCCCACGGATCGACGACCCGGGTGGTCCCCGACTCCTGCTGGATGAGCAGCTGGGTGTTGCGGGCGATCCGGGCGGAGAAGTCGGTCGGCAGGGCGATCGCCTCGTCGAGGGCGTTGGTGTGCAGCGACTGGGTGTGGCCCTGGGTCGCCGCCATCGCCTCGAGGCAGGTGCGCATGACGTTGTTGTAGACGTCCTGGGCGGTGAGCGACCATCCGGATGTCTGCGAGTGCGTGCGCAGCGACATCGACTTGGGGTTCGACGGGCCGAACTGCTTGACGAGCTTCGCCCACAGCAGCCGGGCGGCCCGCATCTTGGCGACCTCCATGAAGAAGTTCATGCCGATCGCCCAGAAGAAGCTGAGGCGGGGTGCGAACTGGTCGACCTTGAGACCCACCGACTCGCCGGCCCGGATGTACTCGACCCCGTCGGCCAGCGTGTAGGCCATCTCGATGTCGGCGGTGGCCCCGGCCTCCTGCATGTGGTACCCGGAGATCGAGATCGAGTTGAACTTCGGCATGTTCGCGCTGGTGAACGCGAAGATGTCGGAGATGATCCGCATCGAGGGCAGGGGCGGGTAGATGTAGGTGTTGCGGACCATGAACTCCTTGAGG
>JAJXWF010000242.1 GCA_021781735.1 Actinomycetes bacterium
CCAGGCCCGGGCGCAAGGTTCTGGTGCGGATCGACGGGGCCGGGTCGACCCACAAGGTCATCGCCTGGCACACCGGGCAGCGACTGTCGTACTCGGTCGGGTTCACCCTGCCGGACAACACCCCCGACCTGCTCAAGGTGATCCCGGCGACGGTGTGGGCCCCGGCGTTGGACGCCCACGACGCCGTGCGCGACGGGGCGTGGGTCGCCGAGCTCACCCACCTGATGGACCTCAGCTCCTGGCCCGCGGGGATGCGGGTCATCGTCCGCAAGGAACGGCCCCACCCCGGCGCACAGCTGCGCTTCGAGGACGTCGACGGGATGCGGATCACCGCGTTCGCGACCAACACGACCCGCGGCCAACTCGCTGACCTGGAACTGCGTCACCGCCGCCGGGCCAGGTGCGAGGACCGCGTCCGCCTGGCCAAAGACACCGGCCTGCGGAACCTGCCCCTGACGTCCTTCGCCGCGAACCGGATCTGGTGCGCGATCGTGGCCCTGGCCGGCGAGATCACCGCCTGGATGCAGATGCTCGCCGTGCACGACCACGACGCCCGCCGCTGGGCACCCAAGGCCCTGCGGTTCCGGCTCTTCACCATCCCCGCGACCCTGGCCCGCACCGGACGGCGCGTCGTGCTGCACCTGTCCAACCGACCACCGAGCCGCGCTCAATCCTCACGCCCCAGCCCGATAAAAGATCGAGGCAAGCACCGCAAGGTTCTGCCGTCATGGAGAGCCCGGGCCGTTCGCCCACGCCGCCGCAATGGTTGGTATACCATCGAGATCGTCGTCAATGGAGAACTCATGCTCACTACAGTGATCAAACCGAACACCTACCAGGACTCCGTGAGCCTGATGCTGCTCAGCCAGAAGCTCACGGGCCTGTCAGGCGTTGTCAAGGTGTCCGTCATGATGGGGACTCCGGCGAACAAGGACATTCTGCGCGCGACGGGATTCTCGTCGGCCGAGCTCGACTCGGCGGCAGCCGGGGACCTGGTTCTCGGCATGGATCTGGACGAGGGCACCGAGGTCGCAGACATCGTGGCGGCTGCCGAGGACGCGCTCGAGCACCAGGCGCGTGCAGGAGCGTCGTCGGGTCTGCGCACGGCCCGGAGCCTGGACAGGTCCCTGGCCATCCAGCCTGACGCCAACCTCGCCCTCGTTTCGATCCCCGGTGAGTACGTGGCGGGCGAGGTCGCCGCGCTGCTCGCACGCGACCTGAACGTCATGATCTTCTCGGACAACGTCAGCATCGACGACGAGCTCACGCTCAAGCAGGTCGCGCACGAGCGAGGGCTCCTGCTCATGGGTCCCGACTGCGGTACGGCGGCGATCGCTGGAGTGCCGCTGGCATTCGCGAACACCGTCCGGCGGGGCAACATCGGCATCGCCGGCGCGTCGGGAACTGGCACTCAGGAAGTCATGAGTCAGATCGACCAGCTCGGCGGCGGGGTCAGTAGCGCGATCGGCCTCGGTGGGCGAGACCTCGGCGACACCATCGGTGGCCTCACGTGTATTCAGGCACTTGACGCTCTCGATGCCGACGCGGCGACCTCGACCATCGTCATCATCTCCAAGCCGCCGGCCCCGTCGGTGCGGGCGCACATCGAGCAGTACGCGCAACGGCTCACCAAGAGCGTGGTCGTGGTCTTCCTCGGCCAGAAGCCGACGACCGAGCGCGTCGGGAACATCTCCTACGCGTACACCCTCGCCGACGCCGCTGCGCGGGCCGTGGAGCTCGCCGGTCGAGGTCGGCCCGCTTTCGCCGCCTCGCAGCGTTGGATCAAGGGCCTGTACACCGGAGGCACGCTGGCGAGCGAGGCCGCGATGCTGATCCTCGACGAGCTGGGTCTTCCCGGCGGGGATCCGTCGCATGCGAACGGGTACATGCTGCGCAGCGGGGGCCACGAGATTCTCGACCTCGGCGATGACGTCTACACGCGCGGCCGCCCGCACCCGATGATCGACCCTTCGACGCGTGTGGAGCGACTCCCGGCGCTCTTCGATGACGAGGGCACCGCGGTGATCCTCCTGGACGTCGTGATCGGTTTCGGGGCGTCGGATGATCCTGCCGGTGCGATCGTCCCGGCGATCCGTGACGGCATCGCACGTGCAGCCGAGGCCGGCCGCGACGTGGTGGTCGTCGCCTCGGTCTGCGGCACCCACGCGGACATCCAAGATTTCGATGAGCAGCAACGCAAGCTCCGTGAGGCCGGCGTGACGGTGCTGCCGAACAACGCCGCAGCGGTACGCCACGCCACCGCGCTCGTGGCGCACGCGCCGGAGCCATCAACCGCGTCCGGCGCACCGCGCACCATGCTGGCGCCACCGCCCAGAATCGCCCAGCTGCTCACGGACGGACCAAGCGTCGTCAACATCGGCCTGCGGTCGTTCGCGGAGACCCTCAGCGCGGCGGGGGTCTCCACGGTTCAGTACGACTGGTCCCCGGCAGCGGGTGGCGACCCCCGCCTCGTCGCCCTGCTCCAAGCCCTCGACAACGCCTAAGGAAGAGCGAGATCACGATGTACGACTCGATCAACGACGCGAACCAGGCCATCATCGAGGCCATCTCGTCAGGACAACCCACGCTCGTCGACGTGGTGCACGCGCGCGACGTCATCCCTGTACTCGCCGGTGACACCAAGGTGCTGCTGCACGCCGGTCCGCCGATCACGTTCGACGAGATGCCGCCTCCGATGCAGGGCTCGTGCGTCGGTGCCGTGCTGTTCGAGAAGTGGGCGCAGACCGAGGAAGAGGCCCGTGCCCTCCTCGCTCACGAGGTCGCCTTCGAGCCGTGCCATCACCACGACGCCGTCGGGCCGATGGGCGGCATCACGAGTCCGAGCATGGCCGTCGTCGTGGTCGAGAACAGGGCCGGTGGAAACCGGGCCTACTGCACCATGAACGAGGGGATCGGCAAGGTGCTGAGGTTCGGCGCCTATGACGCGGAGGTCGTCGCGCGGCTGGAGTGGATGCGCGACGTCCTCGGCCCGGCGCTCGCCAAGGCGCTCGAGGCCTCCCACGGGGGCCTCGCGCTCATCCCGCTCATCTCCCGGGCGATCACGATGGGCGACGAGTTCCACCAGCGCAACATCGCGGCGTCGGCGCTCTTCGCGAAGGAGATCGCCCCGTTGCTCGTGCGAACCGACGTTGACCGGTCCGACGTAGCGGACGTCCTGCAGTTCCTGTCCGACACCGACCAGTTCTTCCTCAACCTCGCGATGGCGGCCTGCAAGTCGATCATGGATGCGGCGCGGACCATCGAAGAAGGCTCGATCGTCACAGCGATGACGCGGAACGGAAAGGACTTCGGCATCCGCGTCTCGGGCCTCGGCGACCAATGGTTCACCGCGCCGGTCAACACACCGCAAGGCCTTTACTTCACCGGGTACAGCCAAGGGCAGGCGTGTCCCGACATGGGAGACAGCTCGATCACCGAGACATTCGGACTAGGTGGCATGAGCATGATCGCCGCGCCCGGCGTCACACGCTTTGTCGGCGCGGGCGACTTCTCCGACGCCCTCGCAACGAGTGACGAGATGGCCGAGATCGTCGTCGGACACAACCCCACGCTCCCGATCCCCACGTGGGACTTCCAGGGGGCGCCGCTCGGAATCGACATCCGCAAG
>JAJXWF010000055.1 GCA_021781735.1 Actinomycetes bacterium
TTGGCGACGATGGCGTCCGCGGTGGGCGGGAACGACACGGTGTCGACGGGTTCGGGTGACGACGTGGTGTTCGGTGGTGCCGGGAACGACACGGTCACCGCCGGCGACGGACGCAACATCGTCCTCGGTGACGCCGGCAGGCTGGACGTCGCGTCCACCTGGGGTGCCTTCTGGAACACCCTGCCGATCGACTCGGCCACCCTCCAGACCGTCGATCCGTCCCTCGGCGGCAACGACACCATCACCACCGGCAGCGGAGCCGACGTGGTGCTCGGCGGTGCCGCCAACGACTGGATCGACCTCGGAGACGGCACCGACATCGGCCTCGGCGACAACGGCCGGGTCACCTGGGCCCTCGAGGGAGCCGCGGGCCCGCAGGTGGTCACCGTCACGAGCACCGACGACAACTCCGGCGGCAACGACACGATCTACGGTCGCGGGGGCGACGACGTGATCATCGGTGGCACCGGCGACGATTCGCTGGACGGCGGCGCCGGCAACGATCTCGTGTTCGGCGACAGCGCGGCGATCGACCGCAGCAGCCACTTCGGCAACTTCACCAACCCGCGGTTCCGGGCGCTGGCGAGCGGCGAGACCCAGATGTACAGCACGACGGCCTCCACCGACGGCACCGCCAACGTCGACCCGGCCTGGCAGAACATCCCGACCGGCGCTCCGGCGTGGGGCGACTTCATCATCACCCTGCTCGACCACACCGCCACCACCGACCAGTCCTACTACGGCAACGACTACATCGCCGGCGGCGCGGGCAACGACACGATCTTCGGCGAACTGGGCGACGACGTGGTCATGGGCGACGGGTCGATCGACTTCCGTGACAGCGCCTCCGGCGGCACCTGCACGACCACCGCCGGCGTCACGACCTGTCCCGACGCGCTCGACAACGGTGGGTTGGTCGGAGCCCGCCGGGATCCGGTCACCGACAACCTGCTGGTCAACCCCATCCCCAGCCTCCCGAGCGACGGCAGCGACTACATCGAGGGCGGCGGCGGTCACGACGTGATCTTCGGGGGCGGCGGCCAGGACGACATCATCGGTGGCAGTTCCGACCTGTTCGGCCTGACCGCCAAGGCCCAGCGCCCCGACGTCGGCGACCTCATCTTCGGCGGCGACGGCACCCCGGGCGACATCGGCCGCAACACCGACCCCAACGGCACCGGCCTGCACGGCCCCGACTCCGACACGATCGTCGGCGACAACGGCACCATCTACCGGCTTGTGGGCGTCGGCGCGAACGGTGCCACCAGCTACCTGCAGTTCAACTACGACCAGAAGTACCTGTCGACCCCGGGTGAGGTGCCGCTGATCCCGCGTCCGGTCGTGCTGCTCGACTACACCCCCGGCGGCCCGGACGCGACCCCCGGCCTGTTCCCCGGCATCACCCAGCAGTCGGCCGCGACCCAGGGCACCGGCGCGGTCGACGTCTGGGGTGCGGACGAGATCCACGGCGGCGCGGGCGACGACACGATCTACGGCGGCGGCGGCAACGACGTCCTCTTCGGTGACGCGGGCAACGACGACCTCATCGGCGGATGGGGCAGCGACTGGATCTCCGGCGGGACCGGCAACGACGGCATCCTCGGCGACGACGGTCACATCCTCACCAGCCGCAACGGGCTCACCGAGCCGCTCAACGGCGTCACCACCGCGAACGTCCAGGCGGCGATCTCGACGCCGGGCAACATGCAGCAGGCGACGATCTACCCGGTCGGTGAGCTCACCAAGGTGATGGACATCTTCCCGTTCGGCCTGAACCCCGGCGCGACCGATCCGAACACGCTGCCCGATCCGAACTCCGTGCCGCAGTACGCCGACGACCTGCTCTACGGCGGCCTGGGCAACGACTGGATCCACGGCGGTTCGGGCAACGACGGCATCTCCGGCGCCGAAGCCCTCCCGTCGGCGTACGCGCCGGCCGACCCGACCCTCGCCCCCGCCAACCTGCTGGTGTCCGGCACGAGCCTCGTCGAGTCCGACTGGAACCACCCGCTGGCCTACTTCAACATCCTGCGCTACGGGCTGCTGAAGTCCGGCATGTTCGACCTGTACGACCAGTACGACCCGCTGCGCAAGATCACCCTCAACGCCGACGGCAGCCTCAACAAGTCCGGTGAGCAGATCTACCAGTGGCTGCTGAACTTCAACTCCACCGAGGGCCCGCTCACGACGAACGCCTCCCCGGTCAACGTCAACACCGACGGCAACGACGTGCTGTTCGGTGACTACGGATCCGACTGGATCGTCGGCGGTACGGGCAACGACACGCTGTACGGCGGCTTCGGCAACGACCTGCTCAACGCCGACGACAACCTCGACACCAACGGATACCTCAACAACCAGCCCGACACGAACTCCAGCTACGAGGACCGCGCGTACGGCGGCGCCGGGCTCGACGTGATGATCGGCAACACCGGCGGCGACCGGCTGATCGACTGGGTCGGTGAGTTCAACACCTACCTCGTGCCGTTCGCCCCCTTCGGCAGCGCCACCGTCAGCCGCACCCTGCAGCCGGCCCTCATGACGTTCCTGTACCAGCTGTCCCAGTCCCAGGGCGCCGACCCGTACATCGTCCAGATCACCGGTGGGGATCCCAGCCGCAACGGCGAGCCGCTCGCCGAACTGGGCCTGGTCATTCAGAGCGACCCGCAGTGGCACGACCAGACCGGTGGCCCGCGCGACCCGCAGGCCGGCAACGTGCCGGGTGGCAAGCGCGACGTCCTCCGCTCTGCCACCTTCACCGCGGCGTCCACCGCGCTGAACGGTTTCTACATCGACACCGGAAACTTCACAGTCGCCAACGGCGCGCTGACGGTGACGGCCGCCGGAATGGGCGGCGACGCCTCCGCGGTGTTCAACGTCGACGACTACCTGCCGGTCTACTACGAGGTCGCCGTGCAGTTGAGCGTCGTCAAACCGACCGGCGGGTGGAAGGCGAACGCGTTCGTCATCTTCGACTACCAGAGCGCCACCGACTTCAAGTTCGCCGGCATCGACGAATCGATCAACAAGCTCGTCATCGGCCACCGGGACGCCTCGGGCTGGGTCTACGACCAGACCGCCAGCGTGTCGGGCGGGCTCAGGTACGGCACCTGGTACTCCATGCTGCTCGCCGTCAACGGCACCGTCGTCACGGTGGTCCTCAACAACAAGTCGTCGACCAGTTACACCTTCGGCCCCCGCGTCATCAGCGGTGCCGCGTACGGGCTGAACAAGGGCATGATCGGCATGGGCTCGAACGACTCGCGGGGACAGTTCGACAACGTCGCCGTCCAGGTGCTGCCCCCCCAGGTCACCTACGACACGGGCACGGTGAATCTGTCGTCCAGCACCGGCGATCTCGTGCTGCCGCCCGCGTCCGGTGCCTGGACGCAGACCCGCTCCGGCTATTCGACGTCACCGACGAGCGGATGGTCGATCAACCTCGCCGCCCTCGGCAGCGTCGACCGGCTGTCGATCACCTCGTGGGTCGACGTCACCACCGCGCTGACCACCGGCGGGGTGGCCGGCATCGTGTTCGACTACTACGCGGCCAACGACTTCAAGTTCGCCGTGATCGACCTCGCCGGCCAGCGGGTGCTGATGGGCCATGTCGACCCGCGTCGCGGATGGAGTATCGACGCGGTCACCGCCCTCGGCCTGGCGGCGGCGACGTACACGCTCGACCTCGTGCTCAAGGGCGCGAGCTCCAGCCTCACCGTCAACGGCACCTACGCTACCTCGTTCGGCTGGAACGCGGGCGTGTCGGGCGGTCGGGTGGGACTCATCGCCGTCAACGCCGCCACGTTCTCGACGCTGCGGGTGCGCACCGACGATCCCGCGTTCCTCCCGGCCGGCGCGTTCCTCATGGCGTCGGCGTCCGGGCCGGGTACCGCGGTCGGCCGGCCGGGTTCCGGTGAGGTGGCGACGGCGCTCGCGGCCGCGGAGGCCCACTGGGTGGCACGCGGTGCCGACCCGGCCCGGTTCGCCGGTGTCCTCGTGCGGGTGGCCGAGCTGGGCGGCGCCGCCCTCGGTCGCAGCGACGACACGATCATCACGGTGTCGGCCACCGCCGCGGGCTGGGGCTGGAGTCTCGGCGCGGTGACCGGACGGATCGACCTGGCGAGCGTCCTGGCCCACGAACTCGGGCACCTGCTCGGGTACGAGCACACGGCCTCCGGTCTGATGGCCCCGACGCTGGCGCCGGGAGTGTCGTGGGTGTCGTTGCCACCCACGAGCCCCACCGCCGATGTCCGGACGGCCCCCGCGTTCACCACCGCGCGGTTCACCGATGGGGGCCAGACGGTCCCCGGGCCGGTCACGCTCGTGCGGGATCCCGGGTGGGTCGACCCCGTGGCGCCCGGGTTGTCGCTGTCGCAGCTTCTCGCCGGCCTCGACTGGGCCCAGCACGGGTGGTCCAGGTATTCATGGCGGGCCGTCGACTCTGGCCCTACCTGGGACCGGCTGGGTAGTTTGTTCACGTGAGGTTGCGGGTGTCCCTGGGTGCCGTCCTCCTGTCGGGCCTGTTGACCGTCGGAGGATGTTCGTCCCTGCCCGCGTCGGCGCCGTCGCCGTCGGTGAACTCCGCGGTGCAGCAGGAGATCGACTGTCAGAAGGCGGTGGCCAATCTCGTGGCCGCCGTCCGCGATCGGGTCGCCGCCTACGACACCGTCGCATCCAGCGCCAGTCCGTCGGCCGGCGTCCCGACGCCGAGCTTCTCGAACCCCTCGGCCACGATCCCGGTGCCGCTGCCTTCCGACTCGGCGGCGTCCGGCAGCCCGCAGCCGTCGTCGGGTCAGACCGCACAGCTCGACCCGTTGTTGGAGGCGGTCACGACGGCCCGTGATCTGATGACCCAGCAGAAGTGCCTCCAGACCACTTTCTCCGACGAACTGAAGAGCGGCCTGGAGACGATCCAGGCAACCGGGGCGATCGCCAAGGCCGTTCTCGGTCGGATCAGCGCCACCCTGCTCGGCCAGGCGGGCCAGGCCGATGAGACGAAGGCCGTGTGGCCCACGCAGGATCTCGCCCAGGCCATCGACCGGGCCGGCGCCGGGGCGACGATCGAACTGCAGGCCGGCACCTACCGGGTCAGCGACAGCCTGGTGCTGCTCGACGGGGTGACGATCAAGGGGGTCGGACGCGGCAAGACCATCCTGCGCTCGACAGCCCCCGACGCCGCGGTCGTGGTGGCGACGGCGTCCACGGTGGAGTTCGACGGACTGTCGTTGATGCTCGACTCCACCGTTCCCGCGTCCGGGATCCTCACCGGCCCCGACGCGCAGGTGGTGCTGTCGGGCGTGCGGATCAGCGGCGCGGTGTCCGCCTCGGGCCAGGGCGGTGCGGGGGTGCAGATGTCGGCCGCGTCGAACCAGCCGCCGTCCACCAGGACCACCCTGCAGGTCACCGGATCACAGTTCGACCACAACGCGTGGGCGGGGATCGCGCTGAGCGGCGGGCACCGGGTGAGCATCGAGACGTCGAGCTTCAGCAACAACCAGCAGTGCGGCATCTGCTTCCTCGACTCCTCCAGCGGCTCGGTCGAGAAGAGCACGTTCACCGACAACGCCGTCGGCGTGGGGATCACCGGCTCGGCGCGGCCGACCCTGCTGTCGAGCACGATCACGGGCGGGTCGGTCGGCGTTCAGGTGGCCGGGGCCGCCGCGCCCATCCTCGAGAAGGTGACGATCAGCGGCGCCGGCCGGGCCGGCGCGATCTTCAGCGGCACCTCCAGCGGTGGGCTCACCCAGGTGACGTGCACGAACAACGCCTACGACATCGCGATCGCGAGCACTGCCGCGCCGTCGATCGGGCAGACGAACTGCAAGCTAGTGGCCGGCAAGTAGCCCGGTGAGAGAAACCGGCGTCTCACCGGCGGGTTCCGTCCGAATCGGCGCGAAGCCCCGGTGGGTCCCCGGATCCTCTCGCCCTCGGCTGCCGCTGGGGTGAGCGACAGGAATGGCCGGGGCCGACTGGGTGTTTCGACCCACAGATGCCCGGTTCGATCTCCACGCGGTCTGGCTCTCACCCCGGCCGCTCGCCGGACCGGGAGCCGGGTCGAGCGAACGCCCATCCCCAGGAAGGCAGCGACGCCATGAGAATGCAGGCGATCTTCAACGGAACCGTCATCGCCGACAGCGACCACACCGTGGTGGTCGAAGGCAACCACTACTTCCCGCCCGGGTCGATCCGGGCCGAATACTTCGCGCCCACCTCCACCCACACCACCTGCCCGTGGAAGGGCAAGGCGTCCTACTACACGGTCACCGTCGGTGACACCGCCTCGCGGGACGCCGCCTGGACGTACCCCGAGCCGAAGCCGGCCGCCCGCGAGATCACCGGGCACGTCGCGTTCTGGCGCGGCGTCCGGGTGGTGCCGGCGTCCGAGGCGGGGGAGTCGAGTGTCACGCCCGACTTGACGCCGGTGGCGCGGCGCATCCGCGAGGAGGCCACCGACACGTGGGACGACAAGGTCGCGGTCGACCGGTCACCGGCCAGGGTGGCCGCTTCATCCGCGGACGCGCCCGCGTCCTCGCGCCGCGCGAGGTCGAGGTCCCAGGGGTCGGCGTGATCGAGGCGCGCCGGGCCCTGGTGATCGCGACCGGCACCACCGCTGTCGTGCCGCCGATTCCCGGGCTGCAGGACACCCCGTTCTGGACGAACCGGGACGCCGTCAAGGCTGAACTCCTGCCCGACAGCCTGATCGTGCTCGGCGGTGGGGCCATCGGCACCGAGATCGGGCGGGCCTACTCGCGGTTCGGCGTCCGGATGCGGGTCACCGAGGGGGTCTGGGCCGGCGGCGACGTCACCGGGCACGGGGCGTTCACCCACATCGCCACCTACCAGGCCGACATCGTCGGGCGTGACATCCTCGGACGCGAGGGTCCGGCCGCCGACTGCCGGGCACTGCCGAGGGTCACGTTCACCGACCCCGAGGTCGCGGCGGTCGGACTGACCGAGAGCCAGGCGCGCGACCAGGGCTACCGGGTGATCACCGGCTCGGCTCCGGTGTCGGCGAGTTCCCGCGGCTGGATCCACAAGGTCGGCAACAGCGGCCTGATCAAGCTGGTCGTCGACGCCGACCGCGGCGTGCTGGTCGGCGCGACATCGGTCGGACCCACCGGCGGCGAGGTGCTCGGCGCGCTGAGCGTCCCCGTGCACGCGCGGGTGCCGGTCGCGGTGCTCGATAGCATGATCTGGGCCTACCCGACCTTCCACCGGGGCATTCAGGACGCGCTGCGCGACCTGCGGTCGAACCGGTAGCCGGCGATGTCCCGCTCCGACCACTCGATCTCGGCCGGCAGGTGGGCCGGCCCGCGGACACCACCTCCGGATCCGCAGGCGACTCACGGGCTGTGTGTCGTGGACGCCGTCACCCATGCCGCCGCCCCGCAGATCGGGAGGCGCCGACCGCAGAGGAGACACCCATGACGGGTCGAACGATCGGGATCACCGGGGTCACGGGCCACGTGGGGGGTCTGGTCGCCCGGCAGCTGCGCGCCGCCGGTGCCGACCTCGTGCTGATCGCCCGTGACCCGGGCCGCATCATCGACGCCGACGGCGTCCGGGTGGCACGGGCCGACTACGACGACCCGGACGCTGCCGCGTCCGCCCTGCGCGGGGTCGACGTGCTGTTGATGGTGTCGGGGTCGGAGAGCATCGACCGGGTGCGACAGCACCGCACGTTCATCGACGCGGCGGCCGCCGCAGGCGTGGAGCAGGTGGTCTACACCTCGTTCCAGGGAGCGGCCCCGGACGCGACGTTCACCCTCGCACGTGATCATTGGGCCACCGAGGAACACCTGCGGGTCACCGGCATGGCCTGGACGTTCCTGCGGGATTCGCTCTACCTGGATTTCGTGCCCGACATGGCCGGCGACGACGGCGTGATCCGCGGCCCGGCCGGCACGGGTCGGGTCGCCGGGGTGGCCCGGGCCGACGTGGCCCGAGTGGCGGCCGAAGTCCTCGCCAACCCTGAGCCGCACGCGGGCGCCACCTACGACCTCACGGGTCCGGAGGCACTGACCCTCGACGAGGCGGCGGCGATCATCACCGCCGTCACCGGGCGACCCACATCCTTCCACGATGAGACCCTCGACGAGGCCTACGCCTCCCGCTCCCTGTACGGCGTCCCCGGCTGGCAGGTGGACGCCTGGGTGAGCACCTACACGGCGATCGCGAGCGGTGACCTGGCGTCGGTCTCCGACGCGGTGGAGCGCATCACCGGGGTCGCGCCCCTCACCCTGGAGCGGCTGCTGCGGATCGGTGAGGGTTCCGTCTCCGGTGGATGATGAGGCACACCGCGGCCGAAGCATCCGGGCATAGCCTGATCCCCGTGCGCGTGACCACCGAAACCCTGCCCGGCCTGACCCTCACGAACCTCACCCTCGACGCGCCCCTCGACCATGCGCGCCCGGACGCCGGCACGATCGAGGTGTTCGCCCGGATCGTCACCGGTGAGGGCGGCGCCGACAAGCCCTGTCTCGTCTTCCTGCAGGGCGGCCCGGGCAGCGAGGCGCCGCGTCCGATGCTTACGCCGGCAAATCCGTCGTGGCTGGCCCGGGCGCTGGCCGACTACCGGGTGGTGATGCTCGACCAGCGGGGCACCGGACGCTCCACCCCGGTGTCCTCGCGGGTGGTCACGACGGACGGCCGCATGCACGCCGACGTGACGGGCGCGCTGGCGGGACTCGACGCGGCGTCCCAGGCGGACCACCTCACCCACCTGCGGGCCGACGAGATCGTCAACGACTGCGAGCTGGTGCGCGAGGCGATCGGCGTGTCCCGGTGGACGGTGCTCGGCCAGTCGTTCGGTGGGTTCACCGCCCTGCACTACCTGTCGACCCACCCCGAGTCGCTGGCCGGGGCGCTGATCACCGGCGGGCTGAGCGCCGTGCAGCACCCGATCGACGACGTGTACGAGGCCACGTGGCGGATCATGATCGCCAAGTCGGAGGCCTACTACCGCCGGTTCCCGGGCGACCGCGACCGGATGCGGGAGTTCGGCCGGCTGTGCGCGCGGGGCGCGATCGCACTGCCCAACGGCGACCCGGTCTCACCCGAGCGGCTCCGCACGATCGGACACCGGCTCGGCATGCAGGGCGGCATCGAGCAGCTGCACTATCTGCTCGAGCTCGACCACACGTCGTCGGCGTTCGCCCACGACCTCGCGGCCGCGCTGCCGTTCGGCGGCCGCAACCCGATCTACTCGGTGCTGCACGAGTCGAGCTACGCCGACGGCGTCGCCACCCGCTGGTCGGCGGAGCGCACCATGCCCGACCGGGTTCGCGACGACCCCACCCTGCTCGCGGGCGAGCATCTGCACCGCGGCCTGTTCGCCGAGGACGCCGGACTGCGCCCGTTCGCCGGGGCCGCCGACCTGCTCGCCGAGCACGAGTGGAACCAGCTGTACGTGCCCGACCGGCTGGCCGCGGCGGAGGTTCCCGTCGCGGCGGCGGTCTACCACGACGACGCCTACGTGCCGCTGGAGTTCTCGCTCGAGACGGCGTCGCTGCTGCCCGATTGCCGCACGTGGGTCACCAGCGAGTACGAGCACAACGGCCTGCGGATGGATCCCGGCGTCCTCGACCACCTCATCGGGCTGCTGCGGGGACGCCGCTGGCTGTGACCGGGCGGTCGCGCCGGGGATCGGGTCAGCCCCCGGGCGCGGGATCAGCCGGTTGCCGTCGGGGAGATGTCGCTAGGCGCGTCGCGACACGTCCCGGGCCAAAAACAGTTCGAGCGCGTTCTCGCGGGCCAGGCGGGTCGCGCCGGCGACGGCACCGTCGACGACGACATCGGCTCCCAGCGACGAGATCGACAGCTCGGGAACGGGCAGATCGATGCCGGTGGGGAGTTCGGCGCGCGCGATGTCGGCGATCACGCCGACCCCGCCGGCGACCGCTCCGGACACGACGATGCGCTGGGGATCGAACATGCTGCCGAGTACGCTCAGCACCCGCGCGAGCATGCTCCCGGCCCGGGCGACCAGGGCCCTGGCGTCCCCGTCTCCGGCCGCGGCGAGTTCGACGACCAGCCGGGCGTCGATCGCTTCGATCGGGGTCGCGGCCAGCCGGCCGGTGCGGGCGGCGGTTCCGCTGCGGACGGCGTCGCGGGCCCAGTCCTGCAACTGCTGACCGAGGCCGGCCGCCGTCTCGACGCCGACGACGTGCGCGAAGGCGAGCATCTCACCCACACCGCCGTGGGCGCCGCGCAGCAGTTGCCCGTCGACCACGACCCCCGCCCCCAGGCGTTCGCCGGCGAGCAGCGTCACGTAGTTCTCGCATCCCCGCGCCGCACCGCTCGTTCCCTCGGCCAGCGCGGCCAGCGAGGCGTCGTTCTCGACCCGCACGAAGGGTGCCCAGCCCGCGAACAGCCCCACGAAGTCGGGGTTCATGAGGTCCCAGAAGCCGGCTCGGTGATGGGGGGAGGAACCGTGCTTGTCAACCGGTGCCGGCACGCCGACGCAGACCGCGACGACCTCGTCGCGGCTCGATCCGGCCCCCTCGAGGGCGGAGTCGACCGCGTCGGAGATCCGCCGCCGACGGGTGAGCGTCGAGTCGTCGTCGGGGTCGAGGCTCCAGCGCTGGGTGTGGATCTTCGATCCGGCGAGGTCGGCCACCCCGACCGCCAGATGCGCGCGGCCGGCGTCGACGCCGACGGTCACCCCCGCCCCGGCCCGGAGCATGAATCGGCGAGCCGGCCGGCCCATGCGGTATTCCCCGGCGTCCCGCGCGTTCGGCAGTTCGCGCAGCAGCCCGATGTCGACGAGCCTCTCGGTGGCGCTGATCGCCGTCGATCGGGTGACGCCGACGGCGTCCATGACATCGGTGGCGGTGAATTCTCCGGCGTCCCAGGCGTAGTCGAGCACGGCGTCCAGGCTGCCGGGCCGGGCGACGGCGTCTGCGGGGAATCGTTCCACGGGGTGCGGACCTCTCTCATCTCGTTCTGAGATTATGTCGCACGGGTCTTGATCTAGTAACTAAATCTAGTTACTGTCGTTTCGTTCACATGACAGGAAGGACAACGGTGTCTCCCGATCAGCACCCACCGGCCCGGGCCGCTTCGACGTTCACCCGCAGGGGATTCCTTGCCGGCGCGGGCGCCCTCGGTTCCGGGTTGGCCCTGGCCGCCTGCGGCGCGCCCACCGGATCGTCGCCGACGACGATCTCGTTCTATCTCTCCAAACCGGAGGTGATCCCCTACTTCCACCGCCTCATCTCGACGTACCACTCCGAGCAGGACAAGGTCCGGGTCGTGCTGGACTCGTCGTCGAACGTGCCCGCCGACTTCGTGCGGAACCGCCCGCCCGACCTCGGCTGCTGGAACTACAACTTCGCGGTCGCCGAGTTCGTGAACCACGGGGCCCTCTCCGACCTGCGGGATACGCCGCAGGCGAGGTCGATCAACCCCGCGCTCTGGCCGCTCATGCGACAAACGGCCGACTACCCGGGCCGGATCAGCGCGATCCCGTACTCGGTGATGGCGGAGGGCGTCATCTACAACCGCGACATCTTCGCCCGGCACGGCGTCTCGGTGCCCACCACCTGGTCGGAGCTGGTCGGCGTGTGCGAGCGGCTCACCGCGGCCGGGGTCACCCCGTTCTTCAACACCTACGCCGACACCTGGACGATCGCGCAGGGCATGTTCGACTACACGATCGGCGGCATGGTGGACGTGGCCGCCTTCTTCGGCGGCCTGAAGCAGGAGGGCACCCACGTCGGCCCGTCGTCGGCGACGTCGTTCTCCAGGGACCTCGCCGCGCCGATGGCGCGGATGGTCCAGCTCGCCCAGTACTCCAACAAGGACGCGGCCAGCCGCCACTACGGCGATGGGAACACGGCCTTCGCCCAGGGCAAGGCCGCCATGTACCTGCAAGGTCCCTGGGCGTTGGGTCAGATCGCCCTGACCAGCCCGCACCTGAACCTGGGCATGTTCCCGCTGCCGGTCACCGAGAATCCGTCGGACCTCAAGGTGCGGGTCAACGTCGACCTGGCGCTGTGGATCCCCGAGGCGTCCCCGCGCAAGGCCGCGGCCCGCGACTTCATGGCGTGGCTGATGCAGCCGCGGATCAACGACACCTACAACAACGACAACGACGGCTTCGGCTCGCGGATCGACGCGCCGGCGCCGACGAATCCGGCGTTGGCCGGGCTCAGGAAGTACTACTCGGGTGGCGACTTCTACCTCGGCCCGTCGCAGTTGATCCCCGCCTCGATTCCCGTGGCCAACTATGCGCAGGCCATCGTCCTCGGCTCGAGCCCGGCCTCCCAGTTGGCCCTGCTCGACGCGGACTGGTCCCGCTACGCGATCCGCGTCGCCTGACTCCGAACCCACTCCCAGCGAAACGAGCTCACCATGGCCATCGCGCCTCTGCCCACGGCAGCGGTTCGACGCTCAGGCTTCCGCCGCGTCGAGCCCACGTTCTACATCTTCCTCGTCCCCACCCTGATCCTGTTCACCCTGGCGATCACGCTGCCCGCGGTCATGGGCATCGTGCTCAGCTTCACCAACTCGGTCGGCTTCGGCACCTTCCGGTTCGTCGGCCTCACCAACTACCAGGCGGCGTTCTCCGACCCGTCGATCCTGCAGGCGTACGGATTCACCTTCCTGTTCGCCGTGATCACCGTCGTCGTCGTCAATCTCGTCGCCTTCCTGCTGGCGGTGTCGCTGACCGCCCGGATCAAGGCCCGCACCGCGCTGCGCACGACGTTCGTCGTGCCGATGGTGATCTCGGGAATCGTCATCGCCTACGTGTTCAGCTACCTCTTCGGCACGAGCGTCCCGGCGCTGGCCACCGCCCTGGGCGTCGGCCCGCTCGAGCAGTCCATGCTCGCCACCCCCGACCTGGCGTTGGTCGCCCTGGTGATCGTCGCGGCCTGGCAGGCGATCCCGAGCGCGCTGCTCATCTACATCGCCGGGCTGCTCTCCATCCCGTCGGAGGTCTACGAGGCTGCCTCGCTCGACGGCGCGGGCGGGTGGCGTCAGCTGCGGACCATCACGATGCCCCTTGTCGCCGGCTACATCGTCATCAACGTCATCCTGGGTTTCAAGGGCTTCCTGAACGTGTACGACATCATCGTCGGGCTCACCGGTGGAGGTCCGGGAACATCGACCGTCAGCGTGGCGATGTCCATCTTCAACGGCTTCAGCGGTGGCGACTACGCGTATCAGATGGCCAACGCCACCATCTTCTTCATCATTGCCGTGGTAATCGCGCTCCTGCAGCTGCGGTTCACCCGGGGAAAGGCGACATTCTGATGACCACGACCTCGTTCGATGCCGCGAGCCTCGGCGCTCGCCCGATCACCGGAAGTGGCCGGCGCCGTCGCGCTCGGCGTCCAGGGTCTGCCAATTGGCCCCTGACGATCGTCCTGGCCGTGTGCGCGCTGACCGTGATCGTGCCCATCTACGTCACCGTGTCGATGGCGTTCAAGACGACCAGGCAGGCGGTGAACGGCAACGCGTTCGAGCTGCCCGCGCCGTTCAGCCTCTCCGGCTTCGAACAGGCCTGGAGGCTCACCGACTTTCCGCGCAGTTTCGCGCTCTCGGTGTTCGTCGCGGTCGTCGCCGTCTCCGGAACCGTGGTGCTCAGCGCCTGGGCCGCGTACGCGATCTCGCACAACTGGCAGCGCCGGTTCTTCCGCTGGTCCTTCTTCTACCTGCTCGCGGCCATGTTCCTGCCGTTCCCGGTCGTTGCGCTTCCGCAGGTGAAGCTGACCGGCATGGTGCACCTGGACAACCCGATCGGAGTCGCGATCCTGCACGTGATGTTCCAGCTGTCGTTCAGCGTCATGCTGTTCACCGCGTTCCTGCGCTCGATCCCCGGCGAGCTCGAGGAGAGCGCCCGGATGGACGGCGCCACCACCTGGCAGGTGTTCTGGAAGCTGATCTTCCCGTTGCTGGCGCCGATGAGCGCCACGGTCGGCATCTTCGCCTTCCTCGCCTCCTGGAACGACTACATGATGCCGTCGCTCATCACCTCGAACCCGCAACTGCAGACCCTCCCGGTGCTGCAGCAGATCTTCCAGACGCAGTTCTCCAACAACTACAACGTCTCGTTCGCCTCGTACCTCATGGCGATGGCGCCCTCGATCGTCGTCTATCTGTTCACGCAGCGCTGGGTGATGGCGGGCGTCACCCAGGGCGCCATCAAGTAGCCGCCCGACCGCTCGTCCCCGATCATCGAAAGGAACCACCCGTGGCACAGCTTCTCGCGGAACCGACCGGAACCGCCTTCCTGCACGACGACGCGTCCTGGTGGCGCCAGGCCGTCGTCTACCAGATCTATCCGCGCAGTTTCGCCGACGCCAACGGCGACGGCACCGGTGACCTGGCCGGCATCTGCGCGCGCGTCGACTACCTGGCCGGGCTCGGGATCGACGCGGTCTGGCTCAGCCCGTTCTACCCGTCGGCGCTGGCCGACGGCGGCTACGACGTCGCCGACTACCGCGACGTCGATCCCCGGATCGGGACGCTGGACGACTTCGACGCGTTGGTGGCGGCCCTGCACGCCCGGGGCATCCGGGTGATCGTCGACATCGTGCCGAACCACACGTCGAACCTGCACGCCTGGTTCCAGGAGGCCCTGGCCGCCGGGCGCGGATCTGCGGCGCGCGAACGCTACATCTTCCGGGACGGCACTGGACCGGACGGGTCCCTTCCGCCCACCGACTGGGTATCGATGTTCGGGGGACCGGCCTGGGAACGCGTGCCCGACGGCCAGTGGTACCTGCACAACTTCGCCGTCGAACAGCCCGACCTGAACTGGGCGAATCCCGAGGTTCGCGCCGACTTCGTGACGACGCTGCGGTTCTGGGCCGACCGCGGGGTCGACGGGTTCCGGATCGACGTCGCGCACATGCTCACGAAGGATCTGAGCGAACCCCTGCCCTCCACCGCGCAGCTGGCTCTCATCCCGAAGGACGGCAACCACCCGCTGGTCGACCGTGACGACGTCCAGGAGGTCTACGCGGAGTGGCGGGAGGTGTTCAACTCGTACGATCCGCCGAGAACCGCCGTCGCGGAGGCCTGGGTCAACCCGGCGCGGGTGCCGCTCTACGCCAGCCCGACCAGCCTCGGCCAGGCCTTCAACTTCGACCTGCTGCTCGCGGACTTCGACGCCGGCCAGTTCCGCGACATCATCACCGCGAGCCTTGACCTGGCCGCGCGCTCCGGATCGTCCAGTACCTGGGTGCTGTCGAACCACGACGTCGTGCGGCACGCGACGCGGTATGCCCTGTCGTCCCCGCGGACCGGCGGGCAACACCCGGACGCCACCCCGGCCAGCGCCGCGTCGGCGTGGCTCCGCTCCCGAGGCGCCGACCCGGCGCTGGACCGCGAGCGGGGGGAGCGTCGTGCCCGGGCCGCCACGCTGCTGATGCTCGGACTGCCGGGATCGGCCTACCTCTACCAGGGCGAGGAGCTGGGGCTGCACGAGGTGGCGGAGATTCCCGACGAGCAGCGACAGGACCCGACGTTCTTCCGCACCGGCGGCGCCGAGATCGGACGCGACGGGTGCCGGGTGCCGCTCCCGTGGACCCCCGGCGGCACCTCCTTCGGGTTCGGACCCGGTGGCGCGCACCTGCCGCAACCGGCGTGGTTCACCGACCACGCGGTGGCGCTGGAGGATCGGGACCCCGACTCGACCCTGTCGCTGTATCGCCGGGCACTGGCCCTGCGGCACGCGCTGCGAGCCGACGAGCGGCTGACCTGGATCGAGACCGGACGCGAGGATGTGCTGCGTTTCGCCCGACCCGGCGGCTGGGAGGTCGTCACCAACTTCGGGACGCAGGACTACCCTCTGGAACCCACCGCCGACGTTGTCGTGAGCTCCTCGGAGTTCACGGGGACGCTGGCCGGCGAGTCGACCGTGTGGATCGCGCCGGAGGGTCCGAGCTGACTACACGCCGAGCAGGGTGCGCAGCGTCCGGGCGTTGCGCACCGCGTTGCCCTCGCCGTCGTTGTTGAAGTACGCGTACACGTCGCGGCCCTGCGCGTGCCACTCGCGGATGCGGTCGGCCCGCCGGCGCAGGTCGTCGTCGGAGTATGAGCCGGCGTACAGGCCGTGCTGGTCGGGGCCGTGCAGCCGCAGGTACACGCTCGGGGCCGTGGCCCGCAGGACGCGGGGCAGCTCGGGTGTCGTCCCGCTCCATGTCGGGCGGCAGCTGCACGAGCAGCATGCTGCGCTTGTCGTACAGGTCGTGCCACCCGGCGCCGATCCGTGACACCAACTGCTCGGGCTCGCGCAGCCGCCTCGCATGGGTGAGGCCGCGAGGCGCCTTGACCGACATCCGGAACCCCTCGGGGAGACGCTGCCGTCACGCCCGGAACGCCGACCCGCGCGCCCACCTGTAGAAGCTCGAGTTGAGTTCGACGGTGCTGAATTCCGAGGCGTACCTGGCGGGGCGCTCTGCAGGTCGGACGCCGTCGTAGAGCATGTCCTGCCGGTGGTCGTACGACCACCCGACGTCCCGATCCACATCCCCATACGTCCCGGCGCGTCGCTCGTCGAATGCGCGGGACAGTGTTCCATGGTGCGCGGTGACTCGTTCCCGCAGGGCCGGGGTGGCTCACGGCCGGGCGTGGGCCGGTCCTTGGCTCCCTCCGGTGTTAGGGGCGGCGTCCGGGAAGCGATGTCACCCCGGGAGCGAGAGGGGCCATCGGGGACGTCCGCCCTGGTCACCCGATGGTCCGGGCGCCCGGTGACCGGTCACAGCCAGGCCCAGTGCAGCGCACAGTCGGCCGACAGCATCGGCGGGTTGAGTGTGTGGTGACGACGCCATCGGGCGCCTGCATCCATCAGGAGAAACCCATGGACGATCACGACGAGCAGTTCATCTCCGGCATCGCGCACGACCCGGTCCCCACGCTTGGCGCGCCCACCCCCGATGGGGGCGAGACACGCCAGCCCCCGCTCCCGGCGGGCGGCGTGCCGGCGTCCCGGCCCCGCCGCGGACGCCGCGCGCTGGCCGGTCTCGCCGCGATCGCTGTGCTCGCCGCCGGAGCCGGTGGCGGTGCCGGGCTGCTGCTCGGCGACACGGTCTCCACCGCGGTGCC